>DAOWEO010000058.1 GCA_030638415.1 Bdellovibrionales bacterium | reverse complement strand
TTGGCGTGAGCTTTTTAATGATAAGATTGCTGGTGTTGCAACACATAGTGGTGGCGGTGGTACGCATGTTCTAAGTGCTATGCGTGAGCAACTAGCTTTCATTGGAATGAATGTTATTGGACGACAGATACATACTCATTACCAAAAACAACTAAAAGATGAATCACTGGAGGAATTTTTAACAAGTTTTTTAAAGCTTCAAAAGTGAAATCCCTCTTCTAAGTAATATTAAAAACTTTTATAATATACTAATTTGGTCTATATGTTCTCACTGGGGAGAACTTATGAATCAACTTTTAGAAATTACAAATCAAATTTATATTATTAGAGAACAAAAGGTAATGCTTGATCGCGATCTGGCTGAGCTCTACGGAGTTGAAGTACGGGTCTTAAATCAAGCAGTGAAAAGAAATGCTATTCGCTTCCCTAATGACTTCATGTTTCAGTTGAATTCAAGTGAGTTAGAGGATTTGCGATCACAAACTGTGATCGCAAACTCAATAACACATGGAAATCACAAAGAACGTTTTCTACCATATGTCTTCACTGAACCCGGTGCATTTGCTCTATCTTTTACACTTCGCTCACAAAAAGCAATTGAAACTGGTCAATTTATTATTAGAGCATTCACACATCTAAGAAGATTTGTTTTAAAAAATGAAAATCTAATGAGTGAGCTAAAAAATAACTCAAACCTATCAAAAACTTTTTCTAATTTTGAAAAAAGAATCGAACAAGACCTTATCGTATTATATCAAAATAGTGGAATCAAAGAGAAAAAGGTTAAAAAATTAGAAAGTAAAATAGAGAAAATAAAAGAGGCACTAAAAAGAGATGGCCACAAACTATGACCATCTCTTAATATATTAAATCATATCAATAATTCTATTCAATGTTGCACTTGGGCGCATGGCCTTTGCAACTTTTTCAGCATCTGGTCTAAAATATCCACCCATTTCAACTGGAGATCCTTGCGCTGCAAGTAGCTCTTCGTTAATTTTAGCTTCATTCTTTTTTAATTCATCCGCAACTTCAGAAAAATGTCCCTTAAGTGCTTTATTAGTATCTTGAGCAGCAAGTGCCTCTGCCCAGTAAAGACCAAGATAGAAGTGACTTCCACGATTATCAATCTCATTAACTTTTCTTGATGGTGATTTTCTCTCATCTAAAAATTTTGAGTTTGCAACATCTAAAGTCTCTGCAAGAACCTTTGCATTCTCATCTTTTCCAAGATTATAAAGGTGCTCAAGAGAAACTTGAAGAGCAAGAAATTCTCCTAAGGAATCCCAACGTAAGTGACCTTCTTTTTCAAATTGCTGAACATGCTTAGGAGCTGATCCACCAGCACCTGTTTCGAAAAGTCCGCCACCTTCCAGTAGAGGAACAATTGAAAGCATCTTAGCACTTGTTCCAAGTTCAATAATTGGAAAAAGGTCTGTCAGGTAATCTCTTAAAACGTTTCCTGTTACAGAAATTGTATCTTCACCACGACGAATTCTTTCTACTGAAAAATTCATAGCTTCAACTGGAGTCATAATTTTGATTTCAAGTCCATCAGTATCATGATTTTTAAGGTAAGTTTCAACTTTTGCAATCATTGCTGTATCGTGAGCACGAGCTGCATCAAGCCAGAATATAGCAGGCGCACCAGTTGCACGAGCACGGTTTACTGCCAGCTTAACCCAGTCTTGAATTGGAATATCTTTTGCGCGAGACATTCTCCATATATCACCCTCTTCAACAGTGTGCTCCATAATAACATTACCACTATTATCTACAACTCGAACTGTTCCATCATTAGGAATTTCAAAAGTAGTTGGATGTGATCCGTACTCTTCAGCTTTTTGCGCCATAAGGCCAACGTTGGCAACATTACCAATTTTTGTAACATCATACTGACCATGCTTAATGCAGTCCTCTAAAGTTGCTTGATAAAAAGTTGCATAAGAACGATCTGGAATTGTTGCCTTACAATCTTCTAACTCTCCAGCAGGATTCCACATCTTTCCACTATCACGCACAACAACTGGCATTGAAGCGTCAATAATAATGTTGTTTGGAACATGAAGATTAGTAATGCCATTATCAGAATCAACCATTGCCATTGCAGGCTGACTTTTATAAACAGCTTGGATATCCGCCTCAATCTCAGATTTTTTATCAGCAGGAAGAGTTGCTATTTTATCATATACATCTTGGATACCATTATTAACATTTACACCAAGCTCTTTAAAAGTTGCCCCATGCTTTGCAAATACATCTTCATAGTAAACTTCAACTGCGTGACCAAACATAATTGGATCAGATACTTTCATCATTGTTGCTTTTAGGTGTAGAGAAAATAGAACTCCTTTCTCTTTTGCATCTGCAATTTCTTTTTTGTAAAAAGCTCTTAGTGCTTTTTTACTCATGAAAGTTCCATCAAGGATTTCACCAGCAACTGACTTCATTCCATCAGCTAAAGTTACGGTACTACCATTAAGTCCAGCAAGCTCAATTTTAAAATCAATTGGAGTATCGGTTACTACAGACTTCTCATTTCCATAAAAGTCACCTTCACTCATATGAGCAACATGAGATTTTGAATCAGAACTCCATTTACCCATGCGGTGTGGGTTTTTCATTGCATAATTCTTAACTGCACGAGCTGCACGCCGATCAGAGTTTCCTTCACGAAGAACAGGGTTTACTGAACTTCCCATCGCTTTTGCATATTGAGTTTGGATTTTTTTCTCTTCATCGTTTTTAGGAGTAACAGGATACTCAGGAAGTTTATATCCCTGTCCTTGAAGCTCTTTAATTGTATCTAAAAGCTGTGGAAGAGATGCACTAATATTAGGAAGCTTAATAATATTCGCATCCTCTTTTTGAACCAACTCTCCAAGAGCACTTAGCTCGTCATTAATTCTCTGTCCTTCAGTCAAGTACTCAGGAAGCAGAGATATTACTCGTCCTGCAAGTGAGATATCACTTGTTTCTACTACAACTCCAGCTTTTTTTGTAAAGCCATTTACAATTGGAAGAAGTGAGTAAGTTGCTAAGGCAGGTGCCTCATCAGTTAGTGTCCAAATAATTTTTTTGGTTGTCATAAGTCCATCCTTTAATAGTTATCGATTTTAACGCCTATATAGTTACCTAATTCTTACCACTTTGTACAACTTATCATTTGTGATATTAATCACTTAATAAGATTTATAAAGAGGATCTTTAAAGATATGAAAATCTTATCGGTGGAGATGCCAAACAGATTAATATAATTTTTGCCAGTAACCTATCTGATCAAAATAGATATATAATACTTTTAGGTAGTTACACGGTTTTCAATACTGACCACAGTATACCAGCACCAATAGCAGAACCAATAACACCTGCAACATTAGGTGCCATCGCATGCATCAATAGATAGTTAGTAGGGTCTTCTTTTAGTCCCACGCTATGCACAACTCTAGCAGAATCGGGTACTGCTGATACTCCGGCTGCTCCTAAAAGAGGATTAATCTTATCTTTTAAAAATAGGTTCATAAACTTTGCAAAAAGAATTCCTCCTGCCGTTGCCACAACAAATGAGAGAGCTCCAAGGCAGAAAATTAAAATAGACTCTTTGGTTAAAAAAGTCTGAGCTTGAGTACTAGCACCAACAGAGAATCCTAATAAAATAGTTACCGAATCAATTAGTCCATTTCTGGCGGTCTCTGCCAAGCGACCAGTCACACCACTCTCTTTTAAAAGATTTCCAAAAAATAACATTCCTAACAATGTCATAGATCCTGGTGCAATAAGTGCACAAATCAGAAACGCAACAATAGGAAAAATATATTTTTCTTTTTGGGAAACATGTCTAGGTGGCTTCATTTTTATAACACGTTCTTTTTTTGTTGTGAGTAGATACATAATTGGAGGCTGAATCACTGGAACCAGTGCCATATAGGAGTAGGCTGCAATTGCAATTGGCCCAAGGAGTTCAGGTGCCAACATAGAAGAGAGAAAAATTGCTGTTGGTCCATCCGCACCACCAATAATACCTATACTAGCTGCTTGCATGGTATTAAAGCCTAGTAGCAGTGAACCAATAAAAGTTAAAAAGATTCCAATTTGTGCTGCAGCTCCAAGTAATACTAACTTAGGGTTTGATAGCATGGTTGAAAAATCAGTCATTGCTCCAATGCCTAAAAATATAAGTGGTGGGTATATTCCTTTCATGACCCCTTGATAGAGATAACTTAGGACACTACCTGGATCATAAACACCTAGTGGCATTCCTTCAATCGGTGGAATATTTCCTACAATTACTCCAAAGCCAATTGGAATAAGTAGCAGGGGTTCATAATCTTTTTTTATAGCTAAATAGATAAATAGAGCACCAATACACATCATGATCACATTTATAAACTGCATATGATAAATACCGGTATTTTCTAAAATTGTATAAAAACTCATCTCTACCTCTTACTCTAATTCAAAGAGAGTTTGATCTTGATCAACAAGATCATTTACACTTATTAATACTAATTTTATTTTACCTGCATGGGCCGCCTTAATATCATTTTCCATTTTCATTGCTTCAATGCTGGCCAGTTTCTGCCCCGCTGTTATAGTGTCTCCCACTTTTACGACAACACTTTTAATTTGACCTGGAATAGGAGAACCAATACTACTTGCTCCAACTGGCGGCGTCGGTACTTTTGTTATTGTATTATTCTGCTCCACAGGAGAATCGTGATGAGGAATGTGGATTTTCTCTCTTATATTTTTTATCTCATCGATATGAACAACTTTCTCTTTGCCATTGACCACTGCACGAATACTATGTAGTGACGTCTCCTTTATTTCCACACAATACTTTCTATCACCAATGGTTAATTTATACTCTCTCATACTAAGTTCTCCTTAAGTAATCTGCACGTCTAGAAATATCCCAGGAACTTTTTGGACCTTGATGGCGCTGCCATGTTACCTTTTGTTCATCATACCCTGATAGATTGTGTAATCTAAAAGCAATCATAATGGCTAAGACCGTTTCGTCATCGATCTCTTGCTCAGTCAGTTGAGATCTTTCTAATATTGTTTTCTTTTTTCCTTTGGCAAATCCAAATTCTAAAAAAAGAAGTAGGTGTGGTAAAGCTGCTATATAAAGAGCAATTATGACCAATCCTAAAAATACAATAAGTAACCCAGCTAATGAAAAAGTAAGTGCATTAAAATTACCAAAAATTAATTTATCCATGTCCTCTCGCTTTTATAGTGGAATATTTCCATGTCGTTTCATTGGAATTGAATCACGTTTATGTTTTAGCATCTCTAAGGACTTTATAATTCTAAAACGAGTTCTCGAAGGTACAATAATATCATCAACATATCCACGCTTAGCAGCTAGGTATGGATTACAAAATTGTTTAGCATATTCCTGCTCTTTCTCTTTTAAAAATTCCGTAGGATTTTCACTTGCTTTAGCCTCTTTCGAATAAAGGACTTCTACTGCTCCCTTCGCTCCCATAACTGCGATTTCAGCAGTCGGCCATGCATAAACGACATCTCCTTTTAGATGTTTAGAACTCATTACACAATAAGCTCCTCCATATGCCTTACGCGTAATTATTGTAATTTTTGGTACAACCGCTTCTGCATAGGCATATAGCAATTTAGCACCATTGCGAATAATTCCTCCATACTCCTGCTTTGTTCCTGGTAAAAATCCTGGAACATCTTCAAAAGTAACTAGTGGAATATTAAAGCAGTCACAAAATCTTACAAATCTAGCGGCTTTCACCGAAGCATCATTATCAAGCACTCCGGACAGTACATTTGGTTGATTCGCAACAATCCCCACAGGCTGTCCATCAAAGCGGGCAAAGCCTACTACAATATTTTTAGCAAAGTTTTTATGGACTTCTAAAAAAGAGTCACAATCTATAACGGTATGAATAACATCTAAAATATCGTAAGGCATATTGGGATTTTCTGGAATAATCTCATTAAGAAGCTCAGTTTCACGGCAAGGATCATCATTCGCATCACTCAATGGAGGATGATCAATATTATTTTGTGGAAAGTAGCTTAATAACTTCGCAACACATTCCATCGCTTGTGCTTCATCTTCGACACAAAAATGGGCAACACCACTTTTCGTTGAGTGAACTTCTGCTCCACCTAATTGTTCTTGAGTCACATCTTCAAATGTCACTGACTTCACAACTTTAGGTCCAGTCAGAAACATATAGCTTGTATCTTTTACCATTATAGTAAAATCAGTAAGAGCTGGCGAGTAGACAGCTCCCCCAGCACACGGTCCGGTAATAACCGAAATCTGTGGAATAACTCCAGAAGACATCACATTACGAGTGAAGATTTCCGTATATCCTGCTAAAGACTCAATTCCCTCTTGAATTCTCGCTCCACCTGAATCATTTATTCCAATAAGTGGAACACCATTTTTCAAAGCAAAATCCATTATTTTACATATTTTTTCTGCATATGTTTCTGATAGTGATCCACCAAATACGGTAAAGTCCTGAGAAAATAAGTATACATTTTTCCCTGCAATCGTTCCACATCCCGTAACAACTCCATCGCCTAAAAACTGCTTATCTTCCATATTAAAATTAGTACATCGATGAGCCTTGAAGCTATCAAACTCTTCAAAACTTCCCTCATCAAGTAAAATATCTATTCTTTCCCTGGCGGTTAGCTTTCCTTTTTGATGCTGCTTCTCAATACTTTTTGCTCCACCACCAAGATGTGCTTGTTGACGTAGCTCCATGAGTTCATCAATACGATCTTCATTTGTAGCCATAAAATACCTCATAATATTAATGCTTTACCTGTAATAGAAAAATACTACTATATAGATAGACTTTCTATGATACAAGGATTTAATCAAACACTACTTAGGCATAGAAAAATGTGATTTAAATCATTAGAAATTAAGCTCTCTTTAAAAAGCAGGTTTTAAGGTATATTTTTGTGCCATTCACTCGGCCTTCAATTAGATCAGGATTATCTCCCACAGAGATATTTTTTACTAAAGTTCCACGCTTTGCTGTAAAGCCTGCACCTTTTACATCTAGATCTTTTATAATTATAACAGCATCACCAGTTTGCAGTACTGCTCCATGACAATCTTTAGTTACAACACTTTCATCACTAGAGTTATCACCAACCAATCCTGCTTGTGCCCACTTTAAAACCTCATCATCTAGGTACATCTGTTCTACAAGATCTTGTGCCCAACTATGCGTCACAAGACTTTTTAGTACTCTCCAAGCAACTACTTGAACTACTGGAAACTCACTCCACATACTATCTTTAAGACAGTGCCAATGGTTTCCATTAGGCGCTTCACAGCTGGTCAACTGCTCTAGGCATGTACTACAAAGTAAAATAGATGTTGCAACAGTTCCACCACTAGCAGGTCCCGGCTCATGTACCACTAAGTTAGTATCTGAACTGCACAGCTCACACTGTGAATTAGCCCTTGTAAATAGCTCTGTTTTAATATCCATATGACCTCACAAATAAATTTCATTGTATTCTATCTTTTACTCAAGAGTAAGAGTAGCACTTTTATAAAAAAATCCTATATTATATACTCAGTTTCACATACACATACTATTTACAATTCACCTGTGTTACTGCTCTACACAGTATAAATTTAATAGAGGTGCATTATCATGGAAAACAACAAAGAAGCAAAGCAAACAAGAAAATCAGGAAAGACAGTGTACGTTGGTAATATGAGTTACTCTCGTGACGAAAATGGAGTAAAAGATCTTTTTTCTCAATATGGGCAAATCAGATTTATTGAACTAATGACAGATTCTGAGACAGGTAACAGTAAAGGGTATGCATTTGTAAAAATGGTTGATGCCCAATCTGCAATGAAAGCAATTAAAGAACTTAATGGGAAACTGATTGATGGCAGAACTATAAAAGTTAGTGAAGCAATAGAAAGTGAACAAAGTAAAACTTCCAGAAAACCACGAAATCCAAAAGCTTCACGAGAGCTCGCTCCAGATAATGTAAAAAAGGAGAAAAGCATTACTCCTCCCGCTACCAAAAAGGGCAAACCTGTTAAAAATAAAAAAGGGCTCGATGCTCTTAAAAACTATCTGAATTCATAGATTTTTTTTTAAATATAAGACATCACTTTTCTAGTGATGTCTTCCTGTACTACGAGATTTAGAATTACTACTACGGCTACGACCACCAGCACTTCCACCAGATTCAGAACGACTTCCTCTAAAGTTTCCACGAGAGCGACTTCCACCGCCACTTCCACCTCTAGAACCACGTGGTCCACGAGCACTACTGCCACCACTTCTACTTCGTCCTCCACCAGAACGATCGTTAGAAATACTCTCAATATCAGAAAGATTATTATAGTGACGTAAAATTTTATTAAACTTCCAAGTAAACATCAGCTTTAAAAGTTCATCTTTTTCCATATCTTTAAACTGACCTTCAAACATTTCAAAGGCTTCGTCACTTTTAAATTCATCACCTTTAAGCTGAATGGCCTCCAAGATCTGGACTGCTGATTCAAGTTCCTTAGAGACAATTTTGTTTTTTAACTCTTTAACAGATGGCAATTTAGCAAAATCAATTTTTTTATTAATATGTTTTTCGATTCTGCGCAGTGCAAATACTGCTTTAGGCCCTACAATTGTAAATGCCTTTCCTTTCATACCTGCTCGCCCAGTTCTTCCTGTCCGGTGAACATAACTTTCATTATCTTGTGGTAAGCCATAATTAAACACGTGGGTCAGGTTGATAACATCAATTCCACGTGCGGCAACATCAGTACAAACCATAATCGTTACAGTTTTATCTTTAAACTTGCGCATCGAATGATCTCGCTCATTCTGGCTCATCTCACCATGTAAAACTTCGACACTGTAACCACGTTTTTTTAGATCATCGCCAACTTCTCTTGTCTCAATACGTGTTCTACAAAACACTAGCGCATAAATATCAGGAGCGTTGTCAATCAATCTTGCGAGAGCTTCTTTATGATGACGATCTCTAACAACAAAATACTTTTGTTCAATATCATCATTACTTAGTGATTTATTTTTAATTTGTACTAATTCATAATCATTAAAAGACTTTTTAATTAGTGATAAAATTTGTCTAGGCATTGTTGCCGAGAACATGACTAGCTGTCTTTTAGCATTAAACAAATCTAAGATAGTTTGAACATCTTCAAAAAATCCCATATTCAACATTTCGTCAGCTTCATCTAATACGCAAAAAGATGCAGTATCTAACTTTAAAATACCCTTATTAATAAGATCAATTACTCGTCCAGGAGTACCTACTGCAATATGTGGATTTTCACGCTTGAGTGATCTGACCTGCTTTTCATAGCCAGTTCCACCATAGATACAAATTGAACGTACACCAGTGTGCTTACCTAGCTTACCTATTTCATTTTCTACCTGTACTGCAAGCTCTCTAGTAGGAGCAAGAATCAGAGCTTGAACACCTTTCTTTTTATAATCAATCTTTTGTAATAATGGGATAACAAAAGCAGCTGTTTTTCCTGTTCCAGTTTGCGCCTGGCCCACAAAATCTTTGTCTGTAGACGAAAGCAGTGGAATTGCAACCTCTTGAATTTCTGTTGGATGAACAAATCCCATGTCATCTAACGACTGTAGAACCTTAGAATCTATATTCATCTCACTAAACGTAACTTTACTCACGGTAAACTCCTAAATATTTAATAATGTATAACGGAGGGAACTTACCATAAAACGAGGAAGGAAAAGGAAAGTATGAACTTATTACACTACTATAAAACACAATTTTAATAACAAAAAAAAAGGCACGAACCTCAAAGGAAGCTCGTGCCTTTAATACTTCTAATTTTAACTTAAATTATTAGTAACGACCGCCGCCGTATCCACCACCACGATTTTCTCTTGGTGCTTGTGGCTTAGCTTCGTTAACTTTGATGTTTCTTCCTTCGAAGTCTTGACCATCAAATTTTGAAATAGCATCTTGTGCTTCGTCATCATTAGACATTTCAACAAAGCCAAAACCTTTGCTGCGTCCAGAATCTCTGTCTGTAATTACTTTGGCTGAAGTAACAGATCCGCACTCTGTAAATTTTGTATTAAGTGACTCTTCAGTTACTGAAAATGCTAGGTTACCTACGTATAATTTGTTGCCCATTTCGATCTCCTCTCGTTCATGGTTTGGCATAGTCTTTGAGAAGTCAGGCAGATTATCTGGAAAAAATCTCGGAACAGTTGCAATTTTTATTGCCCCTATATACCATATCTAATAACTCATTGCAACTAATTAAGCCCTGCCTACCTTAAATTTTCTATTTTTAATTTTTCCATTTTTAAGCTTCTCTACAGCATCAGCCAACTTACTTTTTTCTACCGCAACGTAACTTAAAATGTTAAATACTGAAATATCACCAACTTCTTCAGGTTTAAGCTTAGCCTCTCCAACAAGGGCCCCTAAAATATCTCCAGGCCGCAGTTTATTTTTCTTACCACCCCCAATATACATTGTTTTCATTGGTGGATAGAGATCATAAACCTCGGCATCAGATATATCTTCAACATACTCAATCTTGCACTTCATATGCAATTGCTCTTCTATAGAAGTTAATAAAAAGTGAGAGCGAGCGACAAAAAGACTAAATGCCTGGCCATTTTTTCCAGCACGGCCAGTTCGTCCAATCCGGTGAACATAAATTTCAGGATCAGACGGAAGATCAAAATTAATAACCGCAGCCAGTTCTTGAATATCCAATCCCCTAGCAGCAACATCTGTTGCCACAAGTACAGATAGGCTTCGATTAGAAAACTTTGTCAATACTGCTGTACGTTCATTTTGCTGTAAATCTCCATGAATACCCTCTGCAGAAATACCATTTTTATTTAAAAAGACTGCTAAATCACTAGTAATCTGCTTAGTCTTACAAAAAATAATTAAACGATCAGGTTTATAACGACCTAGTATCTTTAGCAGAGCCCCATTTTTATCTTGATGTTTTTTAACTTCGAAAAAAATCTGATTAATACTATTTGGCTCATGATCAACGTCTACTCTTACTTCTACTGCATCCTGTTGAATACTTTTGCTCAACTCTCTAATCCCCTCAGGATAAGTTGCAGAGAACAGCAGTGTTTGGTGTTGTTTAGGAAGACAAAAAGCAATGTCCATAATATCTGCATTAAAGCCCATATCTAACATGCGATCAGCCTCGTCTAATACAAAAGTCTTCACCGTTTTAATACTCAAAATATCTTCTTTTAAAAGACGTAAGACTCTTCCTGGAGTGCCTACAATAATATGAGCTCCATAAGAGAGCGAGCGTTCTTGGTGTATTTGTGCCACACCTCCACACAAAGTAAGTACCTTGACGTTTTGAACCATGCGGGCCAGCGTTCTAATCTCTTTTGCTACTTGCTCTGCCAACTCTCGTGTTGGACATAAAATAATAGATTGAATATTTAAATCATCAATTACGAGAGAGTTTAAAATTGATAGTCCAAAAGCGGCAGTCTTACCACTACCAGTCTTAGCCTGTGCTATTACGTCTTTTCCCTCTAGTACGACGGGAAGTCCTTGCTCTTGAATAGGTGTCATAGCAGTAAAACCTAACTCATCCAAATTTTTTAATAGTTCTTGGTTTAATGAAAGATCACTAAATTTATTACTCATATATATCACCTTTTGATGTGTGATAGCATAGACAAGTATCCATTACAATCAACTAAGCAAAAAAGACTCTATCGATCGATAGCTGTTACCACTCTCCAGGCAGTGGAAAAGCAGCCCTGTAAGAGATATCCACCTGTCGGTGCATCAAAATCCAACATCTCCCCAACAATATAAAAGCCTGGAATGTTTATACTCTCTAGATCTTCTGAGAGTCCTTCAAAAGCTACTCCTCCAGAGGTTGATATAGCTTCGGCTAAGGGCCTAGCAGCAAAGAGTTCAATTTTGAGACTTTTAATCTGCATAGCCAAATAGTCTACTTGGTCAAACTGCTTAGGATCAGATAACTCTCGTAATAAGCTAATTGCATATTTATCAAGATGAATTACTTTTCTTAAAAAATTACTTAGCGACACTTTCTGTTTTCTGGCCTTTAGTTTTACTAAAATCTTATCAAATGGAAGATCAGGCTTTAAATCAATAGCAATAGAAGCACTACCACAACTTAAAATTTTATCACGAATAATATTAGAAACAGCATATACAACTCCTCCCTCAATTCCAAAAGGAGTAAGCATCATCTCTCCCCGCACGTGATGTTCATCTATAGTTAAGCTAACATTTTTAAGTGGAGTATGGTTGGTCTTATCCAAAAAGTAGCTACTCCACGGCCGTTCAAACCCACAGTTCATTGGCAAAAAAGAAGTCACAGAGATTCCTACATTTTCAAACAACTCTTTCCACTTTCCATTTGATCCAGTCTGCTTCCAGCTTGCTCCACCTAAAGCAAAAATAGTTCTAGCTGAACGAACCTCTACTTGTTGTGATGTATGATCAAAAGTTAACAATTTATCTGTAGCTATGTTGACTAGCCGGTGGTCTAAAAAGAGCTCAAATTGATCAAATGAGTTAAGTTTCTTTTTCCAGTTAGATAAAATTTCTGCTGCCTTTAACTTTTCAGGAAAAACTCGTCCACTTGTCCCAACAAATGTTTCTACTCCTAGCTCTTTACACCACACTCTTAAGTCCTGTGGTGAGAACTCTTTTAATAATGAAGTAAACAGCTCTTTATTTTTTCCATATTTTTTAGCAAATAGATCCAACGGCTCACTATGTGTTAGATTTAGCCCACCATTTCCTGCAATTAGAAATTTTTTACCTACACCGGCCATTTGATCATAAAGATCAACAGCGTAGCCTCGCTCTAATAGTTGCAAGGCACAGAATAGTCCTGCCGGGCCAGCCCCAATAATTGTTATCTTATCTTTCATACTCATCTCATAAAAAAAGGGCCCAATTTGGACCCTTTCATATTATACATCTATTTAGAAGCTTAATATTATTTTTCTAAAGTTTCTACAACTTGCTCAATAAACTCTTCTGCCATCTTTTCACCATGGGCTACAAACATTTTGTCTTGTGAAAGAGGGTTTACGATTCCAGACACTACACCAGTAGAAAAAGATGTTGTTCCAAACCACTGATTCACATCCAGTATACTCTTTCCACCTTTTGTAATAATTGAAGCATGAAATGCTGATCCTGTAGATGCTGCACCAGTTCCACCAATACAAGCTTTACAGCTGAATGAATATCCAAGATCGTTAATCAGTAAAACCCCATCAACACCAAGTACATCTAAAGCTTTTTTGATATAATCACTCTCGCCATCTTTACCTGTTGTAGCATTTCCTTCTCCCCATTGTGTAGCAAGTCCAAAACTTGCAAGTCCTACAGGAGCTGAAGATAGATTTTTTGCTGAAGAAGATCCCATCATAGAGTTAGCTTTTTTCATCCAACCCATCATGCCACCCTCTTTTTTCTTAGGAGCTGCAACCGCTGCTTTTGCTGCTTTATCATTGATATCTTTAACAAGCTTTGCGAAAGCTTTGTTTTCACGTACTTCTTTGCAATTTGCAATCTTAAATGGGCTATTTTTATTTTTATTTACAGCATGAATAAATGCTTTTTGAGATAGAGTTGCCGCTTTTGATCCCTCACCAACAGTAAAAGCTTTTGCTATCATACCTAACAAGCTGACTTCATTTTCTTTTGTTGGATCATCACGAAAATCAATTTTTTGTGGAACAGAATAAACAATCACTGCAACTTTTTTTACTTTTGCTAATGCCTTCTTATCAATTTTTTGAGTTGAGCCACAGCTAGTTAAAAATAGTGCTAGAACGAGTAGCGATAACATACTTTTCATTAAAAACTCCTTTAAGTTTATAAATTTACATTTTTATTAGATTAAAGGATTCATATTAAAAATCAAGATGGAAACTTCTATCATTAGTAGTAGTAGACGCTTTTTATGAGCTATTATAGCTGAACTAAGTACTCTCCTATTTTCCCTAGAAATAGTTCACTATACTTATCACACTTGCTCTCCCCAACTCCATTCACCATTAAAAATTCACTACGATCTCGTGGCATAAGCTGACACATATCATGAAGAGATTTATCTCCAAATACAACGTATGGAGGAACCTTGTTTTCATCAGCAATAATTTTTCTCAAAATTCTTAGTTCCTCAAATAACTCTGGCTGTTGATGGCCAGTCACTGCAGCAGATACTCTTTTTTTCTTTTTTAAAGCTTTATCTTTTAACTTACGCAGAGTGAAAACGATCTCACCTTTTAGAATCTCTCTACTTTTAGATGTAAGACAAAAAGTACGGTATTCCCAGTTTTTCACTGCAATATATTTTTGATTAAGCAGTTGCCTGATGATTACACTCCAATGATTTTTAGTCTGATCTTTACCAATACCATATACTGAAAGAGACTCATGGCCACGCTCAATTACCTTCGCATTTTTACTCTCACGTAAAATATCAACAATATATCCTGCTCCAAACATCTGTCCTGTCTTATAGATAACAGACAATACCTTTTGAGCATCAACTGTTGCATCCCAAGTTTCTCCAGGTTCAAGGCATGAATCACAGTTACCACAAATACTAGGATAATCTTGTTCAAAATAACCTAGTAAAAACTGCCTACGACACTTTGGTGTTTCACAAAGTGAAAGCATAGCATCCAGCTTAACTCTCGCTGATTTTTTATAAATCTCTCCTGCATCAGTAGTCTCAAGCATCTGCGATAACTTAATTACGTCTTGCAGTCCATACACCATCCATGCATTGGATGGATTTCCATCTCGTCCTGCTCTACCTGTCTCTTGATAGTAACTCTCAATACTTTTAGGAAGGTCCAGATGCGCCACAAATCGCACATCGGGTCGATCAATACCCATCCCAAAGGCAATGGTTGCTACGACAATAATACTATCTTCACAGTTAAATGCCTCTTGTGCTTTCTGACGGATCTCAGAACTTAAACCTGCATGATAAGCAACTGCATTATGTCCAAGATTATTTAATTCACCTGTAATTTTATCAACCTTACGCCTAGAGAGGCAGTAAACAATCCCAGTATCTCCAACATGGTTTGTCTGTATAAAGTCGTCTAGCTGCTTAACCTCAGCTTCTCGTTCACGTATTGTATATCTAATATTGGGCCGATCAAATGATGAGACAAATTTTTGTGGATTACTCATGCGTAACTGCTTCGTAATATCATCTCTTGTCTTAGCATCCGCTGTAGCAGTTAATCCCAAAAATGGAGTCGCGGGGAAAATATCTTTTAGTTCACCGAGACGTGTATAATCTTTTCTAAATTCATGCCCCCACTGTGATACGCAGTGCGCTTCATCAATGGCAATTAGAGAAACTTTTAATGGTCTAAAAAACTCGGCAAGATAACCAGACAGTAAACCTTCAGGAGAGACATAAACCAACTTGACCTCTCCTGCAACAATCTTGCTCTCCACCTCTCTACGCTCATTAGCATCTTGACTTGAATTTAAAAAACAAGCCTCAACTCCAGACTCTCTAAGATTCACAACTTGGTCGTGCATCAGAGATATCAATGGAGAGATAACTAAAGTGATTCCTTCACTGTAAAGAGCAGGTATCTGATAACAGAGTGACTTACCACCTCCAGTGGGCATTATTGCCAGAGCATCATATCCATCAAGGACAGTATTAATAATGGCTAACTGGTCAAAGCGAAATTCACTATGCCCAAAAGTCTGTTTTAAAATTTCATGAAGTTTTTTCTCTCGCATATCCAACTCTACCCTGTCCTCTAATATATTTCTAGCAATAGCTGCTAAGCATTCAATATATTCCTTATATGAAATGGTTAGTCTTTTTGCTTAAATTTCAGTATGCTCACCACATGGAACATTACAATCCCGAAAGCCTACTCAAAATAACATCAATGCAAATGCCTTTTGGCAAACACCGTGGAACCATTTTGATAGATCTGCCAGAGACCTATGTTATTTGGTTTTATGAAAATGGTCTTCCAGAAGGTGAACTCGGTAGGCTACTAGCGGAACTGTATGAAATCAAAGTTAACGGACTAGAAGCACTTGTAAAAAAGTCTATGCGCTCTTTAAGATAATTACATCCTTGCCAATAAATTCCACGCTGAGCTGGTATGTTTTTGCAATCCATTTAAAAGTCTCCTGTGAATAAAAACATATATGGGTCGGATCATTTTTATAATGCCAGCCAGAAAAAGCATTTTTATCAGTCGCTAACTTAGTCATAATTCCCAGAAATCCATTACTCGTCAACATTGTAAGTAACCGCTCCAACTCCATACGTGGATGGCACAAGTGTTCAAAAACTTCAGTTGACGTAATAAAATTATATTTTTTTTCAAAAACTTTAAGGTCATTTGCATAGAATTTATCATAGAGGTCAACATTATACCCTGCCTCTGCAAACATCACTGAAAGAGTTGGGCCACTGCCTGAACCAAAATCAAGTCCAGTATCACCAGTAGTTAACTTTTCCAGTAAAGGTTCATACAAGCGAGATAAAAATTTTCGATAACCTAAGTCTAGTGGTGAATTTTTATGGTGATCGTAAACACCTTTCTCGTCCTCTGGGCCCATCCAGAAACGATCATCCAGAAAAACAAGTAGACACTCAACACACCTATAATAGGACTTGCTACCAGTTTGAAAAAAAGTACTATTTTTATGTGAATTACAAAGTGGACATTTCATATTTATAAAATAAAAAAAGGAGCCAATTAGACTCCCTTCTTAAAATAAAAATTATATATTTAGTAAATTATAATTTTTTAACTTCAACAGCACAAGGCCCTTTTTGACCTTCACCAACTTCATACTCTACTTTGTCGCCATCTTTAAGTTGACCTTGCTCAACTGCAGAGATATGAACGAAAAGATCTTTCCCTCCATCTTCAGGAGTGATAAAACCAAAACCTTTTGACTCATTAAAAAACTTTACTGTACCTGTACTCATAATCTTCTTCCTTATTATTGTTATAACATTTCAAACTACAAAATGCTTTCACCTATTTTATACAAGAATTCCTCTCACTAGTAAATACCAAAGGTTTATATTATAAAAAATTGTATATCAAAGACATTTCTGGACATCCATCTTCTTAACACACTGTTTTAATTGAATACCCTTGGACTATTGATAGTGTGTTTTTTACATATCATGGAATTTTTTGCCCTTCCTACCTATTAAAGTCATAAGATTTTTTTTGACTCAAATACCCAATGCCTTTACTATATTTTATGAATAATATTTTATTGTTAGATGATCACGAGAAAACAAGACGCCTATATAGCGCGAACCTAGAAGTTTACACTGGGGCCAATGTGATTGAGTTTGGCGAAATAGACCAGGCAATAGAGTATTTAGATGATGAAATACCTCAAATTATTATTGTCAGATCCAAAGTGCAACAGCGTAATGCTGCTGAAAAAATATCCCAGATATTAAAAGATCACTCAGAAAAAGTATTGCTTATAATCATTGGCGAATCCTCCATTAGTGGCTATGACGCAAAAATATTTCAAACTCCCGTTGATATAAAAGCACTCGTCCAAGTATGTGCTGTAGAGCTTAAGGTAACTGCCAATCTTATGTTTAGTACTGATGTATCTGCATTTTACCCTATTCCAATATATCTACTACTGCCTGGACTGCAGCTAGTGTGTCCCATTTTCAAAAGAGCACCAGATGGCAGCCATAAAGAATTGCTTACAAAAAACCATCGTGTGCACCAAGAAGTACTTGTCATGCTCAAAGACGATAATATAGACACAGTATATGTTAATTCCAAAGATCGCTTAAAGTTTGTTAGCAGTCTTACAGTCCAAACTACAGAGTTTTTGCGAAATGATCGTATTTCTATTAAAGACAAGATGACTTCTGTTGAACAGGGCCACAAGATGGTCCGTGAAATGGCAAAGAAGATGATGATTGATACGGAGACTGTTCAATTAGCTGAAGCAAGCATTGATACGATGGTTTCAATAGTTGATCATGTTAAAACTTTAAAAAGTATGCTTGCCCTTACCTTAAGTAATGATATGGGGTTTATGTATCGCCACTGCCTATTAACTAGTTACATTGGATGTCATATAATCAATAATATGGAGTGGGGAACTCAAGATCAGCAAACCAAAATATGCTTTGTCTCATTCTTCCATGATATCTCCTTGCAAGATGAAGAGCTTTTAAAGATTCATACTGATGAGGAGTTAATGCATGCTAACTTATCAGAGAGTGACCATAAAAAAGTCGATCAGCATGCCATCCGCTCGGCAACTTTTTTAAGTAAATACTATAGCTCAATCCCGTTAGGGGCTGACGTCATAGTCAAGCAGCACCACGGCAGCCGTAACGGTATTGGACTGTCTAATCTTTCACAAAATATATCTCCACTTTCTATTGTTTTTATTGTTGCGGAAGAGTGGGCACTCTTTGCTCTTCGTAATGAAGAGAAAAAAGAAAATCAAGGGAGAAAAAAGGTACTTGCCTATATCTACCGCAAATATAACCTCCCTGCCTTTAAAAAAGTCCTATCTGTTTTAGATAAGCTATCGTTTTAATCTAACTTATAGAGCCTCTATACTTGAAAGACCTACTATTATTAGTATATATTAATTTAATCTTTAATACTTTACAGGAGAATTCAGTATGCCTTCATTTGACCTTGTTTCCACTATGAATATTGGTGAGTTAAAAAATGCTATTAATATGGCACAAAAACAGATCACAGGTCGTTATGACTTTAAGGGATCTAAATGTGAAATTGATCTTAAAAATGATTCTGAGCTAGAAATTATTGGAGAGAGTGAATACCAGGTTAAAGCTGCATTGGATATTTTATATACTGCAATGGGAAAAAGAGAGTTAGGACTAAAAGGTCTTGAGCCACAAGATATCAATCCATCTGGTAATCAACTTTATAAGCAAGTTATTATTATTCATTCTGGAATTGATAAAGATAAAGGTAAAATTATTAATAAAGTAATAAAAGGATCAGGCTTAAAAATCAGCTCTCAATATCTTGATGAGAAGATCAGAATAACTGGTAAAAAAATTGATGATCTACAAAGTGCATTTCACCTTTTAAAAAATCATAAAGACGTAAATATTGCCCTCGCAATGGAAAACATAAAATAACATTTGGAAAAATAATGAATACCCCAACACTCAATGCACAAGTTATAAGTATCAACTGTAATAAAGAAGATGATGGTAAACTGATTGTGGACGTCATTGCCAAAAATTCTCCATTATCAAAATCACTAGTGAAGAAACTTATGATGTTTGGTGCTGTTCATCAAGTAACAGAAGGCAAAAAGAAGCGTGCCAGGAAAGCAAAGAGATTTGCCAAAATGGGTGATATTCTTGAGTGTTATTTTGATCCCAAAATTAATATTGATGAAATCTTTAACTTTAAATTACTCCATGAAGACAAGCATTATGGGATATACCATAAGCCAATGGATGCGCTGACAGAAGGAACCGACTACGGTGATCAGATAAGTCTTTTTCGCCATGTAGAAAAGACCAAACAACATGCCTTTAT
The DNA here is from genome assembly GCA_030638415.1 of Bdellovibrionales bacterium. GTDB lineage: Bacteria > Bdellovibrionota > Bacteriovoracia > Bacteriovoracales > Bacteriovoracaceae > DAOWEO01. Next base: position 12,120 of record DAOWEO010000058.1, on the reverse strand, counting down.
CGTAAACCGTATGGATAAAGAGACTGAAGGAATTGTAGTTGTTGCTTATGATTCCAAAACACAAAATCTATTACAATCAATGTGGCGTAAGGATGTAGTCAAAAAATATCAAGCGATTATCATGGGTGAGTTAGAAGGTAGCGGTGAATTCACCCAAGCAATTAATAATAAATTTTCTCAAACTAAATATGAATGTCTTGAGACTGTTAATAATCTTACCTATGTCGACATAACTCCATCAACTGAGCGTAAACACCAGATTAGAATTCATTTTTCTAATATTGGATATCCTATTATTGGTGATCCATTGTATGGCAAAGGAAATAAGAATAAAGATGGATTACAGTTAGTCTCTTACTATCTTGAATTTAAGGATCCATATACAGACAAACTGATTAAAGCGTCTCTTCCACCTAAGCGCTTACTATTTCAAACCTAAGCAGATCGATGGAACTTACAAAGTATAATAATCACCGCAGTACCAAGTATCTTAATTGGTTGCGTAACCGGCCATGTGTCATATCTGGACAAAAAGCAGAGTGTACTCACCATATTCGTCTGGGAACGAATGGGGGTACTGCACTTAAGCCTTCTGACTATTTTTGCATTCCACTACTACATGAATTCCATACAGTAGGTCCACAAGCACTGCACATTATCGGAGAAGATTCATTTCTAAAAAAATTCAACCTAAATAAAACAGAACTTTTTGTAAAATGTCTTTCACAATACCTCATTGATAAATTTGATACACATATTCAGCTACGTGATATTACAGATGAAGCCTTACTAGAAGTAATTGTAAAACTACTCGAAGAGAAAGATCCATTTAAAGTAAGCTCTAAAAAGAATAAGCCTAAAAAAGATAATGTAGCAGTTCCAAAGGTCAGTATTACACAAAGCGAGTTTTATCAAAAAGCTAAAGAGCTCAAACGGATTAAAGACAAAGAGATCAGAGCAAAACTTAAAGCGCAAAAAATAGTAACAATATCAAAACCGCTCATGGATAAAGATTTTTATGAGAAGGCTAAAGAAGCTAAGAGAGTAAAAGATAGAAAGCTGCGAGATAAAAACAGAGAGAAAATGTCGCAATATCGTAAAGAACAATATAAAAAGATGAAAGAGTTAAAAAGAACTTAAACCATAGGTGAACTTTTGAAAAAGTTAAAAAATCCAGATAAGAAAAAAATTAACTACAATCTGGGTGAGCAAATTCATGACAATGTAACTCTAACCAACATTAACTGGTTTCCCGGACATATGAGTAAGGCCATCAAACAGGTAAAGCAGCGCCTAAAAATGGTCGATATCGTTTTAGAGGTAAGAGATGCCAGGTCTCCACTAGTCACTGGAAACAAGGCACTTGCTCAGGCTTTTGGTGAAAAAAACCATCTTATTGTAATTAATAAAAAAAATCTGGCTGATCCAGAAAGCCTTAAGCTATGGGACGTATGGTTTCAAAAGCAAGGAATCCCTTTTATCTTTACCAACTGTCTAGATACCGGAGCACTAAAGCTTATCGTGCAAAAAGCAAAAGATGTCGTACGTCAAAGAAGACTTCAGTCTAATCCTGATGGAAAGTTTAAAACGACTCTAAAGATGATGGTTATCGGTCTACCAAATACAGGTAAATCAACAATTATTAATAAAATGGCTAATCGTAATGCATCAAAAGTGGCTAATAGACCGGGGCAGACTCAACACCAACTTTGGGTCAAGGTAGATCAAGATCTCTCAATTTTAGATACTCCAGGAATTATGCCTCCTAAAATAGATAAGCATGAGCATGGGTTATGGTTAGCATCACTACATGCTATCCCAGATAATGTTATTACTCCTGAAGTACCTGCCTGCTATATAGTAGAGCACCTGCTAAAAGAAAAATCTGAGATATTCAAAGAACGCTACAATCTTGAGTCCTTAGATATTGACCTCATTGAAACTCTAGATCAAATAGCCAAAGTCAAAGGGTGCCTACGACACAAGGGTGAGCCTGACTACGACCGAGTATATAAGCTCGTATTAACTGATTTTAGAAGTGGCAATTTGGGGCGAATTAGTTTTGGAGTACCACCTGCAATTAGGTGAAATAGTACATCACTACCAAAATCTCTAAAGCAGTCCATATGATTGTCCCTCCACGGCATACAACTAAAAAATTTGCACGACGATGGACCTCTTTTTTTGATGGGGTTCTACCGAGCTCTCTACACAGGCGCTCTCTAATTTTAGGTTCTATCTGCTTACGATATTTCTGTTCACTATACATAACATATTGAAATAGAAAGAGAGATCCAAAAACAAAGTACTCTATTTTTTGAAAAGGATAAGGAGAAAACTGTAAAAAAAGTACTAATGGTAAAATAAATACTAAAAATAAAAATAGGAAGTACCCAGTCTGGTGATAAATATAAATATTAATTTTTTTAAGAACTACTTCCATATAACTACCACGGTAAAACCTTACCAGTATAATGCCAAAACTGACCTGTGTTTTGCATCTCTAAGATATCCATACACTCAATCATACCGCGAACTGACTCATCAACATTTATATCACCATTCCCCTCTGTCATATCAGTACGAACATATCCTGGGTGTAAAATTGCAATAGCAATACCACTAGGCTCCAAATCCATACTCAAGCTCTTTGCCCCCATGTTAAGGGCACACTTACTCATACGATAACCATATCTACCACCACTGGTATTATCTGCAATCGATCCCATACGTGAACTCATCAATCCAACCTTAGCTCCACTTTTAAGACAGGGTAGAAATGCCATTACACTTTTTAAAGGAGCAACTGCATTAACAGCAAACTGCTCCTGGATAGTTTCAAAATTCATTGAATCAATATTTTCGGTTCGCCATATTCCAGCATTGTGAATTAACATATCAATTGTGTCATGACCTAGGCTGCTGGCTAAATTCTGTAGAGATGAAAAATCGACAGTATCAATGCCAGATACAACTGTAATTTTTAACGCTTGTAGCTCTGACGATATGGTTCTACAAGTAGCAACCACTTCATGGCCTAGTTGCATATATTGGCGACATAGCTCAAGACCAATTCCCCTACTAGCACCTATAATAAGAATTTTCATACTACCCCTTTTTTTACACGTTCTTATATCTTATAAGATATTACTCAAGATTTCACTGTATAGTTATGCTAAAGTGCTAAAGATAGTCATTTCAAGTTAGGAGCTCAAGTTGCACTATATATTGTGTAAAGATCAAAGTTGGATAAAAGCTTTAAAGCAGGAAATTAGTGAAAATCTCTCTCATGATTTTACTGTCGCAGAGGGCTTTCCTCTTATTAAGCTATCTCAAGTAGCTGATCTACAAAATACTTTTTTAGCCTTTTCAACCACTGCTTTAATAAATGCTATAGAGCTTGCAGAAGAATCCATTGGCAAGCAAGCAGCTAAAATAACAGAACTGATTATTGAAAAGCTAGGTAGTGAAATTAAAATAAACTGCCATGTTTTTAGCCTTACTAATAAGTATGGAATCTTAGAAACTGGTCGAGCTGAAATTTTAAAAGATAAGCTTATTGGTAACCTAAAGAAAAGTAAGATTTTTTGTCGTAGAACTGACTTTGAACGTTCTCTACCTTTTGTACAGGTGCTAGTATTAGCCGATCGATCAATCGCACTATCTATTCTTGATTCATCTGAAATGCAAGACTATCACTCTTTGGTTTCTCCTTATGTCGGAGGATTTAATAATGTTGAAGACGATAAGAAAGCTCCTTCCCGTGCCTATAGAAAAATTGTTGAAGCTCAAGAGCTCATGGGGATTTCCATTTCCCCACAGGAAGTATTAGTCGATCTAGGTGCTAGCCCAGGTGGATGGAGCTATATTGCACGTAAGCAAGGAGCAAAAGTTATTGCCTTAGATCGCTCACCTTTGCGAGAAGACCTTATGGATGATCCTATGGTGGATTTTATTCAAGGCGACGCTTTCAAATATAAAGTGCAGCAAAAGATTGACTGGGCGGTATCAGATATTATATCTACACCTGAACGAGTCATGGAGCTTCTAGACTACTGGGTACTAAATAATAACTGCCAGCACTTTATTTTTACCATAAAATTTCAAGGAGATGAAAATTACAATATACTTAGTCAGTTTAAAGAGCTTGCAGGTAAGAGTAATTTTAAAATTATTCTAAAAAGGCTTAATGCCAACAAAAATGAAGCAACTATAATGGGAACTCAAAATATTTAACACAACAAGATAGGTAATTATGAAAAAAACATTCTCTTTCAATGTCCCCAACAAAAAGCCCGCACGTCAGGCTGACTCAATCAAACATGAAGTCAAAAAGTACCTTGGACGTGAGCGACGTAAAGATACTCCTGAAGGGGTAGATTTCTGGGATTTTGATTGTAAAATTGGAGATGATGCAAATAGCTCTTCGACCATACAAGTAAATGAAATCAGTGCTGCTATTGATAAAATACTTTTAAGTGAAAAAGAATCTTTTTATCTAGAAATTCTCTCAAAAGCAGGAATGAAACCCAATGATAAAAAATAAAAAGTCTAAAAAAGGTTTCCATCCTCGAAGTTTGCATAATGATCGCTATAGTTTTAAAGATCTTATAAAAAGCTACCCCGCCCTAGCACCATTTACTTTTAAAAGTGAATTTAATGACATCTCAATAGATTTTGCAGATCCCCAAGCCGTAGTTGCACTTAACCAAGCACTACTAATCCACTTTTATAAAATAGAAAACTGGACGCTTCGACGTGGCAACCTATGTCCACCAATTCCAGGACGAGCTGACTACATCCACCACATTGCAGATTTACTCGCAAAAAGTAATTCCGAAGGTGTTCCAACAGGGAACAATATCAGAGGTCTAGATATTGGAGTTGGTGCAAACTGTATTTATCCAATTCTTGGCAGTACTATTTATAACTGGAGCTTTGTAGGAACTGACATTGATAAAAAAGCTCTAACTTATGCAAAGCAAATCATTGACTCTAATCCGTCACTTCGCACCCAAGTAATTTTACGCCACCAAAAAGACCCTTCCCAAATTTTTAACAAAGTTATTCTTAATAATGAAAAATTTGCATTTACCATGTGCAATCCTCCTTTTCACTCTTCTGCTCAAATGGCACAAGAAGCAGCTCTCGCAAAAGTTAATAATTTAAGCGATAAAGACGTATCGAATAAGGATCTTAGTTTAAATTTTGGTGGAACCGATTCTGAACTATGGTGTCCAGGTGGTGAAGTTGGTTTTATAAAATTGATGATCAAACAAAGTGCCGCTATTAAAGATAACTGTCTCTGGTACACATCTTTAGTATCTAAAAAAGAAAATCTTCCTGGTATCTATGCAAGGCTAAAAAATGTTGATGCTCAGGACGTGCAGACTATCGAACTAAAGCAAGGAAATAAAATAAGCCGTATTGTCGCTTGGAGCTACTTGAGCCCTAAAAAACAAAAGAAGTGGTGGCTAAGTAAAGAACAAACTACCAAATCTTAACGGTTCATCTCGTACTCGCCTTTCATCGCATATACATACTTGTCAATTACGTACTCAAATCTCGTGACATCTACTGCAGGCTTTTTAATCATTGCCTTACACAGCACACGCTGCTTTAAGTTAGAAGAGCTTTTTGAATGTAGTTTCAGCGCATACTTTGAGAAATCCTTAATTATAAAATCAAAAATCTGATCAACTAGCTTATGATCAATTTTTAATAAGTGTGTATTTTCAATAACTAACTGTCCATAGACTACTAAGGTAAAAAGCTGTCCAAGATTTAGTAGAAAATCAAAATCTTTGGTCTGCTCTTTTGTAGGTGCTGCCGTCATCAGAAAAAGCTTTAATGTTCTAATCTGTTTTTTAAAGATCTTAATATTTGGTAAATCGAGGCTATCAAAGACCTTACGGTAATCGTGAAATTTGATTTTTTTAAGGCCTTTAGTTGGGCCTTGATCAAATAAGAAATCATCATTAACCGCTTTATCCATAATAGGAATAACTGGCATAGAGGCATGCTGAAAAAAGTAATTTTTCATAAACTTAATAATAAGCGCCATGTTTACATGTACGGTACCCTCTAATTTCGGTAGCGCTCTAATATCTTTAACTGCAGATTCAAAGTACATATCCTTTTCAAAACCCTTTGCAGCAATCACATCCCATAATTCATTAATAACATCTTCACCTTCAAGAGTTACTTTCATTTTCACCATTGGAACAAAAAGTAGATAACGTCGATCAGTGGCTGAAGCAGAACGCATATAATCAGCACCTCTCAGTGCAAACATCTTCATCGCCAAGGTTCTAGTATATGCACTAACAAAGAGCTCTTTTATATGAGAAAACTCTGTAACAAACGAATTAAAAAGATTTCTACTTGCAGCATGGTTTAGAGCTTCATAAAAAGCGTGAGTACAAATTCCAATCGAAGCCCAGCCAAGATTAAACTTACCAACATTGACTGTATTTAAAGCAGCATCCCATGCCACAGGACCACGAAGTAAAATATCATCTTCAGTTAGTGGATAGTTATCCAAATGATATTCAGCAACATAGCTTCTAGAGTTAATAGTATTTTTCACACAATTATATTTTTCATGCCTGGAATCGACAACAAAAAATACATAGTCGTCAGTTCCCTCCACTTTGGCAAAAGTTGAGACAAGTGCTGCTTTATTAGCATTTCCAATATAATACTTTTCACCTTGTCCTAGATAGGTACCATCATCTTTTGGAATAAGCTTCATACTAGTTGAGTAAATATCAGCTCCATGCTCTTTTTCGGAAAGACCAAATGCAAATATTTCTCCATCAAGTAGTAATTGGGCAGTCCTATTTTTAATGATTTCGTTAGAGCTCATCCAAATTGGCCCCAATCCTAATATAGTAACCTGCCACGTATACCAAAAAGTTATGCCGTAAAATCCAAAAATTTCATTTAACTGACATATACGGTAGGTATCCCACCTCGACTTATCACCGCCATAACCTTTAGGAGTTAAGAAAGTAGCAAATAGCTTCTCATTTTTGGCAAACTCTAAAAAGTCAGTCTGCCAGAGTTGTGCATTTTCATCTTCTTTAAGCCGTTCTAGTCCTCGACTTTCAAACCAGTTCACAACTTTTATCACTAACTCTCTAGTTTCAGAATCTAAATGTTCAAATTTATCTTTTTTTGGATTTAATAAAATCATAACTACCCCACCATGAGTTTTAATATATTTCTACTTTTTCAATTACTATCTAATACACGTAGTACTGCTTCAAAAGGTCCCCTCTTTTTAACCTTTAACCAAAAGTGTGCTGCAATCCCCAATACAATAAAATTTCCAATTGCAAAGAGCATCAGCATACTTGGACCAATTTTTCCATAATAGCTCAATCCATATCCATACAAAAGTAGTGAACACAAAATATTGAATACTAAATAGTGACTTAATGAAGTACGACCTATTTGTGAGATAAATACCTTTATATTTTCACTCACAAAGTCAAATAGTACCAATGCAAGGTACATATAAAGATATATAAAGAGAGCTGATTTTATAAATTTAATATAAGGAGCATAGATAGTAAGGATCACACCACAGATACCTAGAATCAAAAAAATCAAACGATGCCATCGTATTTCAAACGGTGCTGCAATGAACCTTAGTATTTCTGTTTTTAAAAAATAGCCCCATCCAATATAAGTAAAAAGCTCTAAAAAGGACGCTCCATATAAGCTTATATATTGCCAGCTCCCTTGAAAGAATCCCCAAAAGTTCCAATAATAAAAATGTAGTCCTCTCATTGTAGAAATAGATAAAAAGCTACCATGCAAAAAATCAGTAATTAAAGTTGATGCATTATTAAATTCTAAAACAGGGTAAATATGTAACACCAGACGAAGCAGTATAGTTAATAGAGAGATTGCGACCAGTAATGCTTTTTGATACATCAAAGAAAACTGGGATAAGATAAAAATCCCCAGCCCCATTACTCCATATAAAAAAAGAATATCTCCCCAAAAAACCAAGTATGCTTGTAGGACACCTAGCAGCATAAATATAAACATACGGCGTATATATGGTACTCCTCTTTCGTGCATGAGTTTTAACGAAACTCCAAATAGTAATGCTAACAATGGATAGATTTTATGAACAAGAAACATATGAGCAAATGAAGTAAGCCAACTATCAACAGTTCCATTTTGAAACAGAAAGGTTTTATCTGTAAACCAATATGGCTGGTTCATAGTGGGAGCATTAACCAAAAAGACGCCCAGAATTGCGAGAGCTCGAATAAAATCAATTTGTTCAACTCTTTTCATCTTATCTACTTTCTAAGTTGGTCAGAAACTTTAACATGGTAGACCGAACAGATTCATGAGTGTAAGGGTCGTCCTGCTTAGCATCTTGCCCTGCCCTTTGAAAAGATGGACGTTCTTGAAAGGCTTCTCCGTAGTATTGGTCTATCTCACGGACAAGCTCATAAAGTTGAGTATCACTACTTAAAATAGTTGTTACAAAACTCTTCACTGCCTGGAGGTGGTCATGAGAATTACTGGCCAGCAACATATCATTACCCAAAATTCTGCGTTCGAGTATATGCACCAAACAACCATTTGCATCATTAATCTCTGAGCGAATAAATTGCTGAATTTTTGTTTTAATTTTAATATTTTGTGGCACCACAGAAGCACCTTTAAACATACCGGCCGTCTCTTTACCAATTCCAGATGCTACAGAAAACTTTTGTGATAAAAGTGCATCCTTTTCAATCGCTAATTTTTCTTTTTTCTTCACCATAATATAATAACTGCTTTTATTGTTGTTGTAAGTACTTTATATACCCCTGACATACTGGACATTCGTAGTATTGCAAAATTTATTGTGCACTAAGTGTGGCTCTTCTCCACTCCTTGCTAGAAATTTTTTAAATAAATTAATCTGCTCTTTTTTAGCTAAATCTTTCTCTACTTTAGTTTTAATATCACTCAAATCAACCATAAAGCTAAAAAATCTTTGTGGAAAATCAGATACTATTTCTGTATTTAAAAAGTTTTTATCACTATATATTGAATTATACTCTCCAGAACGCTTATTAATAATAAAATCTTCATCGTGTATATTTGTTATCTCACTATTTTTTGCACATGACGAAAGACAAGTGCTATCCATCACCTGTTTATGACATCCAGATGTTGTTAAAAAGAGGCACTGCTTACTGGTTAGTAAAGAGATTGGGTGATAGATACTATAGTATAATTTAAAGTTTTCAGGAGCTTTAATATTTGCGATTTGATTCTTTTTTAGCTCATTAGATATAAATGCTCCACAGCAATTAAATCTCTCTTGCAAGCATTGTAAACTTAGTGAGTTGGTGATATTCAAAAATGGTCCCGCAATCCATAAAATACCAAGAGCAGATGCCTCATAGGCAATACCCAGATTATTAGTAACAATAAGATTAGGTTTTACTACTCTTAAAATTTCAATACTGGCAATAAAACTATTCTCCATTAGTACTGCTGGAAACCAAGGAATAAGGTTTCGATTATCTATAAATATATTTGTCAGCTCTGTTCGTCTAGAAACCAGTGAATTAGGTATTTTGAAAAATATATCTATAGTAGAATCATTACACTCTGCAATATCTTGCATCGATGATATTAAAATAGATAATTTGGTTTTATCCGGTTGAAATTTGTTTCGTACTCTCTTTGGAAGTTCCACAGCTGGTAAGATATCTCTTTTGCCGTTTAACATATATGCAATTTTATTTCTTAATGCTGTCTGCTCTTTAAAAGATATAAATAGATTTTCTGCAAGACCGTCTAGACTTATATGCTCAATTTTGAATTCGATAGAGTTTAAACTTACCATGCGTTTGTTTATACTATGTAGATCAAGACAATACTTTTGTGCAGGCACCAATGTACCACTTGAAACAACCTCAAATTGTTCAAACTTAGTTTTCACCACAATTTTCAACGGTCTTCCAAGTTCCCCATATAGATCAATCTTCACCGCAATTTTTTCAATACTCATCGATACGGTACTACTGTATATCTTTGCAAATAGATTTTCTTGTTCATTATATAGTACTTGTTTAACTGCTTCTACGTCTTGTTCAGTTTTACAGTCCTGTACTTTACTGAAGTGTTTCGTAGTATGACTTCTAGGATTATCAATAAACATATCTTGTCCAACTCGGTCTGCCAGATACGCATTTGAGAAGTCACGATTAAAAACTTTATATAAATCACTATTATCAGTCAGAATACTACCACTATGTGAGAAGTGTTCAATTTGCTTCTTCCAACTATTAACCACAGTATAAACATAGTCTGCTTTTTTTATCCGACCTTCTATTTTTAAAGAATCAACACCAGCATCCACTAGCCCACCAAGATCATAAAAGGCAGAGTTATCCTTAAGATTAAATGGATAATTAACTTTCTGCGTAGTTTGTTGATACTGATCACGACATGGCTGAGCACATCTGCCTCTATTTCCTGAGTTACCACCACTTAAAGAGCTCATATAGCACAGTCCAGAAAACCCAATGCAGTATGAACCATGCACAAATACCTCTGTTTCTATATCTTTACTGTGAGCAAATGTTGTGAGCTGTTTAATCTCGGGTAAGCTTAACTCTCTAGAAAAGTTAGTACGTTTTACTCCAAGTTTTTGTAAAAACTTTATCTGTCCAGAATTATGTGTATTTACCTGGGTTGATGCATGTACCTCAACTCTTTTAAAATACTTTGATAAAATATAAAAAAGTCCTAGATCTTGTACTATAATACCATCAAGTTTTGTATTAATAAGAGTATTCAACAGGCGTATTAGATCAGCAATCTCTTGCTCTAAAATAACAATATTCAAAGTTAAAAAAATTTTACAATCATACTGATGAGCCAGAGTTAAGATACCACCTAATTCATCAAGAGTTAAATTTGTAGCACTTGTTCTGGCATTAAACTTTTCAATACCACAATAAATTGCCCCAGCTCCTGCATAGATTGCAGCCTTAATTGAGTCAACGTCTCCACCAGGAGCTAAAATTTCAAGTTTTTTATTCATTTCCACAAGTATACTAAAGAGACTAGGCAAGGGCCATTGATCAGTTCATAATAAGTAATATGAAAATCGTAACCTTAAACTGTGAAAATTTATTTTTATCTACCGAAGATCTTCCATCTGTAGGTACTCATAATTATTTGAAGGTAGAAGACAAAACTGTAAAACTGGCTGAAGCTATTTTAGATATCAATGCTGACATCTACTGCCTACAAGAGGTTGGAGGAGAGAGTTCTTTAAAGTGGTTTTGCAAAACCTTTCTTCATTCTAATTTTGACTATGCAATAATTCCAGGAAATTCAAACCGAAATATTCATATTGCATATCTTATTAAGAATACAAGTAAGCTTACATATAAAATATTAAGTAATAATCAACAACGACTAAATCTTACTTATCCAAATCATACTGAAACAGAACTATTATCCAGAGATATTAGCGAACTACATATTTTAGAAAACCAGACCCCTATTTTAATTTTACTTGGTCTACATTTAAAATCTCAACTTGATAGTGAAAATATTGATGAAAGAGGTATTAATAAGCGTACGGCTGAAATGATCCTTCTTGCCAAAATCAGCAATTCTTTAAAAGTGAATTTCCCACGCTGTCCGCAGATTATTATGGGTGACTTTAACAATATTTTTAGCCAAGACCTACCAGAATACTCAAAATTCAAGCAGCAATGCCCGGCATTTACAGATATTTTAGAAATAATGAATGTCGTTCCTAGTGACCGTGGAACTCATATGTATTTTAACGAACAAGGAACTAGATTTGTTACTCAATTGGATTATATTTTATTAGATAATACTCTTCAAAAACAAGTCTCACATAAGACGAGTGGAATATATAGATATAAAGATGACGATGGTACTGCCTACCCACTACCTGATAGTAATCTACAAAGATATGTTATGGCATCTGATCACTTTCCAGTTGTCTGTGAGTTTCTCATGAAAACAAGTCTAGAAAAATAAAATTCATTTACACTTGATTCTCCTAAAATCATACCCTTAGATCAAATAAACAGAGCACCAAGTCTAACT
>DAOWEO010000124.1 GCA_030638415.1 Bdellovibrionales bacterium | reverse complement strand
TTTTCATTTTTACCTTTTCATATCAAATTATATCTCTAATCATATCAAAATGATGTGATTAAGGGTAGATGTTTGATATGAAAGTTTTCCCAGCAAAATAGAGTAAAATCGTGAAAAAAAGGTAATAAAAGTGGATTTAATCTACAAAATATAAACAAAATTTATCACCTTCGCTGGCGAAGGTGAATTGTGTGAAAACAGGGACTTACTGTAGAGGATTAGGTTAATGCGGCGAAGGTCTTGGTAACACTAAATCTAGTGAAATCCTGCCTTTATAGGAATTCTATCAAAATGATGTGATTAACAGTAGCCGCTTGATACAAAAAAAGCCCCCAAAATTGGAGGCTTAATTTTTGATGTAATCTGTTTTTTAGTTTTCTGGATTAAACCAGCAAAGAGGTCTTAACTCATCAAGTGTTCCTGCTCTGTAAGTATCAAGTCTACATTGAAGTGTCTCAGGATATGTAAGAGTTGTCTCTTCAATTACAAGTGGATCTGGTGTTTCATAAAGAGGTTGATCTACTTTTTTTAGAGTCGCTAGAAGGTTACCTAGAGATTGACCAGCAATTAAGCCACGTGTACAAAATTCAAATTCTTGCTCTCTTTGGTTAGCTGGAGTATTTGCTATCTGGTCAGTACATAGAACAACCATATGGTCAGTAAGAAGTGTTGGCATTTTTGCAGCAGCTGGTAGCTCTACAAATACTCTTTTTAGACACTCTTTTGCTCCATAATAATCAGCTTGCCCTTCTGCAGACATCTCACTTGATACTCTTAAAAATGGCTCTCCACCATACGCATGTCCAAGCTCATGACATAGTACAAGTGCAAACGCATCAGGAACAACTTCTTCACGACGGGCAAGACCACCATACATGTTAATAGTTACCTTACCCCAGAATCTTCTGACGTTGGCATTAACTGTTGAACTACTCCATTTGCGGTTTACTTTGATTCTTTCATCGTGCTCATCAGCCTCGGTTTGGTAAGAGTCTAAAGCAATGTCGATAATCTGGTTAAACTGTGCTTCCGTGATATTACCTTCAGATTTATTATTGTCTTCAAGGTGTAAATTATTTTCAGGCATGAAATTCACAACTTGTGCACTAAGTGAAAATGTAATTAGAAATAGAATTGATGATATTATTAACTTCATAGAAACTCCTTTTTTTATGAAATAATTTTAGTGACCAATTCTACTTAGCAATAAAGGTGTACGGCAAGAAGATGATTGAATTTGTTAGAATGTTTTGCAGGAGACTCTTTGCATAAAACTTCGCTTCCAGATGACCATATCTAGAATGTAGTGAGCAAATAGCGGGGTTAGTAAAAGTGCAACCATTGATGCATTCCACAGTTGAAAACGGAAGCGGTAGATATAAGTCAAATCAGCTTCCTCTTCTCCCCATCCATTAAGATAGCCTAGAATTAAACCAGTTAAAATAACGATGGTGATGGTCTTGGCCATATTAAAAAAGTGTACTTTATTGACCATCTCCCCAAGTAAAATATAGTACTGCAGGCCATGAGCAGCTACTAGTGGGAGTATGATCATGCTTGCTCCCTTAGCGTAAAATCCAACAAGATTGAAAAGTATAATAGTAGTTGAGAGGTAGAGAATTCTACTTAGCTCTACTTGTCTAAATTTAAGATAAAAATTTATTTCGTAAGCTATCCATGCACCAAGAGCTGCTAAGTTGAAATACTTAAAAAAGTTGAATAGCTCGGCTGAGGCGTAGTGAAAAGTATCTACTTTTGCATAATATCCAATTGCTGGAATATCTTCTCTAAAGTGCAGGCAGATAAAAGGGGTTAGCGTTGTTAGATAAAAGAGGATATCGAGAATATATGAGTGGTTATTTTTATCTAAAAAGAGGTACCAGCGCATGACTCCGTAAAATTGTCTGATAAAGTGAAAAAATGTGGCGTAGACGACAAAGTGCCAGAGGTAGTTGATCTTAAAGTACATCATTGCTAGAAAAAAAATAAAAATGCCCAGATGTAGTAGTATGGCCGTTGTTTTTATAAGTTTCCACTCTTTAAAAAGGCGAATATACGTAAGGTAGACATGTCCACTGTCGAGCATAACAAGTGCAATAAAATAGATTGGGGCAACAAGAAAGGCTGGGGTAATAGAAGAGTAGTAGCTCATAGCAAAAATAAGAGGGCCTATTATCATAAAACTAAGGTCAATTATTGGGTTAAAAATCCACTTCATAGCTTCTCCATCTCAAGTAAGTTCCTGTTTAAAGGTATTATATGGTTATTTTAGATTTAATAATAGCTTAGAATACTGAAGTAAAATTAAAGTAAGGCAGATAATATCCGACAAGACTAGTATGATATTGCGTTATTTTATCATTTATATATCTCTTTTTGTCTCACCGCTTAGTTATGGAGATTGTGCAGGGAACTGTTCCTCAGAGGAAGGAGACAAGTTTAATGAGCTTTTATTATTTACAAAAGTTCATAATTATATTTTAGAGAAAGCTGAAAAGAAAGATAGAGAACGACTTGAGAATAGAAGTGAGGATGAGGTGGCGTTAGATGAATTCATGTCATTTCATAAACGTCCAGTTAGCATTGAAAAAAAATTAGAAAAACTTTTCAAGTTAGATAATAAATTTATTGAGTTAAATTCGACTAATCTCGTAGGGTTTAATGTGCGTCTGGTTGCGTGGCGTGAAAAAACATTTAAAAATATAGTTGGTTTTAATGAGTTATCAAATTCAAATCCTGAGCAGCTAGTTGAAAAATCTGAAGTACTGATAAAAAATTATCTGGAACTTAGTAGTGAATTTGGAGAAGTTGTTCAAGGATATATGAAAATTTTTGACCGACTACATCAGCGAGATGACCTTTCTAAAAAAGAGATTGAGATGATGATTATGAGTGCTAAAGCAAGCTTGGCAACCAACTTGATGATGTTTGAAAATAGTATTTTGGCGATGAGACAGTTTAAGAAATTAGACAGTATTAGTTTGGAACTTACTAAAGAAGATTTAAAAAAAATACATGACTTAAAGCTTCAGGTTGAAATGGAGATGGATAAATATGTAAACTCTGCAATGATGCAAAAAGATATAGTTCTTATCCGTGTAATTAGGCATGATGGAGATTTTCGGAGGCTTGCATATCCTGATGAGGAATTTTTAGATCTCTTAATTGACCATAGTGCAATTAAGTATGAGATGGAAAAAGCAGCACAAAGTAATCAGCTTAACTCTTTTAGAAGATTCTTGAATAGTAATGCTACTAATCTATCTGGGATGATAAGTAAAAGATTTGGCAGTAAGATCGGTTCATTTTCTTTTGAAGATGGAAAGCTAAATAAGATGGCAGAAGTGGAGAGAAAAAGTATTGAAAAGCAATTGAAGCCTCTTGATATTCTCTTTGATAAAACGACAAATAAGTTAACAGACTCTGTGATTCCTGGGCACTTTGGGCACGTTGCAATATGGGTGGGAAGTGAAGCGGAGTTAAAAGAGCTTGGAATGTGGGAAGATGAATTAATTAAGCCACATCAAAAAGATATTAGAGCAGGGAAAAGAATTATTGAATCCTTACAAACGGGGGTTCAAATAAGCTCTCTTGACGAATTTTTAAATGTCGATGACTTAGCTGTTGTCAGCAATGATAATCTATCATTAAGTCAAAAGAAGAAGTATTTGAAAAATGCCTTTAGTGATATTGGTAAGGGGTATGATTTTCACTTTGATATTGAGACTACGGATAAGCTCTACTGTTCGGAGACTATTTACCATATCTTTTCAGATTATGCTTGGCCTAGAACGAATGTTTTAAACCGCGCAACGATGGCACCAGATCAAATTGTACAAAAAGCAATAACACACCCTGATTTTAATGTGACGCTTTTTTACCATGATGGAAAAAAGGTTGATCAAGATAAAGTTAATAAATTAATTACTGATTTAATGGAATAGTAAAATATTGAGAGGAAGTAATGAAAAAACAAGTCGTAAAAAGTAATACAACTCCTACAACGCACAAGCGAGACCTTTCTCCAAATGTCTTTAGTGCTTCTGAAATTATTAAAAGAGAACTAAAAACTTCGATAAAACTTTCTCTTTTCGGAATTTATTCAGTAGGTCTATTTCTTTTAGGTGGCAGTTACCTAGGTAGCCGGCAGTTAGATACGACAGGTTTACAGGAGGAGCGAGTAAAGTTGGAAAAGACCCAAAATGAGCTTCGCAATTTTATTAGTGAGCTGAAACAAAATAGTAAACCCGATAGATGGATACGAGAAAATAATAAAATTTTGGAGCAAAGTATTGTCGATACTATTCGCAGCCGAGAGGGCTCAAAAGATTTAACTATCTCAGAACAAAAAGATAAAATTTATGAGTTACGAAATCTGCTTGAAAAGAAAATAATGGGAATGAGAGCATTAAGAGCACCTGGATCGCAGAAGGGTAAAACCTTAAGCTATAGCTATGAAAATTTATCTATTGTGCAATATGAACACAATTTACAGATTAAAAGATTTAAGCAAAAGCAAAGTGAGACGCTAGGTGCACTAATTACGGTTTTAGATTTAGAAAATGGCCTGGATCAGAAAAAACTAGAAAGCTTTAAAGACATGCAAAAATTAGATCTATTTGCGTATAGGAAAAAGCTAGAAACAGAGCGTAGTAACTTTAGAAAAAAGAAGTTTATTATTCTAAAATAGCTATAAACTAAATTCATAGAACACATGTTTAACTCGCTGCAGTGTGAGATATTTGACGTAGGTGTTAGATATCTCATCTGTTTGTAAGCTATTTTCAGTTGAATAGCCGCTTAAAGCAGTGGTATAGTGCCTATCACACACACGATTATCTGGAGCCTAGGATGGCAAAAAGATAATATTTTTTAGAACGAGAGGCCCTATATATGAAGTTAAAAAGACTTATAGTTCATGGTTTTAAATCATTTAAAGATCGAACAACCATCCACTTTGATGAAGCAATAACAGGTATAGTTGGACCTAACGGCTGTGGTAAATCAAATATCGTGGATGCACTATTTTGGATTATGGGAGAGCAGTCTGCTAAACACCTACGTGGAAATACCATGAAGGATGTTATTTTTTCTGGTTCACAAAAGTATGCATCAGGAGCCTGGGCTGAAGTAAGCCTGATTCTAGATAATGATGAAGGCAAGGCAATTCATATTGGAAACAAAGTGTCTTCGCCATCTGAAATTCAATTAACCAGAAAACTTTATCGCAATGGCGAGACTGAGTATCGTATTAATAGTATGCCATGCCGTCTTAGAGACATTCAAGAAGTTTTCATGGATACAGGAGCAGGAGCTAAATCTTATTCTATTATCGCTCAAGGTGAAATTAGTCGTCTAGTACAAGCTAAGCCGGAAGAGCGCCGGGTAATGATTGAAGAGGTTGCAGGGATTACTAAATTTAAGGCCCGCAAAAGAGAGTCACTAAAAAAGATTGATCAAAC
>DAOWEO010000067.1 GCA_030638415.1 Bdellovibrionales bacterium | reverse complement strand
CAAAAGAAAAAATTATTAATGCTACATATGAACAACGTCTTAAGGAAATTTGTGCCCGTCCAGCAGTTCAGGCCCTCTCCTTAGCAATCGATTCATTGGCCGAAACGGAACACATCTCTAAAGACCAAGCAGCTATTCAAATTGTTGAAGCAATCCGTGAATTAGATGCAGTATGGACCGATTACGTCCTTGTAGAAGGTCTAACAAGCCTTAAAAAAACACTTAACCAAAAGCCACCATTACAATAATTTTCCATATATTTTACTAAAATTGTAAAAAAGTGATATTTATCACTGGTTTTTTCTGTATTTTCATTTAACATCTACTTTGTCAATGGACTTTATCTTTTACAAGGAGAACAAATGAAAAAACTAGTAACGATTTTATGCCTTATGCTCTTATCACTAAATGCATACGGTGAATGTGTGAATTCGGGATATGAGAAGTACAATAAAAAAGGGATGATTAAGGGTGCCCCTGCACAAGGTGGAGAACCGGCTGCAGGAGTTGGCTACCTACATATTAAAGATATTGCGGAAATTTTTACTAATGGTAAAGCATCAGATTATATATTTGTAGACACTAGGCCAGCAAGACTATTCAAAGAGTGTACAATTAAAGGTGCGAAGAATATTCCATTTAAGTTTTCAGGTGCGGGAAAACTAACTAAAGACTTTGTCGATTCAAGTAATAAGGCAGGTAAAAAAATGGTTTATTTCTGCAATAGTATAAAGTGTTATAGGAGTCTAAACGCAGCAATCGAATCAAAATGTAAGATGGGTGCCACTGATGGATCAGTTTTTTGGTATGGACGAGGAACTGCAGGTATCGCATCTTCTCCACATGCTAAAAATATTCTAGCAGGAACAAAATGTGACACGTTACGAATATTACTTAATGGGAAAGCCAAAAAATAGTACAACCATCAAAGTCCCTTATCACTTTAGATAAGGGGCTTTATTTACTTAAGAGCTTTAAAACCTTTCAATAACATTAAGTATTCATCTATAAATGTTGTAGACTCCCCACTTCTTTCAGCAACCAAAGAACAGCTACCAGGCTTAGGTCCAGAACTTCTCTGCTTGCAAACAAGCTTCAGGTCACACTCTTTCATTGTACAAAAAACAGGCTTAGCTTTAAACGGCTGAAATTTATGGTTTCCAGTCTTAATAGCATTTTTTATTCCTTGAATACATGAGTAGTATCTCTCTGTTCCACGTCCTGTTGGACATAGATAGTCATACACAACTTCTTTAAAATCTTCTACTGAGCTTTGTAAGTTAACAGGCCTAACAGATGGAAAAGAGAGTAAGCTAAGTGCAGATGCCTGCTCACATTTTTTATCAGCATTATCATAATTACAGAAAAACTTATAAAATCCTAAACCATATCCGAACTTCCCCCAATACCCACTATATGCAGAGCTTGATGGCTTCATTCTCCAACAGCTTCCATTTCTACATGAACTTTCCGCGTTATATGAAATAGAGTTTGACGTTGTCCAAGGAGCTGATCCAGATACAAATTCGTTGTACCAAAGACCATCAGCCGTTACTCGTTCAAATAAAGATCCACTTAAAGCACCTGAGACTGGTATCTGCCAACCTAATGATAATGCTGGAGCAATTTTTAGACCACCGTTACATCCATTTAGCGAGGCTGATGCAAGTGGAGTAAAATGACCACGCAGACTCTTTATAGTATCACTACCAGTTCCAGGCCCTAACGTTGCATGACGTTTACCAATAATCAGTCCCCATGGAGACGAGTGACCATAAAAATCAAAACTAGCAATTTTAGAAAATTTTCTCATCTCACGAATTAACGTACCGCCACCAAGTACAACTTTTTTCACATTCTTTTGTACATCTAAATTGAATTCGGCAAAGACCTCTTCATTTTTCTTTTTCTTAACTTCAGGAGATGAGATCATAACCACTTGGTGATCTGGAAATAGCTCCATGTATTTATAACCCCGGGAAAGTGCACTTTGAAAAAATTGGTTACTCTCTTTGGTTTTAGCACTTCCTGCAACCAAAATATGTGTAACTTTATTATGATTAATTGGCTCGTTACCAAGCCTACCAATTAGGTATCCGCCTTTGTACTTGATAGAAAAAAGTCCAACAGACCGCTCCTCAGAATCAAAATGCCCATATGCAGTTAAGGAAAGAAAAAACGAACACACAATGAACCAACGCTGTAACATACAGTCTCCTAATAATTATATAGTAATATCTGTAATTACCAATAGTCCCCACGTCTGTCGTCTAATAAATATTACCCTATAAATATTACCTTTTTTATGAGAAGTATTACTAAATAAACTAGAATACCAAAAGCTTACAAAAAGGAGTAATACATGTTTAACCTACTAGCGATTTTACTACTTCCGATCTCCTCTCTTTTTGCATCTAACAAACAAATTTATGTCTATGAAACGAGAGTTTTATTAGCAGCTAAAGCAACACTAAAAATAGAGGTAGAAAATAGTATATTTAATGGAGCTCCAGTTAAGTTCATTCGCTCCAATACTCATGCCTACCTATTTGGCAAAGAGATATATAACCTCGACTATATGGCCTATAGTAAAATGGACCTGACACCAATTACAAATATTGAATGTGAAATAGAAAAAAAAGACGACCCAGATGACAAAAACTGCAAGCAGATTCTATTTTTGGAACACCAACAGTTTGCCTACAAAAAATTACATCTAAAAGCTACACAGTTGCCACCGATGCATGAAAATGATCAGGGTGTAACAATTTTTGATATTAACGAGCAACAGCCAGATTTTGATCAAAATCTGGATCATCTCTACGACATAGCCTCTCTAGCACTAACTATTGAACAACTAAATCTCTCTGTAGAAAATCCCGAACGAATATTTTATCTTGCCGTTAACAAAACCATTGCCATGGCCAAGGTTCAATTTGTAAAAAATATCTCAAAAAATGAACAGTGGATTAAAATTATTCCTTTAAGACCTAGTATTGATGAGTTTGATACACCATTTCCTCATAAGATTATCTACGATACACACTTACGTGTAGTTACTGAAGTACACCAGAAACTTCCTATTGTGGGTAATACTGTTATTAAGTTAAATAAAAAGAAGAGTGCTTTTTAAAAAAACTATGTCTTTATTATCATATTAGAGCAACTACAGGACCTAAAAACGCTATGTTATAAATACATCATATCTTATATGGTGGATAATTACATAAATTAAACTTTACTCCCAAAAATGACGATACAGCTTATAGGAGTAAGGTTTGATGAATTTTCAGCTGTCAAAATTTCAAGGTTTCATAATGCTGTCGTTGATAGCGCATGGACTGCTTTTTCTTATTCCTGAGAAAAAAATAGATCATACTAAAAAAATACAAAAAAAACTTCGCTATATCTCGATGCTTCCACCTCAAGTTAAGTATAAACGACCTGCTAAAAAAATAATTTCTAAACAACAAGTTGTTAATAGTGAAGTAAAAAAAGATCAAAAGGTGAAAGTAGATACTCGCTTTTTAGGTAAGACAACCCAATCATTTGCCAGACAGACTATTGCAAAAAAAGTGGGTTCATTTAAGCAGTCAGCACTAGGAAGTTCACAGAAAAAGAAAATTACAAATCTTGGTAAAAAACAGAAGAAAAAAATAAAACTAACAGACTTGGGATTAGGAAATTTGTTGCTGAGCCAAGCAAGTGCTGAGATTAGTCCACATCAGAACCTGGAAAAGCTAGGAGCTAAGAATGGATTCAAGAAGGTTTCTGGACTAGCTCAAAACAATGATTTCATTGAAGACATTCCACTAGGAAACACAACCTATCTCAACACAGTAGAATTTAAATACTTTAGCTTTTACGAGCGAATCAGAAAACGCCTGGAATTATTTTGGGGAGAAACTATTCAACAAAAAGCACAACAAATATTTAGACAAGGAAGAAGACTCCCTGCAGGACAAAATTTAATAACTTCTCTAATTATAGAACTAAACGATCAAGGGATTATTAAAAATATTACAATCAATGGCAGTTCAGGATTTAACGAGCTTGATTCTGCTGCAGTTGAGTCTTTCAACCAAGCAGGGCCATTTCCCAATCCACCTACAGGCATGATTAAAAATGGTAAGGCACATGTAGAATGGGGTTTTGTAGTTAATAGCTAGCTTTAAGGAATAACTATCAGTATTAGTTAGCCCAAAATTGTATAGCATCTTGAGCCTGTTTAATTAGCAGGCTTTTACCATCTAGGTACTTTACCTGTTGATTTTTTTGAAGCATTGATTCGTAGTTATAATTAAAATCCCATACGATACTATTATCTTGTGGCCTACCAGGAAATTTTGCCTGCTTTAAACAAGTATTAATCAATAAAGCTGGTCTTGAAAAAGCATCTCCCCAGCCTTTATTTCTTGAACAAATTGTACAATTAATATTTAGCTCTAAGAAAATAATAGCAAGCATATTGGACATCACTCCATCCCCCAAGATTATAATTGGTAAGCCTGAACTTTGTGGTAACAACCCCTGTAAAATATATCTTGCAGCACTATAGTCAGTAAGTTCACCAATGATTTCACTACCCTCTCTTTTTATGCAATTTACTCCTTGGCACTGCTTTGCAATGTCTGAAGTAACATTACATTGTTCGTATATTATCTTTTTAAATGGAGCGGTTACATTTAATCCATCATATGTAGTTAGTAATTCGTTAACTGAAGGAATAGATGATTTATTGTTGAAAGACAGCAGATCATAGCGATCTAAGCTATCTTTTAACAAATTTTTATAAATTGCAGGTGAACCAGATAATGATATATTCTCACCTAAGAGAGCTAGTTTATATTTTTTTAATAGTGTTTGCATATGCAATATCTTCACTGATTTGTGTTTTTAACTCATTAATATCTTGAAATTTTATCTCATCTCTTATTCTTTTTATAAATACAATTTCAACTAGCTGTCCTTTTTGGATATTAACTGTCAATTTTTCTAGTATATGAGTTTCTATTTTTTTTTCATTGTCAGTATCTACAGTGGGATTTATTCCTATATTCGTAATACCTCTAAATCTGTAGTTATTGATGATAAAATCAACTCTATACACACCCTGCTTAGGTGTTATTAAAAGCTTGTTACATGAGATATTTATAGTAGGAACACCAATTGTTTTGCCCAATCCCTTTCCTGTTATAACATGTCCCTCTAGTCTATATTCACGACCTAAAATATAATTTACATTCTTAAAGTTGCTATCTATTAGTTCTCGTCGCAGTAAAGATGAACTAGCTACTTCTTTGTTAATATAAAAAGGGTAAGACTGTGAGAATAATATTTTTTTATTTATACAATATTGTTTCAAAAACAACGAATTACCTTCTCGTTTTTTACCAAGAGCAAAATCGTAACCGATGTGCATACCTTTAAAAAATGATGATTCAACATCCTCTTGTAAGAAATGTTCAGCTCCAAGAGAAGCACAGTGTTCAGTAAATGATATCTCAAGAAAATATTTAACCCCTGCCAATTCAACTGCATACTTTTTCTGTTCGTCACTTGAAATAATATAATTGTTTTTGGGTGAAAAAAAATGTTTAGGATGTGGTTTAAAGGATATAATACAAACTGCACATTGAGTTTCATTTGCAATTTTTTGGGCATTCCTGATTAAATGTATATGTCCCTTGTGCATTCCATCAAAATTGCCAAAAACTACAATAAATTTTTCCTGCAACTCAGAAATTTTGTTAATTAATTTCATTCTTTCCCACCGCGGACAGTTTAACTATGTACATAGTATTGCTTGTATAGGTATTTAAAGTGTTTTGAAACAATTTTTAATTTTTTACTCTCTTTAATATCTGAATATTTTTCTAACTCATAAGATTTTAGCAGATCTCCAAAGTATTCTTTTGTATCAGCTTTGATACTATTTCGCTCAAGAGCTTTAATAATACTCTCACCTTCTTTTAATAAGAAGAATGACAAGAAAAAGTATAGTGCCTCATAATCTTGCTGTTTCATTGCACGTTTGTAGCTTAATGAAAATTCATCATCTCGGTCAAGGATTCCACCAACGATAGCCTGTCTAGTAATTAGTATGATAACTAGTATCAATAGCAGTAGTAAAAAATATTTAATAAATGGAAAATAGTTAGTTAATGACCACTTGTCTGCTGTACCAATAAACATTGGTGCCACAAAACCACTTAATATCCCACTGTTTTCGGCTGACTTAGTACTACCAGATGCAGATTCTTCATCTGGTATGGTATACGCTCCATAATTACTTTTAGCAGCAACCCCCTTGATCTGAAGAGCAGGGAGCTTGATAGATGACTCTTCATACGAATTATTCTCTGGATTAAAATATGAAAAGTTATAATTCGTCTCATCAATAGAAACATTCCGTCTTCCTAAAAAAGTATAATCGAATATTTTCTTAGCCTTTCCATTTGCCAATTCTTCCAAATTCTCTTTAATATCAAAAGATTCTAGATATTGGTTCTCATAAATTTTAAAAGGAGCTAGATTTTCTAATTCACCAGGCCCTTCGATAACAAGTCTTGCCTCTATCGCCTCATTTACTAGATATTTTGTTCTTGAAAGATCAAAGCTTACACTATGCTTACCAACTAATCCTATAAAGTTTTTAGGTACATTTACTATTGGAAGTTCTTTAACATTTATAGGAATTTTACGACTATTTACTGTTTTTGTTCTGGTGCGAGACATACCAAATGGGTCAAAGCTATTCCCTCTCGACTGATATGCAACACGTAAAGCTATTGGATCTATTTTAAGTGTTCCAACTTTTTGTGGATAGACTCGAGCAGAGTATTTTTTTACACGTCGAAACACTTCACCTTTATATTCAACGGTCTCAATATTATCTTTAACTTTTTGAAACCGTTTAATAAATGAATTTAACTTCGGAAATTTTTCAATTTCTACACCACGAACAGCAACTTTAAAGTACAAATAATAGTCAACCGTTATTCCCTCTCCCTTGAATATATCGACTTTTGATGGAATAGCGTGTGCAAATATAGCCTTAGGCTTCAGGGCTTCTTTAAGAGAGAGACCAACAATATTTGGATGCTTGTAAGTTTTTCCTTCTATATCAACTTCTATCTCATTAATTCTAAATGTTCCTACTTTGGGAACTACAATTCTATAAACGTAAGACATCGTACGTTCGGCACTAATTCGACCATTTATTACAGTTGTACGAATAGACAATCCTGAATTTGTTTTACCTAGTACTTCGACATTGTAGGGAGTAAAAGAAATTTCCGGTTCAGCATTTGTTTGTGTATTGATTTGAAAGACCAGATCTATCTGATCTCCAACAACCGGGTTCTTACTGCTGAGACTTATCTTAACAGATGTCGCCCAGCCATTAATTGTCATGAGCAATCCAAGTAAAATAACTATTTTATTCATAAATATATCACCAATCTTGTTTTTTTCGATTTCGTTGATCTGTTTTTGTATCTATATATTTCTCTTGTAGTTTTCTGTCATCACTTAGAATCTTCTTTAATATTGTTGGTACACGAACCATTCTTCTTTTCCTCTTAATTTCCGCTTCTTTTTCTTTTATCGTCCGAGGTTTTTTAGATTGTTTCTTATCTTGCTCTTCTTTCTCTACTTCTTCTTCTTCTTCTTTTTCTTCTTCTTTATCCTCGTTCTTTTTTTCATCTTCTTGCTTGTCTTTCTTCTGATCCTGCTTCTGGTCTTGTTTTTGGTCTTGTTTCTGATCTTGTTTCTGGTCTTTTTTCTGATCCTGCTTCTGATCCTGCTTCTTGTCTTGTTTCTGATCCTGTTTCTGATCCTGTTTCTGGTCTTGTTTCTGGTCTTGTTTCTGATCTTGTTTCTGATCCTGTTTTTTATCTTTATTTTTATCGTCTTTCTTCTTTTGTTTCTTCTTCTGTTTTTGTTGTTCAAGTAAAACTTTTACTAACGTTTCCTGTATCGCTTTTCCAAGATCTTTGCTATCGGGGTAACGCTGTTGTAGTGAGTACATCAGCGAAATGCCTTCTTTTTTTTGATCTGTTAAAATCTGAACTAATGCATAATTAAATAGAACATCTGGTGAATCTTTTTCAAGACTAACTTTATTTTCTTCATATACCTCCTTAGAAGTAAGAAGCTTTTTTTGTTTTAAATATATTTCAGCCATTTTTAGTCGTTGCCTATAATTTAACTTTCCATCTTGCAATAGATCTATGTACGGCTTTATTTCTACTCGATTGCGTTCTTCTAGTGCTTTTTGTTTTGCCAGTTTAGCTTCTTCATCATTACCGAAAGACCGAAAAGAGATAAATATGGCCACAATTGACGCTAAGTATGAAAATGTACGAAACTGTTTTAGGATGACCGATATAATCATTAGAGCTATTGCAAGCTTCATCAAAAAATATCCCTTAACTGGCCTAATAATAACTTCCCCTTTAATATTACTTTTTGAGAAGTTACTTCTAAAAAAATGCATGATCTCCTCAGTAGGGATAGAATATGATTGGGCAATCCAATAACGATAATTTGTAAAATTTTTACCTAAATTTTTAAAAAACTGCTCATCTAATTTGGTGAGAACATCTTCTCCCTTGTATCTTTTATATCCTGTGAATTTGTTATATCGATCACGTAGTGGAATTTTCGACCCTTTGACAGTTCCGATTCCAACCAATGCAAGTGTAATTCCACCGACATTTTGAACTGTAAACTTATGCTCCCCTTCCTCTCCATCTGTATATAAAATTACATTTCCTAAGGATTGTTTTTTACCATTTCTTGTAAAGTAAGATGAAATTTCAGAAAGCGCTTGAGAAATATTGGATCCCCCATGAGATAACTTCATTGATTTCAGCCCTTCAATTCTTGCTTCTAACAGATCAATATCATCCGTAAACGGTACAATTTGTTTTTGAATGTCAGAAAAAAGAACGACTGAAATTTGGTGTCCAGCAGCATTCTTTACAAAATGACGTGCCATTATCAGAGCTTTCTGAAATCGACTTGGTCGCACATCATCTGCAAGCATACTAGCAGAAGTATCAATCATGATTACTGTTCGCTGGTCTGGAATATCTGCTTCTATCCTTTGTTCTTCACCTCTTAGATCAAGTAGAGCAACTAGAAATATGGTTATCGATAGTAAAAATGAAATGAATGATATCTTTGAAAACCAACTACTTTTAACAAACCAGTAATCAAACACCATAGATAGGAATTTTCGTCTTAGTCTGAAAATTAGATAAAATAAAACGACTAATATTAATATTATGATTGGAGTATATTTAACGTAAAGAAAGCTCATAACACCTCCCTTAACCAAACAAAACGTAAAAGCTCACATAATAATAAAAGAGATACTCCAAATAGAAGATATATATAATAAAGCTCTTTATACACCATTTTGCCACTTGATGTTATTTCAGTTCTTTCAAGCTCATCGATTTCAGCAAACACATCTTTTAAGGCTTTTTTATTAGCAGCAGAATAGCTTTTACCATTTGTAACCTTAGCGATTTCTTGTAATGACTTGTTATCAATCCCACCACCAGGAATAGTTTGATATTGCATACCAAAAATTCCCCTGCCCGTTGGAATTTTAGCATCTCTTTTTCCACCAATTCCAATAGAGTACACCTTAATATTTTCTTTTTTTGCTTCTTCTGCTGCCTGTAGTGGAGTCATGTTACCAACGTTACTCACACCATCTGTTAGCAGAATAATAACTTTATTCTCAGCTAATGATTGAGCTGCTCTCGCAACTCCTAGACCTAATGCATCTCCAATATTAGTGCCACCACCAAAAAGTCCAACTTTAATATGCTTTATCATCTCCAAAATCAATTTTGTATCAGTAGTTAAAGGCAGTAACGTAAATGCTTTTTCTGAAAACATTATAATACCAATACGGTCTTTAGGACGAAGCTTAATAAATTCCTCTATTTTCTTTTTTGCTACCTCTAATCGATTTGGCTTAAAATCCTCTGCTAACATAGAACGCGAGATATCAACTACAAAAAAGATATCGTTAACCTCTTTTTTATTATCAGCATATCCCAGAGGCAGACGAGGTCCACTTAGGGAATAGATTAGAAACAGCCACCCCACAATACCTAGAATAAATGTAAAAACACGCCTAGTTTTTCCGCCAGTCATTATAAATTTCTGAGGTATTACAAGTTCTGACTTTTTAAAGATATTCCAAAAGCCAAGACTCCAGATAATAATTCCAATGATTCCCCACAACATATTATAAATATTTGTAAATTCAGGCATGCCAGATCTCCCGAATTTTAGAAAAAGCTAAAATACATTCCTCAAGTTCTTCGTCACTCCACTCTTGTTGAAATTGGTATTTATTAAGCGTGAGATAAAAATCTCTAACACTGTTATCGACTGATTCCAGTAGATATTCCCACTCCTCACGCATTACATAAATCTTTTCGAAATCAAGGC
Source organism: Bdellovibrionales bacterium (assembly GCA_030638415.1). Classification (GTDB taxonomy): domain Bacteria; phylum Bdellovibrionota; class Bacteriovoracia; order Bacteriovoracales; family Bacteriovoracaceae; genus DAOWEO01. The sequence continues at coordinate 30,398 of DAOWEO010000067.1, read as the reverse complement.
GTGATTCAGCATTCAAAAAAAGATGAGAGAAGTATTCTCTACGCAATTCAATTTTTAGCTTTTCACGCCTTCTTAAAATTATTTTTTTATAACTATACCTAAAACCACCAGTAAAAATACTGTGAATACTGACATCACCCACACAATCCACTGATAGGATGTTCCCGGCAACGCATCGAATGGTTGAGAGATTATAACAATTTTAGGATCAATTTTTTCAGAAATAAATGAAACACTTTCTACTTCCATCATGCAATTATTGGCTTCATCAACATACATCGGCAATACTTTAGTATCGAATGCTTTAAGTGGAACAACTTCGATCTTTATAACAACTGCCTGTTCATTATATTTTGATATTTGAGTCGGAGATAATTTATTAATAAAAAATGAGTCAATAAGCATTTCGCCATGTACATTTTTTGTCTGGAATGCATTAAGGTCAAATTCACTTTTGGGCCAAAACACCAACTCCAACTCAACAGGTGTTCCTATCGCTATTTTGCCATGAGCCTTATTAGTGAGCTTACAGCTTAAACCAGCTTGGGCATTATTTAATAGAAAAAAACAAATTGAAAATATAAGTCCTATTTTATTCATCTTGCCATCATCTCTTTTATAAAGGTATCAAGATAATTGTCTTGGACTTTAATTTTTCTTATTTTGTATCCAGTTAATGAGTTTTCTCCAGCCTGGTCAAATTTTACCTTTCCCCAGGAACTTCCACTGGAAGAATTGCCCCAATGAAAAGAGAAAGGGATAGCATGCGCTTCATCTAATGGAGAAAGAATGCGAAATGCCGTAACATTCCGACGAAAAAATATTTTTTTGTAAGTTTCAAGATCAATAAAATCATTAAAATCAGATAAGAAAATAATTTCTCTATGTTTATATAGGTGTCCAAAGATATTACTCATTTTCTCTTTTTCTGCCACTTTTGTCTCAGACTTATACTGGATATTTATTTTTCCATCTTTATTTAAAATTCCCATTTTATCTAATGTTAAAATTAGAGCCGATACTCCTTTTCGCCCGGACATTTTCGGCAGAGAGTGAACTTTGTCTCCAATTATCAGAAGTCGAATATAATCTCCAGATTGCTTTGCTAACAAATACAGCAAACACGTAATCTCTAATGCTGCTTGCAGTTTAGATACACCTCTAAAACCTGTTAGCATCGTTGCAGACACATCTAGAACTACTGTGATTTCAACATTTCGCTCTTCCTCAAAAGTCTTTATATAAGGATGAGAGGTCTTAGCCAACATTTTCCAATCGATAAATCTTACATCATCACCATAGCAATATACCTGATGTTCTTTGAACTGTAGTCCAGTGCCTTTAAAGTTTGAACGAAGTATCCCAGCAGAAAATGAGTTTGATTTTCTAAACAGTGCAATCTGAATTTTAGAAACTGCTTTTTCTACTGCTTTTAAATCCATTACATAAGCTTCTTTGCAATCTCTACTACAATCTCTCGTGGATTTACTTGATCAATTGCTGCCTCATAAGTTAGTAAGACCCTGTGGCCTAAAACACTTGGAGCAATTTGTAATATATCTTCAGGAGATACAAAGTCTTTACCATTCATAAAAGCATTAAACTGCCCTAGCCTATAGAGCCAAATACTTGCACGTGGAGATGCCCCGGCCATGATAACCCCAGCATATTCAGGAAAAAACTCTGGCGTTCCAGGCCTTGTTGCATGAACTAAATTTACAATAAAATCTTGAACTTTATCATCTACATATATTTTACTAACTAGTTCTTTCATCTCTAGTAGGTCATCAGTACTAAGAAGAGGATTTAAATTAGCTAAAGGGTGTGCATCTAATGTAATAATTTTCTTCTCTGCTTCTTTATCAGGATAGTCGACATATACTTTCATCATAAATCGGTCCATCTGAGCTTCTGGTAGAGGATATGTTCCCTCCTGCTCAATAGGATTCTGAGTAGCTAAAACTACAAATGGGCTACTCAAGCCATGAGTGTTTTCACCGATTGTTACTTGCTTTTCTGCCATTGCTTCTAGCAGTGCAGACTGTACTTTTGCTGGTGAACGGTTAATCTCATCAGCTAAAAGAAGTTGTGTAAATATCGGTCCAAATTTTGTGGTGAATTCCTCTCGCTCCTGACTATATATCATCGTTCCGACTAAGTCCGAAGGAAGTAGATCAGGTGTGAACTGGATACGTTGAAAACTTAAATCACATAATTTACTCATTACCGAAACACTTAAGGTTTTACCTAAGCCCGGCATTCCCTCAATTAATAGGTGTCCATCACAAACTAGAGCAGCTACTAACGAATCTAGTAATCGATCCTGTCCAAAAATAACTTTTTTTGCTTCGGCTAATACTTCACTAACCTTCTCTCTTACTTCACTCATTATTTAACTCCATTAACCAAATAATCATAAAATACTGTCTCTACCTTAGATAATATCTTCTTTTTATTATCTTCAAGGTTTACAACAGTTGTTGTACTATCGATACTTGTAGGAACACCGAATCCATTTATAAGGCGATACTTTAGAGCATGCTTCACAACTGTCTTATGTGCTTTCTCTTTTATCTCAAGTTGAATTTTATTATAGACAAATTTCTTTTTACTCCAAGATTCAATTTGCCCTTCATAGGAAGTTAATTGACTTCCTGAAGTCCCAAGGCTCTCTAATGATTTAAGCATACCATTATCTAATGTAACGACCTTCACCTGATTAATTATTTTTTTACCAGTCGGATCAATTGCAGTAATGACATTGTTCTTTGTACTATATTCCATTTTATAACCACTAATCATCTTAGTTGTCTCAATTGGAAAAAGTAGTGGTATCCTTGCGTAGACAGCCATTTTCAGCTGGTCTTTCATCTCTTTAAATCCCTTTGGCATACCAAAGACTTTAATGACCATTTTTTGTGGATATGTCCAACTCACAGAAAAATATAGTTCTTTTATCTCTCCAAAATTCTTACGTTTATTAAGGTTCTCTTTCAAGCCTTGAACTTTCATTTTAAACTGCAGTGTTTTTACTCCAGCCTTAACAAGCGAGTAAGTTAACAGGTCTGCTTTACGGATTTTTCTCTCACTAGCACTATCAGCAAAAATTGGCATTGATAAGCTAAAGATAAATAACAAAATAAATACTCTTTTCATGTGATTCCTCATTATATGCATTTAGGTTAATGTATAATATTTTACACTTTTGCGTAAGTTATTGAAAATCAAGCAGATTTTTCCTGCCAACCTAAATCAGCAAGAATTCTTATTCTTTTCTCTTTTTTAAAAGTAACCTTACCGGGGCTCTGTTTAACCCCTTTAAGGTTTTTTACTTCGGTATATACTAGGTTAACCTCAGACGAATCCAAAGCAGAATACTCTGATATTGCAGAACCAATAATAGCAATCTCATCAAAAACCGGGCGCTGCCCATTTTTACTCTTCCATATACCGTGTGGACTTCTATCTCCATCAAGATGAAACCAAAAATCACTCTTACCGGCCCACCTGCTGCGAATATAATCATTGCCCTGAGCAGAAAGTCCAATAGCTAAAGTCCCAGTAGGAAAAATAAAAAACTTAACCCCTTCAGGCATCTGCTTTGAACTCACTTCTTCTTTAATCTGTAAGTTTTTATGAGTCATCGGATTAAAAACAGGAGTCTGAAATGCAATAAATCCTGTTGATTGTTTTTTTAAAATTTGGGCAGTAATTTCATCCAACCTCTTAATTGCCATTTGCGAATAAAGCTTATGCTTTTTAAGTTTATCCAATAGAAGAGATTTACGATTGTAGTAACTTTGCTCCACGTTAAATTTTATGCGCATCCCATCTTGGTTAAATACTAAATTCTCTAAATTACAATTATCTTCTAGAACATTCTGAAAAATCTTTTTCCACCTTTCAAATTTATTGATATCACCCTTAATATTTTCTTCCTTACGCTTCAAGTATTTTAATTTCTTAGATGTAATATTGAGATCAGCCTCTTGAAGAAAGTTGTGGTATTCATCTATTCCGGCGCAAGTATTAGATGTATTTTTCTTTTTCAAATCTTTTCTTCCCACATTATCAAATAAAGAAAAAATATCCTCTACTGAATTAATATCGACACTCTCCGTTGTACGCTTCCATGAACAGACGAGTTGCCACTGACCAGCAACTTGATTACTTTCACTAAATCCTGAGATATAAAACAATTCACGTCCGCGCCAAAAAAAAGCAAAAATAGTCTGCCGTTTAGCCTGAAACCCATAAAACAGTACCGCTCTATCCATCTTATCTGCAACGATATCAAGAACCACAGTCCCCCGTAAATGAGCTCGAAGATAGGCTAAAAAAGAATCAATTAAACGATAAGTTGATGCAATATTTATCTCACTATGAAATATTCCCTCGAACTCCTTACCTCGACCTAGATAAAAGAATCTAGTTACTCCTGTAAAACGCATTGAAAATACAATAAAATGTGCCGAAGAAAAAATTTTTTGAATTTTTACTCCATTATTTTGTTCCAACAGATATTTCTTTAGAGTCTGTACAGATTCAGTAAGTTCATAATATGATTGCGTCATGGAGCTTAATTTACTCAAAAAATCATCCTTTTTATCTACTCTCAACTGGAATGAGATTATTGAACAATTATCGTCTTATCTATACTTTCAGGCAAATATAAAAAAGATAGAACAGACACCTTTTTTGCACGGCCAAGATGAAATCGAGGCTGACTATGACTTTATTGAGAAATTAACTGCTGAGCAAAATTTAGATAACTTCACTCAGCAAATATTTCAAACTATTCCTCCTAATATTCTTTTCCACCATACTCTGCATAAACTAAAAAAAGCCTCATGCCTTATGGGAGAGGAGATCAACTGGATCTTACAGTATGTAGAAACATATAATACATTTTTTTTAAAAAATTCTTTTTTAGTAAAAAATAGGTTTAGTCGCTTTGATATTGATGCTAATACTTTGGATAAGTTCAAGCAACAAGTCCTAAAACCAACACGTAAATTCATATCCCCAGAAGGGGAAATTGATTATCTCAAACATCCTATACTCTCTCCAATATTTAAAGATGTACTTAAAATCCAAGCAACACTACGTTCAAAAATAAGAGAGATTATTGGTACTCACGCTAAAAACTCTGTATTGCAAAGTGACCAATACGATATTGTTAGTGGCCACTACGTGATTGCCATTCGCTCTGACTCCTATCAAAATAGATTTGGAGTAATTATTGGTAGATCACAAAGTAACCAAACTCTCTACGTAGAACCCCCTGAGATTCGGGCTATAAACTACTCATTATTAGAGATAGAGTCTCATTTAGAAAAAGAGACATATAAGGTCTTAGGAATCCTGACTCAACTTATCGCCGATTTTCTTCCTCTTCTTTGGCCTATTTATAAAAACATTTTGCAACTTGACTACCTAATTGCTAAAAGCCGCTATTGCGAGCAATACGCGCTTAGTAGACCTGAAATAATAGCTGACAATTCTCTTGTTATAAATAATTTTTTTCATCCTCTAATTACAGATCCAATTAAGAACTCAATCTGCTTATCTTCTGATCACAGTGGTCTCGTAATATCTGGACCTAATACTGGAGGAAAGACGGTTGCTCTAAAATCCATTGCCCTTTGTACGATGTTTATGCATATGGGTCTTTTTGTTCCTGCAACAGATGCACAAATACCACTTTATGACGGAATATACTTTTTTGCTAATGACCATCAAGATATATTAGAAGGACTGAGCTCTTTTGCTGCCGAAACTAAGAATTATTTAACTCTATTAAATACGTTACAAGAGAATAATATAATTTTTATTGATGAGGTATTTAATTCTACCTCATCAGAAGAAGCATCTGCACTTGCATTATCATTAATTGATAAGATTTTAGAAATAAAACCATCAAAGATTTTTATCTCTTCTCACCATTATAGTTTTAAAACTCTAATGCAGATGAAAAAGAGTTTTTTGAATGCGCACGTTGGACTAAATCATAATCAAACAACTCCAACGTATAAGCTACATATTGGAAGTCCTGGAAGTTCGATGGCACTTCAAATATTTCAAAAGCTATCAGAAAAAAGTACTTTTGCTAAAGATCTTGTCGTAGAGGCTCAAAAGTATTTGCAACAAGACCAAATTAAGTACGAAAAACTATTAAGTGAGCTCTCAACTCAAGAGGGAATTCTTTATCAAGAACGTGAAGAAATTAAAAAAATTAAAAAAGAACTAGAAGAACAAAGATCAAGTGCCAAGCATCTTATAAAATTAGAAAAAGAGCATAAGATTCAACTGTTTGAAAAAAAGTTTGATCGAATTATTAAGGAAGGGGAAAAGATAATTAGCCAAGTAAAAAAAGGGGAAATATCTTCATCTAAAACTCTGCACCTAAAATCAATTGTACTAAAAAAAGAGTTTGCTGATGAGAAACCAGCACCGAAAGCAAAATCTGAAAATATGCAACTCATGTCAATCAATGCTGTAAATATTAAAGTTGACCACTCTTACTACTGTACCAAAAGTGAAAATATGGTCAAAGTTATATCGATTAGTGCTAAAAAAAATATTGCCACTGTTATGCATAAACACTTTAAGTTCACTACCTCTCTGGAGACACTTTTTATTAATCAAGATAAGGCCAAGCAAGCTCAAACAGAAACTCAATCTTTTTATCTAAATTCTTCTCCATTATCTATTGAGGTGAAATGCCTAGGAATGCGACTCGAAGAGTTTAAAGATACAGTTGAACAATACATCACTGCTCTTCAATTGGAAGAGATTCCTTATGCCATAATCACTCATGGCAATGGTGATGGAGTTCTTAAGAATTGGTTACGCAAAAGCCTGAAACATAGAAGAGAGTTTCAGTGGTCCAATATAGATGGAAATGATGGGCAAACTCGAATTGAGCTTAGTCCAACATAGTACCTATTCGCCATGGTCTCATTTTAAATGGATTATTATCTAAGAATGGGATAATAAGATTAAACCATACAAACATAGCCTCACCTTTAATATTTTCAAATGGAACAAAACCCCAAAATCTTGAATCATAGGAGAAATCGCGGTTATCACCCATAACAAAAAACTTTCCTTCTGGAACCGTTCGTTTTTCGTAATCAACTTTATAGGTATTATCAACATCTTGCATAATAGTATGAGAATGCTTGCCATCTTGTACCTGATAAAAGCTTAAGTTATAACCTCGAAACTTGTCATCCATGTCTTCCATGATCTTATCACCAGGAATTTTCTCTCTTTTAATCTCTTTTCCGTTTACATAGATCACCTTATCAATCATCTCAACAGTATCTCCAGGAATACCTACAACACGTTTGATATAATTAATATTTGGATCTTTTGGATATTTAAAAACAACAATATCACCCTGCTTAGGCTTGTCTCTATTAAAGATATAAACAGGATCAGTATACCAATCTGAGAAAGGAACCTTGAAACCATATGCAAATTTATTAACTAAAATAAAATCACCAATCAACAATGTAGGAATCATTGACCCTGATGGAATACGAAATGGTTCAAAAAATACTGAACGAAACGCTAAAACTAAAAGTACAATCCAAAAAATAGATTTAGCCTCTTTTTTAAATTTCTCTTTTTTACTCATTGGAGCAATCGTCTCTGTAGTTTTCAATTCTTCATTCAGAGATTCTTCTTTTTCAACTATTACTTTATTCTCTTTATTCTCTTTATTTTCTTTATTTTCTTTATTTTCACTCATGATTCACCTTTCTTAACTACTTGATTTCTAACTAGTTTGTCTCTCATCTTTCGTTTTATTGGAATTATTTTAGTATAGTAATACTGGATGATCTGTTTTGCAATATAGCTCGATTTAATATACCAGCTGCTCCCATTAACATGCATTACGCAAATTGATATACCCTTATCTACCCCATCTTTAGGTTGAGCAAATACAGAAAACCAGTCCCTCGTTCCTTCTGGTAGACCGCCACTAATACGTCCTGTTTTACCACCAATAGAAAGATAATTTCTAAATTTTCGTACAAGCCTGCGCATATGGCGACTTGCAGTACCTTTTTTGGGTACCTGCTCCATCATTGCTCTAAGTTCACTATTAGATTCTAATGACATAACGGTAAGACTCTCTGTCGGCTGTGATAATATTTTTGCTTTAACATCTTTACCATTAAATTCAATACTTTTTAAGACACTCACAGGCTTAAATATACCGTTATTAGCAACAATCATCGATAGCAATGCTCCATGGACGGGACTAATTCTGGTCTCTCGATTAAACCCGGATGCCTTTTCGGCTAGATTATATGCATCTGTTGGATCCATAAAAAAGGAAGTACTCAGTAATAAATCAGAGTAAATATTTTTATTAAATCCAAAATCCCTTGCCATGGTTCCCAGCGTGCCCACTGCTAAGTACTTTCTTGCAGCACGTGCAAATACCACATTATTTGAATATGCAAATGCATTTTTTAAAGTAATCTTACGGTCCCAAGATCTATTACGGTTATCAAGCTGATATTTATAAAGAGTTGTTCCACGCCCCCTAACTCTAAACTTACTTTGAGGAGATATCCCCTCACGGTCAAGGAGTGCTGCAGCTGTAACTATTTTAAATAAACTAGCTGCCGGATGTGTCGTTGAAAATGTTATTCCATTACCAAAATGTCTCCCCTTATGCGAATAGTCTACTGCAGTTAGGATTCCACCCGTATTATTATCAATCACTACAACTGAAGCATTTTTGGTGAAAAAGCGCCTTAATTGTCTTCTTACATATTTTTCTAACTTCTTATTAAAGGTATACTCTAATTGAAAAGTTTTACCGTCGACCACTAGCTCTGGAGGCCAAAAGTTATTTTCGAAATCGATTTTCTTAGTTAGCTCTTTTTGAAATTTATGGGTCGCCATAAATCTCTTAATCTGCTTTTTAGCTGGGGTTGGCTCCTGACTAAGCATTATAAAAGTAAAGGCAATCGTAAACATCCCTACAACAATTATTGCTTGTCTGTGTTTATAAATAAGAGATTTTACATGATCCTTATTGAGCATCATCCTCTCCTTTGTACCCCATACCTACAACGAAGAACTCCTTACTAACACTTCTTGTTGATTTAGGTTTCAAAAAATGAAAGCTATCAAATTTTTTACGGTTATTTTTTAAAAATTCTTGAGCCTGATGGCCATCAAACACTTTGACAACACTGTTACCACCTTTTTTTAGAAAAAGAGGATATAAAAAGAAAACCATTTCAACTAAATTTAAGCTTCTATCTTGATCAACGGACCGAATACCTGTTGTATTTGGTGCCATATCAGAAAGTACAACATCAAACTTATCGTCAACCCCTAGGTCCTGAGTACTTTTGACATCAAAAATATCCATCTCATAAAGGTGAACATTTTTCAGATGGCAGAGCTGTTTATTAAGTGGCCTAATATCTATTCCCACCAAACGACCATCATCTCCAATTTTTTGGGATGTGTATTGAATCCAAGACCCAGGGTGATAACCTAGGTCAACAATATTATCTCCAATATTAATTATTTTAAAACGCTGATCAATTTCTTCCAATTTATAAACACTTCTTGCAACAAACTCATCTTTTTTAGCTTTCTTAAAATAGTGGTCCTGTACTTTAAAACTCACGAAGCAACTCTCTCCATTTTGGGTATATTTTTGAATTCTAGTACATTTATCTTATATTGACGAATTTTGCTAATTAAAGTCGATTTATTCATACCAATAAGTATCGCCGTTTGATTAATAATACCTCCCGTATATCGTAGACTTTCAATGAGATAACTTTTTTCAAAAGAAGCTTTAACCTGAGCGTAAGGAATTTTTCCAATATTAAAACCTAGATCTCCCACCTCTTTTTCCAAATCATCCCCTTGTTCACAACTTTTTACCATATCTACAGTAATTTTCTCTGCCGGATACATTACCATCAAAAACTCCAATGTATGCCTTAACTGTCTAATATTACCACTCCACCTATAATTTAGTAGATAGCTCTTAGCATCTAAGGAAAAAATAGGCTTATCACCAAGCTTATAGTTTTCCATTATTTCAATAATAAGAAGTCTAATTATATCTCTCTTTTCTAGCTCTGTTCTACAACGAAAAGGTGGTACGTGGTTATGAAAAACCCTCAAGCGATAATAAAGGTCTTCTCTAAACTCCCCTTTTTTTACCATAGATAAAAGATCTCTATTGGTTGCAGCAATAACTCTTCCCCTAAAACGTATCTCACGATTAGAGCCTACTGGGCGAAATACTCTCCGCTCTAATAAGGTCAGAAGTTTTTTCTGAGACTCTAAACTTAACTCACCAATTTCATCTAAAATCAATGTGCCACTGCCAACTTGCTCACACAAGCCAATTCTCCTTGAAAATGCTCCCGTAAAAGCACCGCGCTCATGCCCAAACAACTCACTTTCGACTAAGTTATCAGACAGGGCAGCTAGGTCAACGGTCATAATTGAATTTAGAGATTTTTCTCTTCTTTGGGCCAAGCTAAAACTCCAATGTGACTTCCCACTTCCGCTTTCACCTGTGACTAAAATTGTTGCTTTAACATTTAATAATTTTTCAATATTCATACCACCCCCATGGACAATGATTTACGAAAACGGCATAATTATTTTTTTATAAAACTAAGTCCACTTTAATCCCAAAAAAAATAGGAGAATTTCACCTGTGAAACGTAAAGAGAGAGCCCCACTTGTTTATAGTGAGCTAGAGCGCCTGTACCCTAATGCTTATTGTGAACTTTTTCATAAGAGTGACTTTCAACTATTAATAGCAACAATACTCTCCGCCCAGTGTACTGATGAAAGAGTAAATATGGTTACCCCTGTTCTTTTTGAGCAGTTCCCTCTGCCTGAACTCATGGCTAAAGCTCCGGTTGCAAAACTTGAAAAAATAATCCACTCAACTGGCTTTTACAAAAATAAGGCTAAAAATATAAAACAATGTGCCACCTCTATTATGGAAGAATATAATGGTATTATTCCCCGAACAATTGATGAGCTAATTACTCTGGCAGGAGTCGGACGCAAAACTGCAAATGTGCTATTAGGTAATGCCTACAATATTAATCATGGTGTAGTAGTAGATACTCATGTTAAAAGGCTCAGTAACCACCTCGCACTTACCAAGCACCCAGATCCCATTAAAATAGAGCAAGATCTAATGAAAATTTTCCCTCGAGAGAAGTGGACCCAGTTAAGCCACCTTCTAATTTTCCACGGAAGAAGGGTATGTAATGCAAGAAAGCCAAACTGCCCAGAGTGCACATTACGACCTCTATGCAGTAAAAAATGATTTTTATCAGTATTTTTTAACTTGCATTTGTTATTTTTCAACAAATTTAGTACTAGTTTTCAACATTCGATAAAAAGTATCTAAATTTTATCTTCTAACCTTACACAACAAAACTCTGTAATTTTAGTCAGTTATATTATTGAATAAGGACTATTGTGTTTAAACAATTTTTCTTTGCACATTTTTATATAATACCTACCACTTATCAACATTTATGCTGTTTTTATTGAGTTTTCAACATTGTCAACGGTATTTTATAAAAAAATACTCTTTTTAAAGCTCAAACTGTCTCAATTATAGACACTCATCCAAACCATAAACAAATGCCGGCACCTAAATTCAATCAGTTACGCCTCTTTCTTTGGAATAGGAATTGCTCCTAGTACTATGAAAACAAATAACTAGGGATTTTCTATGAAAAATTATTTTTTATATTGCTTGCTTCTTTGCGTGGCAATCTCCACTTCTGCTAATGCTCGAGAAAGTATCGACCTTAATAGCTTTAAATATCCTTATCTTGTAGAGCACGCGAGGGGAAATCAAGTCATGGTCCTCAATAGTGGGATCGCTTCATTTCAAAAACGACTCGATTTAATTAGGCAGGCTAAAAAATCTATCGAAATTGAATACTTTATTTATAGTATTGATACTGCAGGAAGACTTTTCACCCAAGAGCTTATTAAAGCAGCAAAGAGAGGAGTTAAGGTACGAATTATTGTTGATAAATCTCTACCTATTTTTGAACTCAACAAGTATTACGCCAAGGCACTAAAGGCTAACAATGTTGAAGTTAAATATTATAACGATGCTAGTATAATAAGATTTTCTACATTTCAGTTTCGCTCACATAGAAAATTATTTGTTATAGATGACAAAATTGCAATTACTGGTGGTAGAAATCTCGCTGATGAGTACTATGACCTATCAGGAAAATTTAATTTTTTAGATCGAGATATTTTAGTTGAAGGGCCTATCGTTAAAACGATGCGTGAAACTTTTGAAAAGTTTTGGACAAATAAAATAACTGTTACTCCAAAATTTCCTAAAAAACCTGTTAGGCCAGAGGCATTTTCTCCATTAGAGGCAATTCTAAGTGATGATCACCGCGAAGAAGTTGAAGAGTACGAATATGATGCTAAAATATATAAAAAGAAAATGGACAAGGCAACCGAGTACGTTACAGTACAAGCTGGAGATACTCAGTATCTAAGAAAATTAGAAGATATTGCACGTCCAATTTTAGATAATAAAAAAATGCACCTATGTCCTGATATGACCTATGCCAGTGACCTACCAGGTGCCAATGGACTACGTAGACTAAACGCTGACTTTAAAGATAAATATCGTCTGCTTAACAAAGTTATCCATAATAAGATAATAGAAGCTAAAGAAAAAATCCTAATATCTTCACCATACTTTGTACACAACCTCAAAGCACATAGTCTTTACAAGCACCTATTACAAGAAAACATTGAAGTAACAATATACACCAATAGCCTAGCCTCAACCGACGCAGTATATGTTGCTGCCAACTTTTATCGTGATATCGAAACTTGGCAATCACAAGGCATGATTCCCTACATTCATGCAGGAGAATGGATTCCTGAAACACCAGTAATATCTGAAGAAGTAAAGAAAGCGAAATGGGGCACCCACTCCAAAACACATGTCTATGATGATGATACAATCATGATAGGAACATATAATGTAGATCAACGTTCTAATTTCTACAATGTTGAAATGGCACTTTTCTGTCGTGGCAACCTAGAACTTGCTGCTGAAGTTCAAGAGAGTGTAGAAAGTCGAATGAACACTGGTTATAAGATAATTGAAAATAGACAAGCAATAGATTCTAAAGGTAAAAAGGTCAGTATCCATGGAGATGCTGGATTTAAGAGCAAGCTAATGATGACAATTCTAGCAGTGCCTTCATGGATTTTTTCATACTTGTTATAGACGCTTATTTAAAAATACTTAAAAATATCTTTACTCTGCCTTCAATGTGCGAATCAAGCAGGCAGAGTAAAATATATATAGCATAAATCATATTACGGCTGGATCTTAACCTAGATATACGCTGAAATAATAACTCTACAGGAATCATCGAAAATAGTGACAATAACATAATTAGAGTTAGTGCATAAAAAGATACCGGTACGGCAAAACTCATCAGGAACATCAAAAGTACAAAAAAGAGTAACTGCTCATTTCGTCTTTTACCAAGAGTAAAAATTTTTATCATCGAAAACTTATCTTCAAAAAAGTATTTAACGATTAGGATGAAAGCACCCAATATTGATATAATATAAAACCCTTTTCTATTAAACACTTCTTTCACGACAGTGCTTAAATTAGACCATGATTCTAGTAACGGAGCAAAAGATAACGAATGCTCAGTTGTCACGACGGCCACCATCATCAATACAAAACCTGCAGACATGTATCTTAAAATCTGTTTTTTATACCAAAAGGTCTTTTTAATGTAGCGTGAAAAGAAAAGTAAATATGCGATAAGAATTGGAATAATATTAACAGGGTTTAGTAAAACTCCTAAATAGCCAATCAGTCCCCAAAACAGTCCCGATCTATAAGTAGAACTTCTCACACTCCACAAGTATCCCCATAACAACAAGAAAGGAAACAAGGAGAAAAATGCTAATCCGTGAAAATCAATAAATAATTTAGTAATAGACCATGTGCTCATAAATGCAAGTACTGTTAGCAGAGATAATCTTCGTGATACAAAATAGCGAGAAATAGCATATGTTAGCAATAGCAGTAGTGATAACGAAACAACATAAAAGTGAATCCACCATGATACTTGAATCAAACGAGGATACTTCCTAAATGGAAAATAATTTACATCTAAAAAATTCCAAAACTGCTGATGAATAAACTCATGGGGATCATAGTATAATTTAAGTGCTGAAGTAGAGTGGAATAAGGGGAGCTCGGGAATAGAGATAACAAAAAACAGAAGTGTTAAAAATAGAATTGTTCTTTCAAAAGAGTCCAAAAACCGAAATTCAGCAAATTGACCTGTCATACTCTCTTGAATAATTTTACCTCGCGTAGGCCATGAGTAGAAAAGACCTAAAATAGCCCAGGTTACCCAAAACAGATTATAAATCCACTTAGCTGGAAAAATTGTTAAAAAATTAAAATATATAATGAGAAAAAATATCCCAATAAAAAGTCGGTAAACGACCCTATCTAAGGAAGAATTAACCTTGGCATAAATTTTAAAACGATGGTCAATCTCCTTACCCAATAAAAACCATTGACTCATCATGAACATGGCATAGAGCACCCCTAAAATTGTCTGCTGCCACAATGAAAGATTGAGTATTTTAGGTACCCAAATAGGAATAAATAGAAATGAAAAGTACCCAACTATCCGAAAAAAGAAGAATTTAGATTTAAGAATCACAATACTTGATTTATTTTCTAAAGTATTTACCATAGTACCCGATAGTTTAAGTAAGAGAAATAACCCACTACTTTTCTCAATTAATCCCCACAAGGCCAGTATCCCCAAATTGCTGGCCTTTTTTTTTACCAGCAAGAAGTGCCGTTTTTACCACACCTTTGATCGCCTTGACCCCCTTATGGTAACATTACAATAGGGTGAATTCTAGCTCTTTTCATGACGAGAGGAGAAACATCAGGAGGATGACACTTGGGAATTGCTTTTGGCTCTATTAATACAGGGCTACCAAAAGACATTGTTAAAAAAATCATGGCAGCCGAACGGATTCCAATCAATAGTATGGAAACCAGAAAAAGCAAAGTCAGTGATAAAAAGAAGCTCATCTCAGAGCTATCCACCCTTGTAGAAGAGGTGCGAGGCTTTCTTGCAACAAATATCAATGCCCGTAGTTTCAGAGAACTAAAAATTAATGCTAGCAACGAAGCAGTTGGTGTCACAATTGATAAAAATGCGGCAAATGTTGGAAATACAAGTATTGAAGTTACCCAGCTGGCAAAAAAATCATCTGCCATGACATCTGGATTTGAAGATCCAGAGCAGTCCTATCTCGGGGTTGGATACATCAGCTATAAACTACCAGATGGAAGTGACAAAGAAATATATATTGATAGTGATAGCTCTTCTCTGCGTGGTGTAGCAAAAGTTATAAACGGAGATCAAGAAAATGGATTAAATGCCAACGTTGTCAACGATGGCAGTGACAGTGAAACTCCTTGGCGATTAATTTTATCACTAGATGAGACTGGTGATAGTAACAAGGCTGAATTTCCATATTTTTATTTTGTTGATGGCGATGATGATCTCTTTTTAGAATTTGAAAGGCCTGCACAAGATGCAAAAATAAAAATTGATGGATTTGAAGTTGAGGTTACTAGTAACAAAGTAAAAGATCTCATTCCTGGAGTCACTCTTGATCTGAAAAAAGCCAAACCTGGAGAAGAGATCAATATAGATGTTGCTGAAGACGTTGAAGCAGTAACAACAAAGCTTGGCGATCTTGTTGAGCGTATCAACGCTGTATTTAAATTTATAAAAGATCAAAATACACTTACAGAAGAGACAGATACATCGAGAACACTTGGTGGTGATATTATACTACAAACCCTAGAAAGCAGACTGCGTGGTGCTATTTTTAAAGATGTAAAAACAAAATTTGGCTCTCACCGCCTCGGATCTCTAGGAGTAAGTTTCTCACGAGAAGGGACACTAACATTTGATCAAGATAAATTTTCTGCTCAAGTAAAAGATAACAGTGAGCTAATTGCTCAGGTGCTAACTGGCTATTACACTCCTGAGGGAGGTAAAACCACTGGATTCATGGATAATTTGAACGATACTCTCAACAAGGCCTTAAGATATCCAGATGGTATTTTAAGCTCTCGTAAAAAAACACTTCAAGGAAAAATAGACCAAATGGATAGGCGAATTGAGCAAAAAGAGAGAATGCTGACACAAAAAGAAAAAATGCTAAAGCAAAAATTTGCTAGATTAGAAGGAACAATATCAAGAATTAAAAATCAAGGAGCTGGACTTGCAGGCATGGGTGGTGCAAGTCCAGTTCAACAACTTGGATAAAAGAAGGAGTACAAGATGAGTTATGGATTAGGAGCTTACAAAAAAACGTCAGTTAATACAGCAAGTAAGGAGCAGATTTTACTTATGCTGTACCAAGCTGCAATTAAAAATTGTAAAAAATCAATGGAAGCAATCGATCAAAATAATATTCCTGACAAAGGACTATATATTGGCAAGCTCCAGGATATCGTTATTGAACTAAATAATAGTTTAGATTTTGACATTGGTGGAGATGTAGCAAAAGAACTTTCTGCACTGTATGACTATGTTGTTTTTGCAAGTACACAGGCTAACATTAAAATAGATAAGGAACCTTTAGAAGGATGCCTTAGTGTTTTAACCACCCTTTATCAAGGATGGAATGAAGCTGTAAAAAATATAAAGCAAGACAATGGTACAAGTAAGGTAAAAGAGCAAAGAGCCTAAATGGAACTTAAGCTACTGACCGAACTTAACAAATTAACAGATAAGCTTAATCTTCTCGATTTAGAAATTGAACGTCACTTACATAGTTCTGCTGTACCTGAGGCAGAACTATTAGTGTCAAAAAGAGAAGAGCTAATTTTAATTATTACTAATTTATATCAAAAAGCTGATAGCCTCGAATTGACGGAACTTTCACTTGAATTGCTAAATGTAATAAAAAATAAGATCGACATAATTGTTGATAATAATGATTACCTACTCGAGCTATTTCTACAAGAAAAACAGAAGCTTGAAAGCTCAATACTCCTTGCCAATCGTAATAAAAACAAGCTCAAAGGATATAACCTATCGTCTACATCCAGTGTAAATAGTACGCTAGCAACTTGACTTAAATCTCGTTCTGAGTTCTAATATAGTTAACTGAGATTAATGAATAATCTCGCAAGGACTTCAGGATGAAGAAACACGTAATTACACCATATTTTTACAAAGGATGAGTCATGGATGATTCAAAGAAACTCGCTATTTTAAAAGCGCAATCTGGACACGATATTCTCGTTATAGACAACATTGAAATGCACTCTAAATTTAATCCAGTACAAGAAGCTTATGATCAATGTCTCGCCTTGCGGGATAAGATTAAGAAACAAGACCATATTTTAATATTAGGCATTGGCCTTGGATACCATATACAGCAACTTGAATTTAAAATGAGAGAATTTCATAAAAATCCTGTGATCTATGTAGTTGAGCCTAATGAAGAGGTGGTCAAGCTCGCTATGAAATATCATATTGTACCTCAAGGTAACGTAAAAATTTTCTCCGGAAGGTCTATAGACACATATTACCAGGATCAGCAGTTCATTGATTTTTTAAATGATAAGCCTCTAATCGTACCTCATAATCCTTCATTAAATCTTGAGTATACATTTTTTAAAAAGTTTTTATCACATAAATCTTCAAGAAAGCTATCTGACATTACCAAGGTTCTCCATCCTGAGATTAAACCACTATTTCATAGACAGTCTCAGCATACAACACTGAACCAATTTATTAATGATCTTGGAAAAAAAGAAAACCTCGTTCAAGATGATTTTAAATTATTAGCTTTTGGAGAACTATGCAATTCTCTACAACTGCAAGAAGGTCAATATGAAAACTAAAACACTAATTGTAAATTTAGAAGACCAAGCAGGTGTATTAGAATCGGCTTATCTAATAGCAGAACGAGTTAGAAAGTACCCTCAGCAAGAAATATACATGTTAACTTTTAAAGAGAGCAAGCACCTTGCACATATGATCTCAGGTGTTCAAAGAGTGTTCACCATTGACCAAGATAGAATTAAAAGTTTATTGCAAAATGATCTCTACTCAAATGGATTTGCTGTAAATAATTTTTTTAAAAACCTTAGTCTAGTTTTTCACACTGAATGGAATATTGTAGTTAACTATTCTACAACTACCTTAAGTAAATATATAACATCTTCTTTAACTGCAGATCGAATTATTGGTAGTTATACAAATGAAGTAAAGGAAAACAATTATTCCTCTCTTTGGGCATCCATAGATGACATTGCCTTAAAAAATAAAAAGCTTTCTCCCCTAAAGAGTATTCACTGCAAGCTAAAGGCTAATAACATAAGCTATGGGACTAATGAGCCAAGAGTTAAAATAAATGAAAATAATAATAAAGTTGCATTTTCAAATCTAAATAGCATTCGAAATGCAGAACATACTGATGGTGAAGCAAAAATAATAGGAATTAATATTTCTTCGACAGTAGATTCTATATTTAGTCTAAACAAACTAACTGAACTACTTGAACAACTTTTCAGTACTCCCAATATGATTCCTCTATTAATTATTGAAGCTAACAATGAGCAACAAAAAAACATTGTAAATTTACTCAATAGAGACTTTGAAAATTCTCTTTTAAGTGTTGAGAGTGACGATCTAGCATTGCCATCTTTATTAATGAATATTGACATTTTGGTAACCTCCGATAGAAAATTCCTCAATCTTGCAAATCTTGTTGATACTCCTACTATTAGCTTATTTACTTCCATAGAGAGTCTCTTCAGGGCCCACTCACAAAACACAGACGATATTTCAATTGTACTTAGTGGGGATTTTTCTATCTACAACATATACCTTTGCATTGACTCGATACTTTCAAATATTGATTTATCAAGTCAGCTAAGAGTGGATGACTCAAACTTTTTTACAATAAAAAAAGACAATTATGGAAGTTTCCTACACTTGGTGCAGGGAGAAGGCTACAAGCAAGACATTCTCACCTCACTTGTTCAGCGATACTATATAACATCTCAAAATAAAAATTCTGATAACCAAGTAATACTGGAAGAACTATTTTCAACATTTTCCAGTGAACTTTCCACTTGGGCGCTCGAGCAGAAAAAATCTCTTATAATTTCTACTAAGCTACTACTAAGGTCTTTGCGCAATTTAATTCGCTCAAAGCAAGATAGCAGTTTTGGCAGTATCTTCATGGATGATCTTAATAAATTACTAGCAACAAAAGATAAAAATCTTATTACATCAATTCCAATTGAATTTTTTGAATTTAATTTAGAAAAGATAAATTCAAAAAGTGCTGAAGAAAATTTAATAATAATGGAACACTTAATTTATGATCTAAAAACAAGTCTACGCAAGATAATGACTACCCTTGCACTAATAGAAAGTAAAAACAGATCACAATCATTAAACAAAAAAGAGACTAGAAAAAATGGAAGAGCTTAAAATAGAAATAATGCAAAAATTAAAAGAGATGAGAGAAAAAGAGTCGTCGGGACAACAGCTATCCGTAAATGACTCTCAGGTACTTTTATTAGCAGCACTACTAGAGGAAAGTTATAATGGAGAAAGTACTACAAAATAAAGAAGTTTTTACCATTGACCCAAATGAAAAAACTATTTGCATTCTTCAATTAACGAGAATTGGAGATCTAATTCAAACACTACAAAGTGTTAGAAACCTGCGCGACCAGTTTCCCCGGATGAATTTAAAGCTTGTTGCAAGGAAAAGCTTTGCAATGCCTATGCTTGATATACTTAAAGAATTATTCAATGAAGTGCATTTGCTAAGCCTTTCAGATATTATCAATCCATCATCTCTTACAGATACTACAACCAACATTAGTAGACTTGTAAAAAACATTAACACCAGCCACAACGACTTATTGGTTAACTTATCTTTTTCCAAGCCATCTGGGTATCTAGCATCACTTATCAATGCAGACCATAAGATGGGTATAAACCGAGATTCACTGGCGGAACAGCAGATTCCAGATAAGTGGTCCCAGTTTATTTTTTCAAACATCATGACAGGTGACCAAAATCCATTTGCACTGGTTGATATATTTAATAACATATTTGGAGTAAAAAACTATTCTACAGCTCCGTCGACTGTAAATTATAATTCAAAGACAGTTACCATTCATCCATTCTCATCTAGTGATAAGAAAAATTGGAATACCAATAAGTGGTCTGAAATCATCTACAAGCTGTTAAAAAATAGTGATGATATTGAAATCAATATCATTGGAAGTAAAGCAGAGAGAAATATTGCAACAGCGTTATGCAATACTCCTATATTAAAAAGTTTTACTCACAGACTTAACAACTATGTAGGTACTACCACAATTACAGAATCTCTAGACATTATTAAGCAATCACGTCTTTTTATTGGACATGATTCAATGGCATCGCATCTTGCATCGCTCGCGCAGCGAACATCTTTAATCATTGCTTTAGGTACTGTTAGGCCGCATGAAACTTCACCATATAGTGAAGGTAATTATATCCTAGTTCCCAAGTCATCATGTTTTCCATGTACTCCAGACACACTCTGTCAGTTTAAACAGTGCCATGCAGATATTCCTTATCAGCTAGTATACTCAATGGCACACACCCTATTCAAAACTGGTGAAATAGACTCATCTGTACTTGAAAAAGATAATTCAATTTTTCATTTAAATTCAGTTTTAATTTATAAAACATATTTCAATGAACATGCAATGCTCAAGTTTGACAATCTTCTACAATCTCGCAGCTCTATTAAAGAGGTCATGAGGCAACTTTACCGAATAACATGGCTTTTTTACCTTAGTGGTAAGGAAGAGAAAAATTCATTTATAGATTTAACCGCTGAAAGTGCTAACGAACTAAGCAAAATAATGAGTAATTTACAGCACCTATATGAACTTTCTGAATTTGGACAAAAGTACTCAAGATATATTTTAGAGGAAATTTCTTCTGAGACACCACAACTACAAAAAATAAAAGAATTCTCTCAAAAAATTGACGAGATAGAAGAGTTGAGTAAGCTTGTCTTAAAAACGGCTCCATTGTTATCTCCGTTCATTCACTATTTTTCTACCGTTAGAGGAAATCTTAACGGAAAGAATATTGTGGAATTGACAGAGCAAACATTTCTGTCATTTTCTGATACTTCAGTGGTAATTTCAGTCATTTACGAGTTGTCAGAAAAAACACTCGCTGAATACAGATTAAAAACAAATAAAACGGTTTCATCTCCAGTAACTGAAATATAATTTACTTGCAGTATTTTCGTTCTATGGATAACGTATCAGCATGCAAGAGTATGAAGTTCAAAGACGTATAAGAAATTATTTTACTGAGCCACAAGATGTCCCAGAAACTCCATCGTATACAATAAAGTCATATTTATCACTTCTGTCATCACTTAAGATCTCAGCAGATTCTATAAAAATGCAAAGAAGAATTAAAAAATATTGTGAACTACAAAAGTCATTAAGTAACTGCCATGACTTGTTAAGGATTCCAGAGCTAATTTTGCAACAATCTTCTTTTAATAACTTTCAATCATGTCAGATATTAATTCATAAAAAAGGTGGCCAGGTAGTAAAAAGCCTATTTTTTCACCAAAATCATTTACAAGATAGCTCACTTCCAGTGGCCATATTTAACAAGATTTCACTAACGATTAAAAAAAGTAAAAACAAGCGATTTGACCAAGGGAATTTAGATCTACACGGTCTAGAAATACTCGGTCCATTTCTAGCACAAGTCTTAGACAGTGAAAAATACAATAGTATTATTGTAATTTCTCATAATGGCTTCCTACCTCCATCTCATGAAGAAGAAGATGATTTCTACCACTTTATAAATAAGCTATCTCCTTTCCTCTCTGACCTAATATACCAAAATGAAATAAAAGATAGAAATAGTATTGCCAATCAGATCATAAATAACATTCCTTTTGCTTTTCAAGTCAATAAAGATGAAAAGATCATCCATAATTCTGGAAAGCGAGAACCCTACGATACGCACTACGACCTCTCAAATAATCATGAGTACCGAACAGAAAAACTTAATCTCAAAAGCTCTTCTCAACACTACCACACTGAGAGAGTGCATCTTCTAGGAGAACTATTAAATACCTTAAAACATGAATTAATGAATCCACTTTTTGGACTAAATCTTGGTATACAAATGCTTGAGGCTCCTGAAAATGAAGAAGATACTAAACTTTTTCTAGATGAGATGCTGCTTAGTGTATCTAGGTCCCAAAATATTCTTAATAACTTCTCAACACTATATAATGATACAAATCACTCAGAGCATATCAATATTGAACAGCTTATATCTGAGGTAATAACTCTTACTAAAAGTGAAACAAAACATATTAAAAAAAACATTACAATTTCCGAAGAAATTATTGTAAAAATAAATAAGACATCTCTTTCACAAATAATATTTAACATGATTGTAAATGCTGCCCAGTCAATTAAACACAAGTACCCCAATGATTCATATGGATTAATTAATATTGATATATACAGAGAAAAGAACGAATGTATAATCTGTATTTCTGACAATGGCACAGGTATCAAGGAAGATATCTTAAAAAAGATTTTTACTCCTTTTTTTACTACCAAAGAACACGGTACTGGGCTTGGACTGACTATTTGCCAAAGTCTAATTAATAAATCGAATGGGGCTATTACAATTGTTAATAATAAAAATGGTGGAGCAACATTTGAAATAAGGCTAAAGGACTGCAAATGAATATTCTCATCATTGAAGATGAACCACTAATTAGAAAGTCACTAGTCAAATTACTAGAAAGAGCGGGAGCTACTACAACTGCTGAAGCCCTAGGCGAAAAAGCACTAGATAAAATTAGAAATAATTCCTATGACCGTATTGTATGTGACCTAATGCTGTCTGATATTACAGGGTTTGATATTATTGAGGGAAGTAAAGTATACTATACAGCTGAAAAAGTATCGGCGATGTTTATTATTATTACTGCCTACTCATCTGAACAGGTTTTAGAAAGGGCAAAAAGTTATGGGTGTAAACTTATCCAAAAGCCCTTTGATAATATCACTGATGTGATAGAACAAATAATGGAACCAATATGAATAAAAACTCATTTAACAGAATAACTATTGTAACAAAGCCAAACATATCTAAAGATATTGTAAACATAACTAATCGTGTTAAGTCGTGGTGCAAAAAAGAAAACAAGGAACTATCTCTACTTTTTCCTTATAAAGCTAGTGATGAATTTGATATCTTTGCCAAACGTACCAAACTGAAAGTTATTCAACAGGATGAAATTCTAACTTACCCTGACCTTATCATTTCACTTGGAGGAGATGGAACGCTGATCGGTGTTTCAAGACTATCCCCCCAACTGTCCGTTCCAATCATTGGCGTTAATATGGGGAAAATTGGCTTCCTAACCGAGTTTACTCAAAAAGAGTTTATTGAACTGATCAATGACTCCTTCAAGGGAATGTCTCAATATAAGCTCCCTCTGTTCAAAGCTAAAGTATACCGTGAGGGAAAGCTTGTTTTTAAAAACTACTTCATCAACGATACTGTCTTGCATAAAAATGACATCTCGAGGATGTTCTCTCTTTCTATTGGTACCAAGGAAGAGCATATATATAATATTTCAGGAGACGGAATAATAATATCAACTCCACTTGGATCTACTGCATACTCACTTGCAGCTGGTGGTCCACTTATATATCCACAAGTTAAAGCACTATCGTTAACACCTATCTGTCCACATAGCTTAACTCACCGACCTTTTGTCCTTCCAGAGACACACGAAATTCATATAAAACTATTAGAAGATCCCGAATTCGTCTCTCTTACCCTAGATGGTCAAGATCACGTAGAGCTACAAGGCGGAGATTTGGTGGTTATTAAAAAAAATAAAATCAAAAACATTCGGTATATAAAAAATAAAAAGAAAACTTACTTTCGAAATTTAAGTGATATTTTCACTTATGGAAAAAGGATCAAGACATATGATAGCTAATCCTATCTTACTACAGAACCTACTATTAAAAAACTTTGCCACCTTTGAAGACACAACAATTCATTTCCATGAACACTTCAATACAATTATAGGAGAAACCGGTTCGGGAAAAAGTTTAATCCTAGATGCACTCCAACTTATTCTTGGAAATAGGGCCGATAAGAAATATATCCGTAACAATGCCGAATTTGCCATTATTGAAGCAACATTTAAAGTAGATGCACAACTTAATGCTCTCTATTTTGATGCTCTGGGACACCCATGTGATAATGATGAACTAATAATCAAAAGAATTATATATAAAACAGGAACTTCTAAATCCTTTATGAATTTCCAGCAATGTCCACTGAGTGTATTACAAAATTTTTCTCAAAAATTTATTGATTTGGTAGGTCAGTTTGAAAATCAAAAATTACTCGATTCAAATTACCAAATTAACTTAATTGATATTTATGCTAAAAACAGTGCACTCATTAAGTCTTACAAAACCCACTATGCTAACTTTAACTCATTACAACAAAAGCTAGAAAAACTAACCAAAGAAAAACAAGAAAATATTCAAAAAAAGGATTTTTTAGAGTTCCAAATAAATGAATATCAAGCACTACAACTTCAAGAAAATGAAGAAGAAACTTTAAATAAGAAAAAAGAAGTTTTAGTTAATTTTGAGGAGAATCAAAAAAAGCTTCTCTCTATTCAAGAAAGAATAGACGAAGGAAGGTCAAATCTTCCATCTCAGCTATCTAGCTTAATAATTGATCTACACTCATTTGATTCATTCTCTCATCATACCGAGCCATTAGAAAGGGCACGCCAGTCACTAGAAGATATTTCATATGAAGTATCTAACACTTTAAGTGACGAAGTTGATGATGCAAAGCTGACCACTATTATAGATCGCCTAGATAAGATTCAAAAAATAAAGCGAAAATACAATCTTCCTATCCATGAGATTGGAAAAATTATTGTGCAGTATGGACATGACCTTAGCTCTATTGATGAGGTTGACATGGATATATCTCGTACTCAAACAGATTTAAAGCAAGCACAAAAGAAGGCCCGAGAAATTGCAGAAAAACTACATACCAAAAGAGTTAAAGTAACTGCAACTATTGAGCAATTGATGTCTAGTGCCGTGAGAGAGCTCAATATGCAAGGAGCAACAATATATTTTGAATTAAGTATCAACAAAGATTTAGGACAAAATGGAATATCTCAAGTAAAAATCAGTGCTGAAACAAATCCAGGTGAAGGAATTTTTCCTATTAAGCAAATTGCCTCTGGTGGTGAGTTATCTCGAATTTTACTAGCATTCAGACAAGTGCTTGCTTCAAAAGATACAATCTCCATATTTTTATTTGATGAAATTGACACTGGAATTGGTGGTGAAACAGCAATGAAAATTGGTGATGTACTAAAAAAAGTTGCAACAGACTCTCAAGTAATTGCAATAACCCATTTACCTCAGATAGCCCATTTTGCCGACCAACTACTTGATATCAGTAAAGAAAGCCTTTCCACAGGAAAAAATAAAAAAGAGCTACGAACATTTTCAAAGGTCAGTACAATTGAAGGTCTAAAGGAAAAAGAGCACTACGTTAAAAGAATGGTTCCTATTAATTAACACCGTTTTAAAAAATCAGCTATAATAAGGAAACACTTTTTGAGGTATTACTTATGGCAAAAGATGATCATATTTTTACAAAACTTAATAAAACAGAAGCAATAATCTCCTTTGAGACTCTTTTAAATTATAAAGGTGAACTACTTTTATGGTCTAAGGGAAAGGACAAAAAAGAAAAATTTAGAATAGAAGATTTTGACAAGGATTCTATGCTAATTTCAATGACACCTGTACTGATAGGAACAGAACTACAAAATAAAAACATTCTCATTTCTTTTGAATCTAAAAACCTGCAATATTTCACTAGCTCACAACTGTATTATATTGAGGAAAAAAATATTTATACTGCTGAAGTAGCTAAAGATGTATTTAGATGTGATAAGAGAAAAGACTTTAGAATAGAAAGTAGTGACCTAAGTAGATTTTCAATCTCTTACAAGCACTACTCATTTGATGGATTTGACTTATCAGTAGGTGGAGCATCATTTATTTTACCAGCAGATACTGCTTCACCTTTTGGACTCAAGCAAATTGTAAAAGACTTAACTTTGAAATTTGGAAGTACTACTATTACTGCGCCTAAAGCAGAAGTACGATATCTATTAGAAGTAATCGATAATAATAAAGGGTGTAAGAATCTAAAGATTGGATTTATGTTTCTTGAAACAAACGAACAATTTGAAGCAATAATCTTTAAAGAGATCAATAATGCAATTTATAAAAAATTAAATCCAATGGGCTAACAACTTTAATAAATAGCAGGATTTAAAACTTCATTTGGTAAACGAAATACATTAGTTCCACAATGAATTTCACCAACTAGTCTATGGTAATACATATCATCAATATAATGAACTTTTTGCTTCAGTTTTGTAACCTGCTGATTAATACTGTTTTTATAAGGGGTAAAAAATGGATCAGGAATAATTAAGTGATCCCTCAGTACTAACATATTTGCAGCTCCTGGGATCCAAGCTTGACATCCTTTAGGGTTCGTCGCAACACTTGAACTGCTACATTTAAAAATTGTTGGATACTCCACTACTTTGATACTTGCACACTGTGGAGATTTCTGCTTAATCTTTTGAATAAGAGCATTAATATTCTTATCAATTATAGCAATAATTGTTTTTTGTTTTGCCAACTGTCTGCCTATCACATCAATTGGCGTGTAGTCTTTACTGAAAATATCTTCAGTGTTTAAACGTTTTTGAATCTCCCTAAAGCTTTTTGCATAACCCTCTTCCTCGTAACGACTAGGGAATGATAGAAATGAATCTTCTGAAGCATTTTTTAAAAGCTCTAAAGCCCTTAAGGGAGAAGCCTTAACTAATGCAAAGCCACACTCATCGTCTGTAATAATTGTAGATATATATTCATCCACATGACCAACTCTCAACCAATCTGTTCTTAGAAAAATTAAATTATCTTTTTGTCCATGATCTTTAAAAAAGTTTTGTAGCTTCTTAGTGGAAGTATTTCCGATATAGTGAATATTATTTGGTGTAGCCTCAATATTTCCACCGTAATTACCAGGCGTAGATTCATTATCCAGCTTAAAATAGTATCCATTCCAAAAATTTGCTAACATAGGAGGAAGATCGACCAATCCTCGTCCTCTATTTACATCAAAAATAAGCAATTTTTCTTGTGGATCGTCAATGGTACTAGCAACCATGATTTCACCAAAGTCCTGCAACCAACGATCACCCTTAAATCGTAGGTGTGTAATATACTCCTCTTTTTCTTCTGTACTTAATGGTAAGCCGGCTAGACTTTTTGATGTTGAATCTAAGATAACCAATTTTAACTTTTCACGATATTCCAGCGTCCCCTGAGCATTTATATCTGCAATTACTCTTGATAACTGTGAAACAAAATCTAAATTATTATAGATCGAGCTTGCAAAAAGTTTCTTCTCTCTATAAACCAAAACTTTTATTGGTACATTATTATGGTTCATCAAACGCACACTCGATATATCTTCATAATTCAGTGCAGTAGACTTTGCAAAAACTACAAATGAGATAAAAAATAGAATAACCAATGCTAATATATTTCGCATTTCAGACTCTCCCTATACTTGATAATTTTGCTCCGCTACCCGAAGTTAACACTTAGCTCATAAGTCAGCAAGAGCGCAAGCAGATTATCTCATTTTTATATAGCGGGCATCTAAGTATCTACTTTTTAGCCTAGCGATACCCCTGCATATAGTATTACCATTATTAAGAACACTACAGGGAGTATCCATTGCAATGTCCATCATGCCAACATACAGATGATAAAGTTCTAGAATCTCGTACGATACAAACTGGATCAATCATTCGTAGACGCAGAGAGTGTAACCAATGTAGCTTCAGATATACTACTTATGAAAAAATTGAAGCACAGCCACTACTAGTACTTAAAAAAAATGGAAAAAAACAGCCTTTCACTAAAGAAAAATTATTGATTGGAATCCAGCGCGCTTTTGAGAAAAGGCCAATACCATTTTCAGATATAAAAGATCTGGCAGGACAAATTGAAGAGACAATCCGCCAGCAATTTAACTTTGAAATTTCTAGCAGTGATGTAGGAAAAATTACTCTAGAAGCAATATTTAAAATAGACCAAGTCGCCTATTTAAGATTCGCCTCAGTCTATCAAACATTCGATAGTATCGAAGAATTTAAACACCTTGTTAATCAACTACAAAATAGAGAAATTTATCAACCCATTTTATAAAAGGAGACAAAAGCTTAATTATTAAAATTTAATGTTTGTATACGTGTAAAAAAAGCCTTTCTTGTTTGTGTAGAAAGGCTTTTTTATTTTATAGTAACAAAATTGACTTCACCATTATCGTAAAAAAGATAAGACCTAGTTGCACTAACGTATCCACAATTACCATAAGTCATTCCATCACTATTATAGAGATCTTTATAGTGGCTGTGGCCTAAAAAAATAAAATGACATCCTTCATCTCGCTCTACCTCTTTGGCAATATTGCGATACCTTAGTTTAATTTTCTCTTTTTCTTCTTCAGAGGAGTACTTTTGGTAATTCAGTCCTCTCGATTTTTTAGAAGCACTCCCTGCAACTAACTCCAATATTTTATAAGGAAGAATATAATCTGCAAAAAGTTTTAAAGCACTACTATGAATGATGTTTTTATAAGAGAGGTAAGTGTCATCTCCCTCTAACTCATCTCCATGAGCAAAATAAAGAGAGTTGTCATTATCTGATATAACTTTGTATTTTCGCTCAACAATAAATTTTGTGCAATCGAAATTAAATTTGATTGCAGCCTTAGCCACTAGCTTCTCTAGGTGCATATCATGATTACCTTCAAAGTAGTAAATCGTAATGCCTTGTGAAATAAGTTCTGCACAAGAGCTAAAAATCTCTTCATACTTTTCGAAGTAGCTCTTATGATATCCGGCCATCACATCAAAGATATCGCCTAATAAAATAATAGTGTCTGGACATTGTTTTTTTTGCTCATTTAAAAAGGACAAAAGCAGTGAAAAGGATACATCCTCTTTATCAGTAACGTGAATGTCAGAAATAATAGATATTTTCAAAAAGACTCCTAATATTTAGTATTAAGAAGTTTTTTTATTTTGTAAACTTGATTCACCTTGTGACACATATTCGAGAAATAGCTTCTGCTCTTCATCAATAGAGTCAAATCCAAAGGAGACACGGCGTAATGCATAGGGTAGAGACTCTAAGTCAAATGGCCTTAATTTCAATATTGCTAGAACTCTTGAGTCAAAATACTGAAACTTGCCATCATATGAGAGGTACACGTGCTTTAGCAGTTGATCCTGCTTAAGCCTAAATTGCTCTGACGCTGAGAATACAAGTGAAAAACCACCCGAAGAGATATCGAAAACTTTCTTATTTATAACTTGTCCAGAATCTTCATTATACAACATTTGCATAGAATCACTTACCACAACTCTACTTTTGGCCCTTCGCTCTTCAAATACAAAGCTAAGTGGTAAAGACGTAATAATGTCGCCTGTTATATTATCAAAAGATTCAATCTGGCATTTAAACATACAGTCTAAAGAATCCAGATAAAAAGTAATCCCTTTACTGCTTGATAAAAGCTGTTCAAATTGAACTTTAAAAACAGGAGAAATTAGAAATACTATTTTTTTTAAATATGTATGTTCTGCTTGGAACTGGATGGGAAATTTATGAAGCTGCCCAGCAAAGAATTGTACAACAAAAAGAGAGCTTTCTTTTTTTAATCTTAACTCCCTTAAAATGTCTCTTTTTCCTAGTCGTTTCATAATTTTTCTTGGTCTGTACTAAAGCAACCCCCGTAGGTAAATTCTTACCCACAGGGGTGGGCTTAAGTAAATACTTTTAACAGGGATTCTCATCTGGAAAAAGTATTAGTGTCAAAATCTATATCTTTTTAATCGTTATTAACTTCATTTATATAAAAATTACTGAGCCCCTATTAAAAGGCCTTACCAGTATGGAGAAGAGAGAGGAGAGGTTTCCCTCTCCCCTCACTTATCTATCCAATCAATCTTAAAGCTGAATTTGGTAGTTGATTTGCTTGTGCTAATGTTGAGATACCTGCACTCTT
>DAOWEO010000155.1 GCA_030638415.1 Bdellovibrionales bacterium | reverse complement strand
ACATCATACAGGGTAATACCATCTTGCACCCTTTCCATAACGATACTAAGTTTGACTACATCGTTTCAAATCCACCTTTTAAACTTGACTTTTCGGAGTATAGAGATGACTTAGACTCTAAAGAGAACCATGAGAGGTTTTTTGCAGGGATTCCAAACATACCTAAAAAAGCCAAAGACAAGATGGCTATCTATAGTCTTTTCTTACAGCACATTATCTATTCACTCGCTAAAGATGGAAAAGCAGCCATCGTTGTACCTACTGGGTTCATCACGGCTCAAACAGGTATAGACAAGAAGATACGACAACACTTGGTCGAAAATAAGATGCTTGCAGGGGTAGTTTCTATGCCGAGTAACATTTTTGCCAATACTGGAACGAATGTCTCCATACTCTTTTTAGACAAAGCAAACAAAGGCGAGGTGGTCTTGATAGACGCTTCTAACTTAGGTACAAAAGTAAAAGAAGGCAAAAACCAAAGAACAGTACTTAGTGTGGAGGAAGAAGATGAAATCATCACTACTTTTAATGAGAAGAAAGTAGTTGAAGATTTATCTGTAGTGGTTTCTTATGAGGAGATAGCTAAAAAGAACTATTCTCTTAGTGCTGGGCAGTATTTTGAAGTGAAGATAGAGTATGTAGATATAACTGCTGATGAGTTTGAGGCTAAGATTGGTGGGCTTAAGGCTGATTTGAAGGGGCTTTTTGAAGAGTCTAAAGGTTTAGAAAAGGGAATATTAGAACAGCTGGAAAGTTTAAATTATGAGTAGAAGAGTTACTCTTAGCTCTATAATTGATATAATCAGTGGAGGAACACCTAAAACTTCTATTGATAAATACTGGAAGAATGGAAATATCGGATGGCTTTCCGTTAATGATTTCAATAATGACTTAAGATTTGTTTATGATACTGAGAAAAAAATAACTCAATTAGGTGTAGATAATAGTAATACTAAGTTTTTAAATGAGGGTGACATTATTATTTCTGCACGTGGTACAGTAGGAGTATTAGCTCAAATAGGTAAGCCAATGTGTTTTAATCAGTCCTGTTTTGGATTAAGAGGAAAAAAAGAAATAGTGGGGAATGACTATTTATATTATGCATTGAAAAATTATGTTTCTAATATTAAAAAAAGAAGTCAAGGTTCTGTATTTGACACAATAAATTTGGCTTCTTTTGATTTAATGGAAATTGATATTCCTAATTTAAATAAACAGCAAAAAATAGCATCTACCCTCTCAACCCTAGATAAAAAAATAGAACTAAACAACCAAATAAACCAAAAATTAGAAGCCATAGCAAAAACTCTATATGACTATTGGTTTGTACAGTTTGACTTTCCTGATGCTGAGGGTAAACCTTATAAAAGTACTGGTGGTAAGATGGTGTATAGTGAAGAGTTGAAGAGGGAGATTCCTGAGGGGTGGGAGGTTAAGGAACTTGGAGACATATCAAGTATTATTGCTGGTGGAGATAAGCCTAAACAATTTTCTGATAAAAAAAGTAAAATTTGCGATATACCAATATTCTCTAATAGTATTACCAGTGATGGTTTGTATGGTTATACTGATAAAGCAAGGATTATCAAGCAAAGTATAACAATTTCAGCTAGAGGTACTATCGGATATTGTGTTTTAAGAAACACGCCTTTTGTTCCCATAATTAGGCTAATCTCGGTCACACCAAATTATGATGGTGAAGCAGAATTTTTTTATCATAGTATCAAAAATCTAGTTTTTGAAAACTCAGGTTCAGTACAACAACAATTAACTGTACCTCAAATATCTACATTGAAAATCATTTTTCCAACTACTAATATTCTTGAGAAATTCAGAAAAATTATTTCTCCTGTGACAAAGAAAATGGTAATGATAAAAAAAGAAAACCAAAAACTAACCCAACTAAGAGACTGGCTTCTTCCTATGCTTATGAATGGGCAGGTGAAGGTGGGAGATGTGGCTTATGCATACGATGAACTGATGGTGGCAGAGGCTAGTGTGGGGTATGGGAGAGATAAATAGATAAGACTTTTTAACTTAATGTAAAAAGTCTTATGTGTATTTTATGTTACTGTAGCTTTGCGAGTGTAGATTCTATCAGCGTATCACAACATCCATTAACTTCTATGCTTAGACTGTTTAAATCTTTGCCTTTAACTATTATTTTTGGATACTCATGATGAACAGAACAATGAACCAATCGTACAGATTGTTTGATGGACTCTTTTATCTCTTCATAGACAGCACTTTCTAGCTCATTTTGAAAACTACTTGCATTAGTCGATTTTCCGTTTATTTGAAATGAAATGTCTAGCATTTACTATCCTTTTGGAGGAAATGGATCTCGTCCATGTGAATCTCTTTGTGCAATTTTCCCGTCTTTGTTGTGAATGAATAGTTCTGTACCCTGATTTTTGCTTACTTCTCTACCATAGTTTACTGCATCTTGTTTGCGAGTAAAACACCTGCTTGCTTTAGTGGCATGATCTGTTTTTACAGACCATCCGTTGTCACTATTTGGGACGATATGATGCTGCTTAGCCATTGTAATCTCCTTATTTGGATTTGGTGTATATTTTAAATGCGTGTAGTTACGCAAAACAGCTGGTCTTGACAGTTAGAATTATACTTATTATTATCGTAATTGTCAATTAATAGAATAAATTTATTTACATTTAAGTTAAAATTAAGTAATATTCATTAATGCAAAGAGGAGTTTTTAATGATAGCTAAACGATTAGAAAGAGCAAGAAAAGCAGCTGGTTTATCTCTGCGTGCCTTATCTGAAATAGTTGGAGTAAGTCAAACAACCATTT
>DAOWEO010000137.1 GCA_030638415.1 Bdellovibrionales bacterium | reverse complement strand
GGCTTGCCACAGCGGAATATTTTCCGCACGCAAGGTATTGTGAATTTTAAAATTTTCATTGTGCCAATTGGCCCTTGAAATAGTATTGAAGGATTTTGATGGCCCACTATTATGACGAGATTGATCAACACCATCATAATAGCTCCCACTTCGCCCTGCATGGAAAAATGCAACAAAGCCGACACCAATAACAGTTCCAATCGAAAACCCCACTAAAATATTTTTTGAGTGATCCCAGGGATTGTCCAAAAAAGAGAGGGTTGAAAGACCTAGTAAGGCTCCCGTTGATGCCCATGCCGTTACAATAATTAAATCTTTAGAGGTCTCACTAAATAACTTGTCTGCATCACTACTGCTTTGCGCCTGTAGTGAAACGCTGTTTGCCATTAACAAAGTAACAATAATGAATTGTGATAATAGTCTTTTCAAGTGATTAACCTTTGCAACTTATTGATATTCATTCTATCATATTAGCAGATAAAAAAGTTCAATTAAGTAAATTTAAACAAATTAGGTACATTTATGTCAACAAAGAATTTTACCCCATCTGCAATTATTAAGAAAAAACGTGATAAGAAGCAACTTACCAAAGAAGAAATACAATGGTTTATCAATGGTCTAGTAGATGGCAAGGTTTCAGAATATCAAATGACTGCACTATTAATGGCGATATATTTAAATGGAATGACTACTAAGGAGACAGCAGCTCTTACCGATTGCATGCTCTACTCCGGAACAGTACTTGATTTCAATGATCCAACAGTAATTGACAAGCACTCTACTGGTGGGGTTGGTGATAAGACATCTTTTATTCTAGCCCCTATTGCAGCCGCATGTGGAGTAAAGGTTCCAATGATTGCAGGTCGAGGCTTAGGTCATACAGGCGGAACAGTCGACAAAATTGAGTCAATTAAGGGATTTAAAACCTCTATTACTCTTAAGCAATTTGAACAACGACTAAAAAAAGATGGAATTGTACTAATTGGACAAACTAAAGATATCGCTCCTGCTGATAAGATCATCTACTCGTTGCGAGATGTAACAGCAACCGTTGAATCAATTCCACTTATTACCGCTTCTATCATGAGTAAGAAACTTGCAGAAGGGGCCAGTGGTATCGTGATGGATATTAAAACGGGTCAAGGTGCTTTTATGAAGACCAAAGCACAAGCAAGAGCACTGGCCACCAGCATTAGAGAGACAGGATTACGCTTTAATAAGAATATGATGACAATCCTAACAGATATGAATCAACCACTAGGTAATGCGGTCGGAAATAGTCTGGAAATAATTGAGAGTATTGAGGTGCTTAAAAATAGAGGCCCTAAAGATATTACAGAGATCTCTATTGACCTAGCGGGAGGAATGATTCACCTCGCAGGGCTAGCCACTACCCATGAAAAAGGCAATGCGATGGCCCGCAAAGCTCTTAAATCTGGAGCAGCACTAAAGAAATTTGAAGAGTTAATTAAAAATCAAGGGGGAGACCCTAAAGTCTGCAGCAACTACTCTTTACTGCCTGTTGCGAAGCAGACAACAATCGTAACAGCGCCAGCGGCTGGATATGTTAGCAACATGAACAATGAGCGTATCGGATTGCTCTGTGTTGATCTCGGTGGCGGTAGAAAGAAGGCTAGTGATAAAGTTGATTTTGAAGTTGGATTTATCTTTAACAAGAAGCTTGGAGATAGAGTCAAAAAAGGTGAAAAACTTTTAACCATCTACCACCATGCAAAGCAAAATAAAATGGTACAAGAGATGTGTGGAGAATTTACCAGCAGTGTTATTAAATTTAGTAAGACCAAACCTAAACTATCTCCTCTACTTATTGAGAAAAAAATTAGCTGGAGCAAATAGAGATGTATGAACAACTAGCCTCTGCTGCTGAATATATTCAATCCATTGCCAAAAACCCACCTAAGGTAGGAATTGTTTTAGGATCTGGCTTAGGCACTTTCATTGACTCTGTAGAAAATGCTCAATTCATCCCATATTCAGATATTCCTTTCTTTCAAAATACTACTGTTGAGGGACATGAGGGCCGGCTTATACTAGGAACTGTCGAAGGAATTGAAGTTGCAATCTTACATGGCAGACTCCATGCATATGAAGGTAACCCAATGGAAGACATTGTCTTTCCTGTTAGAACCTTAGCCACTTTGGGAGTTGAATCTTTACTGCTCACTAGTGCTGCTGGTGGAGTAAATCCCGATTTTAATCCAGGAGATCTCGTTTTAATTGATGATCATATAAATCTCATGGGACAAAATCCACTGCTAGGAAAGAGTATTCGAGACTTTGGACCAAGCTTCCCTGATATGGGAAAAGCATATTCGAATAATATAAAAGAAGCACTCATATCAGCTGCTAAAGAGATTGCAGTTCCTATAAAGCGTGGCGTCTATGCAGCAATGCTTGGACCAACTTATGAGACTGCTGCAGAGGTAAAAATGTTACAAATACTCGGGGCAGACATGGTAGGAATGAGTACCGTCCCTGAAAATATCGCTGCCAACCACCTTGGTTTAAGTGTTGGTGGAATATCATGTATTGCTAATATGGCAAATGGAATTGGTCCTAAAGAGCTCGCACAGGAAAATATTAAAGAACGTGCTGTTGAAGTTATGAGTAATTTTTCAAAATTACTCTGCTTAACAGTGAAAAATATTGGATAAATAGTATCTAGATCATAAGGAAGTGATTATGAATACATTACGAACAGAGGCAATCGAAGCTTCAAAAAAATCTCACTCACCATACTCAAAGGCTAAAGTTGGCAGTGCCCTCATTACAGAAGATGGCACCATGTACTCTGGATGCAATATTGAAAATGCGAGTTTTGGCGGGACCGTTTGTGCCGAGCGAGTAGCAATTTGGAAGGCAGTCTCTGAAGGACATTCAAAAATTACCCAACTATATATTTACACTGTCGATGGATGGCCCCCTTGTGGCCTTTGTCGCCAAGTGCTTTCAGAATTTGCCACTGCCAAAACTCAAATATTTGTTGGTGATGCAAAAGGTGTAGAACAAGAGTACTCTTTTGGTGAATTATTCCCACTAGCATTTACACCGGATAAGTTAGATAGTATTAGCTAAGAAGAGTTAAACGATATCTCGAATGAATATTCGATCTAAGGATTCAATGTGCCATCACCCAAACAACTGTTAAAAGATTTATCATTTACCATTATTGATTTAGAAACTACTGGTGGTAATCAGAATAAAGATAAAATTATAGAAATTGGTATGACCAAAGTTGAAAAACTCAAAGTAACTGAGAGTAGAGACTTTCTAGTACAGCCAAATATTAAAATACCAGAGTTTATTCAAAAGCTTACCTCTATCACTCCTAATGATGTTAAGGACTCTGAAATATTTGAAAATATTATTGATGAAGTTCTAGAGTTCATTGGAGATAGTATCATCGTTGCTCACAATACTGCATTCGATGTTCCATTTTTAAATTCAGAACTACGCCGCATGGGACGTGAACCACTTACTAATAAAAGTATCTGTACGAATTTAATGACAAAATATCTGATTCCGAACATTTTAAATTCTAATCTAAACTATATGAGTAGGCTCTTTAATATTGAGCATAAAAAAGCACACCGAGCTATCGATGATGCCAAGGCTACTGCAGAGCTACTCCTAATTTATCTAAACATTTTTATTGAGAAAAAAATAAATAAAGTAAACCATATTTACTATCCCAAAAATCGTTATGAGCTAGACCGTCACTCAATGAAAAAAGGAGAAAAAGGATCTCTGAAGTTTTGTGAAGAGCTACAGACCCCTTTTTTAATTACGATTAAAGGTGAAAATGGAGTTGTACTACTTGCCTACCCATCTAATAATACGACAGAAGATATAGCATTTATTACGAACTTTTTAAAAACAGTTGAATGGGTAAACTACACTGTCCGTCTGTATGGTGATTTTTTAGAAGCCTTTATAAACTTCTTACCGCATTTTCAAAGAAAATCAGTAGAGCTTAAAAAAGA
Organism: Bdellovibrionales bacterium; assembly: GCA_030638415.1. Classification (GTDB taxonomy): domain Bacteria; phylum Bdellovibrionota; class Bacteriovoracia; order Bacteriovoracales; family Bacteriovoracaceae; genus DAOWEO01. The sequence goes on along the minus strand of DAOWEO010000137.1, from coordinate 1,385 downwards.
TATTTTAACTAACCTGTACCAAGTACATTTTAACAAATTATATTCAGGTCCAAATAATAAACTAACACTAACTAAAAGCCTGGATCAAGTTAGTGAAAAAAAACAAGTTGGTGATTTTATTGTCATCCCACATCTTGTTCCTGAACAGCTTGTAATTTACCCAATTCATCTACCACATAATAAGCTACAGCTAACTTTTCGCTACCCTGCTCATCAAAAAAAGTTAATTCAATACATTAATTCTAAGGCCAGCAGACTCGACAAACACCTAAAAAACAGAGTTCCTGCTCAGTTAGAAGACTTTTACTTCTCTTATTTAAATCAGCGACACGCAACAGTTGGTCACACCTTAATGATGTTTCCAAAATCCTTACCACTGAAATCATGTGATACATTTTTTGCAGAATTAGATAAATTTCTAACGAATAATATTCAAACGTATCGCTATCCAAAAGATTATATCTAAAGAATAAGTATTAATAAATTATTAGGCTCTTTTTTCAGAGTCTTTAAAAGTTAGCTCAATTCCTAAAGGCTTTGTGATCTTATCAAGTGTCTTTATTGTTATATTACTTTCTTCTTTAAGTTGGTTTAAAAGATTTGAAGCTTTCATATCTCCTATTAATTCGACATACTCATTGACACCAATTAATTTTACTATTTTATTAATTGCTTCTCGCCAAGAATATCCCTCTTCAAGAAGAGCTAGGAAAAATTCCTTTCTATTTTCTTTTGATTGTTTTAAATCTTTTGCAAGACCTTCTTCCCAATCTTTATATCTTCGTGCCATTTAAATCTCCATTTTTGAAACTAAGTAATCATTCCAATATTCACGAGCTTTTTTAATGTCTGCTTGTTGTGAGTTTTTATTTCCTCCCGAAAGAAGAACAACAAGCTTTACATGATCAAAACCATAATAAACTCTTATTCCTCCACCCAATTTTTTAAATTTTAATTCAAATAAATTATGGCTTAAATCTCTAGTTATCCCGAAATTAGAAGTATCTTTGAGCTTCATAATCCTAGCCTGAACCCTAAACCGAACTGATCCATCTAGCCTCTTGAGCCATTCCTGATAAGGACAAACTCCAGCATCTGTGGTGTATGCAATTACTTTTATATCCACCTTTTAGCTCCTAAATTATAGCATATTATAATTATAATATATTATAATTATTTTTTATTGTATTTTAAACTGTAATTTTAAGTACTTAACTAATGATCAGACCTAATGACTTTTACCATCTCAGCCCTGAGGTAAGTAAAGATGTAGCAAATCAAGCATATAATGTATAAAAAACAATCTCTTTTTTGATTGTAATTTCATTTATGAAAAGCTTAAAAGTGTATATTACTTGCCATAAGACCTGGCTGGTTAAATACGC
>DAOWEO010000015.1 GCA_030638415.1 Bdellovibrionales bacterium | reverse complement strand
ATATTTAGATTAAAAGTCTGATCAGGTTCATCATAAGTATCGTTAATAATATTTACGTCAACGGTTGCAGTTGTTGCTCCTGCTAAAATTGTGGCCGTTCCAGAACTTGAAGTATAGTCAGCAAATGTTCCACTACTTAAAGCTGAAAGATCATTGGTTTGCCACTCAACAGAAACATCTTGCTCCGATATGCTATCGAGTTGTATCGCAATATTTACTAATCCAGCAGCGTCATCTTCATTTATTGAATTATCTATTACAGAAAGACCTGGAGCCAAGTCATCATCAATAATAGTAACAACTCCTGCTGCCTTGGTTAGAGTTGCGTTGGTTGGAGTTGCAATATTTAGATTAAAAGTCTGATCAGGTTCATCATAAGTATCGTTAATAATATTTACGTCAACGGTTGCAGTTGTTGCTCCTGCTAAAATTGTGGCCGTTCCAGAACTTGAAGTATAGTCCGCAAAAGTTCCACTGCTTAAAGCTGAAAGATCATTGGTTTGCCACTCAACTGTTATATTGTTACTTGATGGATTGCTTAGTTGAATAGTGACGGACATCAAGCCAGTAGCATCATCTTCATTTATTGAACCATCAATTACTGAGAGACTAGGAGTTCCATCATCATCGATAATTGTAATAGTTCCCGATGCTTTGGTGATTGTTGCATTTACTGGGTTTGAAATATCTAAAGTAAATGTTTGGTTTGGTTCATCGTATGAATCGTTAATAATAGCAATATCTACTGTAGTAGAAGTAGCACCCGATAAAATGGTTGCAGTACCAGAGCTTGAAGTATAGTCCGCAAAAGTTCCACTGCTTAAAGCTGAAAGATCATTGGTTTGCCACTCAACACTTACATCACTATCAGAAGTATTTGCTAGTAGTATTGTAATAGATGCAAGGCCGGTCCCATCATTTTCGTTAATGGACCCGTCTATTACTGAAAGAGATGATTGTAAATTAAAACTAAACATATTATTGGTTGCATCCACTTCAAGAGCACCGTTAATAGCAGAAATTTTTATTGTATAAGCTTGTCCTGTAGTTAAAGGGCAAGTTGAAAAAGTAGTTTGAGTTATATTTTGTGGTAAAGTAACGGTTGTACATTTTATTGTCGTTTGATCATCTTCATAAATAGTTATCTTATAGCCAGTTTCATTATTTGAGTCAGTCCATGATATTGTAGGAATCAGCCCATCACTTAATAGGTCATCTGCTACGTGGTCAGCCCCTCCGGTAACACCACCAATTGAAAAAGCAGTCGGAGGAGGTAGCGTAACAGTTGTTTTGGTAATACCACCCATTGTGATACTTGCGCTTTTAGAACAAGATAAAAAAGAAAAGATTAATAATAAAATTATTAGAGAGAGGTTTGTCTTGTTAAAAATATGTTTATTTAAATACATCAAAATACGTTCCGCCTATGTATTTGTACTAAATAATCTTTCATTATTATTATATCGGATTTAAGTAAATTTACTAAAATATATTCAAGGAAAATTAGTTTCAATTTAGACAATTAAATCAGGCACTTACAAACTGTAGATTTGCATGGTTTTTATTTATGTTTCTATTTTTTTTTTCTATTTTTAAAGTGCCAATAATTTGTGTTTTTCTAGTTAGGTCATAATAAAATAATTTCTTATACCGATAAGATTGTATGAAAAAATACTTTATATTATTTATGATTTTAATTGTTTCAACTGCTAGCGGTATTAAGTCTGAAAATGTCTTAACCATATTAGAGCAAAAATTAGATAAAAACATTTATTGGCTTCTGACAACTCACCCTAATGAAAAATTAGTATTGAAAAAGTTTGGTGCACCTGATTTAGTAGAAAAAGACGCAATTTATTATGAGATTGATGGTTATAAATATGCTCTTTGCATAAAGTTTAGATCAAAAAAAACAAGCTACATAAATTATAAAATCACTTTTTCTTTAATGAATTTAAATGCTTTTAAAGGTTTTTTTAGTGCAGAAGATTTTACTCCTTATCCAAGCAGTGGTCATGAAAAGGGCAGAAATCATGAGGCGACCCTAAAAAAAGAAAAATTAACTCTGAGATTTAAAAATAATTCTAAAAAAACCTTGTCGAGAATAATTTTTAATAAGGGCAGTAAATAACATGAAATGGACTGCACTGTTATTATGGTTAATGGTTTTTCAAGTTACTGCTCAAGCAGGTCCCCGTTGTAATGAAACTAACCTTTTTTATAATGATGAAATCGCTGTTCTCTTAGATGAACTAAACAGTATAAATAAAAACATAGAACTGCCTTGGGACGCTGCTACTGATCGTGATGTTAAAAACAGAGCGTGTAAAAAAAAGGTACCTAATCTCTCAGCTATCGAAAAAGAGTTGGCTAGTTTTTCAGACGGTGTCAATAAGCAATCAAAAGCTATTATAGGTGTAAAATTTAAAGATGAATCTAAGGCCATGTTAGATGCATTTGAGGATTTAGTTGTTAAAAAAGATTATTTGGGAAATATAATGAGGAGTGCGCCGGTAGATGATTATAAAATAAATCCAACGTGTACTAAGGTTCAGTGTGCAGTGGAAAAAATATTTGGAAAAGAGCTGGGAAATAAGATTCTATACCTAAAGACAAAATATGGTTTTAATGGATCGGAATTTGTCTTTGGTGATTCAGATCGCCTTAATTTGAATGAAGTTAATAGTCTGATTTCAGCAGTAGAGGCATATCCATTAGGAATATTTCCTTTAGATCAAAATAGACAGTTAACTAAATTCAACAGAGGTTATACTCTTGCCTTACATGATGAAGGTGTTATGGCGTATGCAGCAATTACATTTTATGATTTGTGGAGTGATCAAAGTTTTGAAAGAAGAGAGTACATCGCTTTTCATGAGCTAGCACACGAGATTGGAAGTGAGCTTAGTTTAGATGACAATCCACAATGGTTGTCATTTAGTGGATGGATTGAAAAAGATGAAAAGTGGAGTTCCAGCAAAAAAGATACATTTTCATCGGAGTATGGAGCAACAAATCCTGCTGAGGATTTTGCAGAATCGGTATCATCATATCGCTATAACCCCGCAATTTTAAAGCTTAAAAGCCCTGAGAAATATCAATATATAAAAGAGACCGTCTTTGATGGGCTGGAGTATAGCAGTAGTGGGCAATGTCAAATTACAAAATCATATGGTTTTAAACTAAAAAATAGTAAGAAAAAAAACAGTAGTATAAAAAGAGATCAAGATCAGATTATTAGTTTTATTAAAATATGTGACAGAGAGGTGAGTAAGTATTTAATTAATAGACCAGACTCTTTAAGTGAACTAGATCAATGTTTGATGGAGGTTGAAAATCGCTCAAAGATGGTTTCAGATGTAGATGGTCTGAACTTAAAATATCCTAAAATGGTAAAGGCCAGATTACTGGCAACCAAACCACTTATAAAAGAAAAAATTAGTAGGGATCCTAAAAGAGAATTTAGTGATATTAAAAAATATTTAAAGGATGAGTTTGTTAAAGGCATTGTTGACAGAAGCAAGGGAACCTATTTTTATAATGACAGTAATCATTTAAAGACTTGTAATGATACTTGGAAAGAATATGGTTATCTATTTCTTTTTTCTGATGATAAACAACTAAAAGATACAATTGATACTTATGAAGATCGAGATGATTTTAATAGATTTTTGGTGAAGCTTTGTCTTGATATCAATAAAGATAAAGGAAAAAGTGAAGTTTATACAACCGATGACGTGAAGAATACTTTAGATTATTTTGTGTTAACAAGCCAAAAACAGAAAGATAAATATTTACAAAAATTAATAGATTTGGAAAAACAACAAAAAAAAATAATAGATGAATTTGAAAATCTTTTCATATTAAAAAAATACAAAGTACAATCTATATTTGAAAAAGAAAAAAATAAAAATAGTGAAGAAATTATGAGATTAAAGGCCCTCTTATATTAAGAAGACCTTTAAAAATTAGTTCAGATAATTTTCTTTAACGTACTCATATGTCTTTTGAATAACCGCTACGTTTTTCTCTATTAAAGTTTTCTTTTTGAAGTTTGCTTTTATTAAAGAGGTCAGCATATCTACATCAAAAGCTTTTGAATAAGCAAGATAAGCTGTTAGGGCCGCCATATTGGCAGCTTGCATAACTCCTAGAGACTCAGCAATTTCATTCATTGGAATATACAGACAGGTAACGTCGTCTCTTTCTGTGTATTTCCCCTCAACGGTAGAGGAGTTAATTACAATTAGTCCTCCGGGTTTAACTGTTACTCCAAATTCATTAAGAGAGGGTTGATTCATGGCAATTAAAGTTGAAGCTTTTTCAACCAGTGGAGATCCAACTTCTTTATTTGATAAAACAATGTGGCAGTTTGCAGTACCGCCTCTCATTTCTGGCCCGTATGATGGAAGCCAAGTTGTATTCAAACCTGTTTCCATTCCAAGATAACCTAGAGTTGTTCCAGCAAGTAAAACTCCCTGTCCTCCAAAACCTGCGATTCTTACATGTTGATCTTTAAAGTTATCAATGAAACTTTGATCTTTTTTAAACAGTCTCTCATCTTTATCAACACCTAGAACTTCGATTATTTTATTAGGATCAGGGTCAACTGTTTTAGTCGGTCGTGGAGATCTATTTTCAATTTCATCTTTAAAGTTTTTCAGTGGAAAATATGGAACCATCTCATCTGTGATTCTCTGATTTGCAGCAACTGGTTTCATCTTCCAACCAATTGGACAAGAAGATAGAATTTCTACAAATGAAAAGCCATACCCATCTTTTTGAGACTTAAGTGCCTTTCTAATGGCCTTTCTGGTTTTCATAATATTTTTTGTATCGGTAACTGCAGTTCTCTCTACAAAAACTGGAGCTTCAAGAGTAGCGATCATTTCACTCATTCTCATTGGATGGCCAGCTTCATCAATATCTCTTCCCGTGGGAGTAGTCGTAGTAACTTGTCCTTCCAGTGTAGTAGGGGCCATCTGACCACCAGTCATTCCATAGATGCCGTTATTTACAAAAATTACAGTCATATTTTCACCACGGTTTGCAGCGTGAATAATTTCTGCAGTACCAATTGCACCAAGGTCACCATCTCCTTGATAACTTATAGTGATGGAACCTGGATTAGATCTACCTACACCAGTACCAACAGCAGGTGCTCTTCCGTGTGCGGATTGAATATTTCCACAATCAAAATAATAGTAAGCAAAAACGGTACAACCTACAGGTGAGATTAAAACAGTTTTATCTGATATTTCTAAATCTGCCATAGCTTCAGCGATAAGTTTGTGAACTCTACCATGTCCGCATCCGGGGCAGTAGTGAGTAACCTTTGGATAGTCTCCTGGTTTTCTTACAAAATTATCAACAAAGCCTTCTGGTTTTCCTAATACTTCTTGCATCATATTCTCCTTCTAACCTAGATGTTTTTTATAAAAGCCGTCCAATACTTCAACAAGTTCGTCATGAGTAGGAATTGCTCCACCCATTCTTCCGTAGTACTCAACAGGTTTTTTACCATTAACTGCAATCTTAACATCCTCAAGCATCTGGCCGTTTGACAGTTCAACTGAAACAAAAAGTTTAACTTTGTCATCAGCAAGTGCAGCAAGTTTTTTTGTTGGATATGGAAATAAAGAGATCGGTCTAAATAGTCCAACCTTAATTCCTTTGGATCTCAGCTCATCAATAGCTGATCTTGAAAGTCTTGAAGCTATTCCGTAAGAGACAATAACCATTTCAGCATCGTCCATCATATATTCGCTGTATCGAACCTCTTTTTCCATGATCTCTTTATATTTATTATCAAGAACAATATTTACCTTTTCCATCTCAGTGGTGTTCATTTGGATGGAGGTTACTAAATTATGCTTGCTCTCTTTGTCACCATAAATTGCCCAATCATTTTTTTTAACTTTTTTAACTTCACTTGGAAACTCAACTGGCTCCATAACTTGTCCGGTATAAGCGTCAGATAAGACGTATACAGGTGTTCTATATTTATCAGCTAATTCAAAAGCATCAATGGTAAAATCACACATCTCTTGAGGAGAATTTGGAGCTAGTACTGGACACTTATAACTACCATGTCCTCCACCTTTTACAACTTGAGTATAGTCCGATTGCTCCGGCCAAATATTTCCAAGTCCAGGCCCGGCCCTCATAATATCGATGATGACACATGGAAGTTCAGCAGAGGCCATATAAGATACGCCTTCTTGTTTTAAACTTATTCCAGGAGAAGAAGATGCAGTCATAACTCGTCTTCCTGCACATGAAGCTCCGTAACACATATTTATTGCCGCTATTTCACTTTCTGCTTGAACAAAGTCCGCTCCAACTTTTGGATAAAGATTTGCTACTGCATGGATAATTTCACTGGAAGGAGTTATGGGATAGCCAAAATAATGAGTACATCCAGCAAGTAAGGATGCTTTTGCAATTGCTTCATTGCCTTTTATAAACTCTCGTTTCATGCTGACGCCTCCTTTTTAACTCTTTTCTTTTTATAAACTGTAATTGTTCCAGGTTCAGGACATGCATAAAAACAAAACCCGCAACCAGTACAACCGTCGCCTTTGTATTCAGCAACCATGTAGCCAAATTGGTTTATTTTTTTTGACATGAAAAGTACATCTTGTGGACATTCAACGACGCATAGCTCACACCCTTTACACTGTTCAGGAATGATCTCTACTCGTGGAGTTTTTTCTTCCATCTACGGCCTCCAAAAACTTAAGTTAAATGAATATATTTGAGCACCGGCACAGTATAACAAAGAGAAAATCTTTGCAACTGCGCTGTTCCAAGATTCTTTATTCAGTATCAGCACAATGCCTTATAAAATAGGCACTTTTGAGAGTATATTTTTATAAATAAAATACATCTATTTTCTTGTTAAAAATTACACATGTAACCTATTGAAATGTAAGCACTTTTTTAGACTCAAAAATGTCATAAATTTCTAACTTGAAAATGGTGAAATCCGATAAAATATAAAGAGTTATATATAAAGGACGTAATTTACTGTGGAACGTATTTTTAAAGGTTTAAATTCATTTAGTATTTTAGCAGTATCAATTTTTCTGTTTTTAAATTTCTCATGTTCAAAAAGTGCACAATTTACAATTGGATCTTTTACTAAATCTATTCCAGTGCCTAGTGCTGTCGTGATTTCCGGAATTAAAGGGGGGGGCGATTTAACAGTTGATGGAGTTTTGGAAGCAGGGACCATTCCTACTATTGTTTGGGAAGATGGAGATAATGAAACAGGTTATAGAGTTTCAGTTTATGAAGATGATGACGTTACGATTAAGTGTGATCCGACTCAGATTTTGATTGATAATAATCAGGCAACTCTTACAAGCTGTAATTTAATACCAGGTCAAGTTTATAAAGTTAAGCTTGTGGCCTTCAATGCTGCTCATGAAGTTCCTGCTATCAATGATATGTTTGAATTTTACCTACCAGGTAATATTTCAGTTGTGGATTCTACAATTGATGAAGATGATGGATCAGGAGTTGTTGCAGTAACTGTAACTTTGGATGGGCCAACTGATAAAGCTATCAGTTTTGACTGGCAGACAGCAGATCAAAGTGCATTAAGTAGTGGAACGTTTGCTGATTATGCTGCCAGTAGTGGAAGCGCAACCATTGGTGTTGGTCAAATTTCTACAATTATAAATATCAGTTTGGTTAATGATCCATATGATGAGCCAGATCAAAATTTTGATTTTATAATTTCAAATTATACTTTCGTAACTTCTAGTGATTCAACTGGATTAATTACGATTTTAGATGACGACCTTGCTCCAACAGTAACAATGGAGCAGTTAGGATCTGTTACGGAAGGGGAGAGTTTTACTTTTGCAGTCTCTCTTAGTTTACTTTCAGAGCAGGCCATAAGTTTTGATTATTTTACTTCAGATGTTAGTGCAATTGGCGGCAGTGATTTTAGTGTAGTCTCTACCAATATTGTGTTACCAGCTTATTCGTCAGGAACTTCTTTGGTGGTAAACAATATTGACGACGTTATTTGGTGCGAAGATAGTGAAACATTTCAAGTTACTTTAAATAACTTTACCAACTCAATAACTACCTCTCTTCAAAGCGTTGGTACAATTATAGAAAATGATCTGCCAACTTTCAGTCTAAGTGATGCTAACGTAACCGAAGGATCTAAAGCACTTTTTGAAATTGAGCTATCTCAGGCCTGTCCTAATCTTGATATTAAAATGGATTGGACTCCTATTGGTATTTCTGCATTTTTACTGAGTGATTTTGAAGAGACAAGCGGAAGTATTACTTTTCCTAAAGGATCTTTGAAAAGTAGTTTTTCTATTCAAACCATTGATGATGATGATTTTGAAACAAGTGAAATATTTACTATTGGTTTTATGAATCCTGAACATGTCCATATTAAAGGATCATCTATCGGAAGGGCGTCGATTCAAGATAATGATATTCCTACGGAAGTTGGAGTGGTGAAGCTTGCTCAAGGTAGTTATCATACCTGTGCGCTTTTATCTAACGATAAAATAAAATGTTGGGGTGATTCCTATGGTGGAAAGTTAGGTATTCCAAGTCCAGATAGAGGAAATGAAGCAGGTGAGATGGGAGATACCCTTCAACCTTTAGATTTGGGAACAGGTTTAACTTATCTTCAGATCTCTCAAGGTTATAGTTCTCACTGTGTATTAGTTAATCATTTGGGAGTAAATAAAGTTAAATGTTGGGGATATAGTTCCGGATCATATGGTCAATTAGGTTTTTATCCTGGTGATTATTATAATCAGACACAGGGAGATAATCCTTATGAACTTGGAGATGCTCTTCCTTTTTTAAAGCTTGGTGAAGATGCCGAGCCAATAAAAATTACTTCAGGCTCTCGTCATAGTTGTGTTCTATTTGATAACGAAAAAGTTAAATGTTTTGGATACAACAGTGATGGTCAGCTTGGTTATGGCCATGAGTCTGCAAGGTATTATGATACTCAAATGGGATCTAACCTTGCATATTTAGATTTTGGCGTGGGTAGAACAGTTAAAGATATTGCTTCAAAGGATAATACCAATTGTGCAATTTTAGATAACGACAAGATCAAGTGTTGGGGAGATGGAGCTTATGGAATGTTGGGCCTTGGTTACTCAACTGATCTTGGAGATGAGGCTGATGAGATGGGGGATTATCTTCCCTATGTTGATTTGGGAAGTGGAGTTACAGTTAAAAAAGTCGCCATATCAAGTAATCATATCTGTGCAATATTGAATGATGATGCTCTAAAGTGTTGGGGAGAAGGTTACTATGGAAGAACAGGGGCAGGTGATTCAAGTAATAGGGGAGATAATCCTGGTGAGATGGGAGATAATCTTTTGCCAATATCATTGGGTACAGGGAGAACTGCTCAGGATGTAACTCTTTATGATAATGGGACTTGCGTACTTTTAGATAACTTTGAAGTTAAATGTTTTGGTTATAATAGTTATGGAGCTCTAGGGCTTGAACACTCTTCAACAATCGGAGATAGTGCGACTGAGATGGGAGATAATCTCACTGCCATTGATTTTGGTGTGGGAAGACATGCTGTAAAAATTAAAGCTTTTTATTATTCAGTATGTGCCATCTTAGATAACAACGATCTTAAATGTTGGGGATACAACGAACGTGGTCAGTTAGGAATTGGTAGTAGCGAAAATATGGGTAATGATGCTTCCGAGATGGGAGACAGTCTTCCGGTAGTCGATCTGGGAACAGGGAAATTTGCAGTAACATTTCCAAACCAATCTCGCTCAGATAGTCCATGTGTAATTTTAAATGATGGACTTATTAAGTGTTGGGGAGATTCTAGCCATGGACAGATTGGACTTGAAAACTATCTGGGAGATAAAGCTTCAGAGATGGGTGACAGTCTTCCTTATGTTGATCTAGGGGCCACTGCGGCGATTAAAGATATTGCAGCAGGGTATCGTAGCTCTTGCGCTCTTTTTGTAGATGGAAAAGTAAAATGTTGGGGTGATAATTATTATGGAGTGTTGGGGCAGGAAAAATCTGGTGGTTTTGTGCCAAGTATATCAAGTGAGATGGGAGATAATTTGCCATACACAGATCTTGGAACAGGTCTTAAGGCCATAAAAGTAACTGTTGGAGAAAGTCACGCTTGCGCCCTGTTTGATAATCAAAAAATTAAGTGTTGGGGATATAATGGCGTAGGTCAACTTGGAGTTGGCCACTCAAGTACGAGAGGAGATGGTATTGGAGAGATGGGTGATAATCTTTTATATGTTGATTTGGGAGTCGACCGTTTAGTATTAGATATTTCATCTGGAAATAATCATAACTGCGCTCTTTTAAATGATCTAACAATTAAGTGCTGGGGTTATAATAACTATGGTCAGTTGGGTCTTGAACATAATGAAGAGATGGGAAATGAAGCCGGAGAAATGGGGGATGATCTTCCAGTGGTTGATCTCGGATCTGGTCGCCTGGTAACTCAGTT
>DAOWEO010000156.1 GCA_030638415.1 Bdellovibrionales bacterium | reverse complement strand
GAGGTTGTGCGTAGCTCTTAAAATAACGGGATTTTTCATTATTAATAATTGCAGATGTACTCCAAGGTGATCTTTCTTTAATATCTTCAAATTTTTTTGCTAACTCTGCATTTATATCATAAGATTTTACTTCTATCCCTTCACTTTTAAGTGCTGCTGATAGATACGCCGTACCCAGAAGAGGAAACTCTGTTGGCCAAAATGGAAGAGATATAATTGCAACTTTCACTTACTCTATTAAAGAGAATGATTGCTACATTTGCAATATAAATCGAGTTCGAATCTTATAACGTTCTATTCAACAACTGCTTTGTATTAGATAAGAAACTCCAAGAAAAAGATTAAATTAAAAGAAGTTAACTATGATGATGCACTGTTAAATAAAATTGAATCTCTTGAAGCAAAGCTACAAAAAGAGAGAACTAAAAACCTCTTTGTTAAGGAGTTCTTTTTAGCTACATTCTTTAGAGAGAGTTTTACAAGAAATAGCCTTTGGTTCTTTAACCTCTAATTTAATATCTTTCATCATTGATCTCAACTCACCAAGTGGGTCCATTAGGCTATCATCAAGTTTGTGAAGTTTACTTAAACCTTTAATATTAAAATTAATTTTTAATTGCATTTTCTTAAGAACTTTCTTCAGGGGGGTATCTAAACCTTTAGATAACTGTTTTGCCATTTTTTTAACTCCATATTTATTTGCTGATTTAAGAAGTGCCCCTCTTAGCATCTTCTTTATCTCATTCATAATATGGTGAACGCCAATAATAGTTTGCTGACCACTTAATTTTACATAAAATACTTTATGCTTAGAAACATTATAAGGATTTGGATAGGAGAACTTAGTAGTAAAATCTTTTTCCATTAACTTTCGCAGATCAAGAAAGGGTACTATCAACTTATGTAGATAGTACTCAAGTTTTTGCACTCCTTTAGTAATATGAGTTATTTCATTTAATACTTTTTGTAATTCAGCAATTTTTCCTTTTACCTTATCAACTGCTAACAAAAGAGCAATGACCTCTTGATTTGCATCTTCAATAAGAGGCTCCATATCATCTGCAACTGAGTCTAATTCGTCCTGCATACAAGAGCGTTTAGATGTTTTTGCTTTATATACACAGTCTTGGGAAGAAGTAATAGCCTCGTAAAAGCTAGGTATTTTTTTAGTTCGTAAGGTCTTAACCCATCGTGATATTTTGCCTACCTTTTTCCTCGTCATCTTAACTTCTTTTCGAATTGGAACTATGAGAACGGAGACTTTGTCTGTTACTTTTTTTGCCTCTTTGACTGAAGACTCAATTTCTTCAATTTCAGCTCTTAGATTTTTTGCTGCAGATTTTACAGGAGGGACCATTTTACTTATTGTTGAGACTTTTGTGACGTTACTTAAAGCTTTATCTAGGTTACTTATCTCTCCTGCGATATGAGATGGAATAACCAGCAAGTTTTCTATTTTAAGAAGTTTTCTATCAATAACTTTTAACTCTTTTTGTAATTTAACAAGATTTGATTTAAAGCTTCTGGTATCGCTACCAAGTTTAACTACAATCTTAGAAGATGATAGTGCATTAAATGATATCATAAGCATGGTAAATAATAAGATGGTCTTCATGTAAACTCCTTCTGATGAGTTATCTAGTATACTCTTTATTGAAAATGATTGGAAAAATTATATTCGGAGTAAAACGGTCAGAGAAGGTATTTAGAAATTTGGTTTTAAAACAGCTAAGCTTATTGCAGTTACAAACAAAATCATGAGAAATGAAAATGCGATACCACGATGCTTTGTAAGTCGCTTCGCCATCATTGGGCCAGAAACGGCAATCGTTAACCATATTCCAATTTTAATGTTTACCCATAAAGGCCAAGACTGGCCGGGCATCATTTTAGCAAGCAGCCCCATCCCTGTAACCATAAGTAGAAGACTCGCAATTATACCCAAGTACTTTGCCCACTTTTGAGATGGTTGAGAGAAATACGAGACACCTAAGCAAGCGGTAATCGTGATTAAACAGATAAGGTGAGTTAATTTATATATTATGATACTCATGTATACTCCATAAAAGGGGCTAAAATTTAACTTATATTAGCATGGGTTAGGTAAATGACAATAGAAAAATTAAAAAATAGTTTTAATCTTCTTTAGATGTAAGCTCTTTACTTAAACTCTCTGAGATGGAACTTGATACCAAGCTGGCTACGTTATTTGCATCACTATCATTCATAAGACCTTCTTTTTTCAGAAGATTCTCTAGAGAAATATCATTATTGCTGGATTTAGATATCTTTCCGCCACGGGCCAAAAATTCTTCAGTTGTCTCAATTGTCATCCTGTCTCCTTGCTTATCAGTTGAATTAGCATAATTGGTAAATGAATCCAACCTTTTCATAAGGTTTTTCTTGGAAAAATGCATCTATTTAGCTAGATTAGCCTCGAATAAAGAAAAATTTTAACAAACAGAGGAAATTATGGAATCAGATCAGCAAAAAATTAGTTATATTATCGGTCGTCAGATTGGTGGAGATTTTAATAAACAAAATATTGAAATTTGTTTTGATGAATTCTTTCAAGGTGTACGTTCATCATTTCTTGCTGAGGCAAGTGAAATAAGTGAAGAAGAGTCAGCTAGAGTCATGGATGCTTTTCAGGTGAAAATGCAAGCTGCTCAACAAGAGCTGACCAGTGCAGCTGGAGAGAAGAACAAAGCTTTGGGTGAAACATTCCTAGCCGAAAATAAAAAAGTTGAAGGTGTAAATGTCACTACATCTGGTCTTCAGTATCGTATTCTTGAAACTGGAACTGGTGCTACTCCAGAGCTTACTTCAACGGTTGAGACTCACTATGAAGGAACATTGATTGATGGAACAGTATTTGATTCATCTTATCAAAGAGGAGAGTCAATTTCTTTTCCTGTTAGTGGTGTTATTCCAGGTTGGACTGAAGCTCTTCAACTTATGAAAGAGGGAGATATTTGGGAGCTTGTGATTCCTTCTGAGCTTGCTTATGGGGCTCAAGGTGCTGGTGGAGCAATTGGACCTGATTCAACATTAAAATTTAAAATTGAGCTCATTAAAGTTAAATAAGTTATTTTGAAGCCTCTCTTTTGAGGGGCTTTTTCATAATTATTTAAACTTGTAAAAAAGAGGCAACATTCTTCTTAGGAATTTTACTTAACCTTGTTAAATATTTATAATCAACCTTATTTCTACCACTGCTTATTTTTACTCTTTCACAAATCGCATTAAAAACTTTATGAGTCGCTTCAGCATCACCAAGAGCACGGTGTGATGCTTTATTTGTAACACCGAGGTAGTTACAGAGTACACCAAGTTTATGCGAATCTAAGTTCTGATACATACGTCTTGCTAATAACAAAGAACATAAAAATTCATTTTTAGGATAAATTCCAACTCTATTCATCTCTGCTGTATAAAAACGAGAGTCAAATGAAGCATTATGGGCAACTATAAGTTCATCACCAACAAAAGATTTTAATCGAGGCATTATCTTTGAGCTTCTATCGGCATCTTTAACCATTTCATTTGTGATTCCTGTTAAACTTGTAATGGCACTAGTAATACGTACGCCTGGATTTACAAACTCTTGGAAAGTATCAATAATTTTATGATTAGTTATTTTAACAACACCAATCTCAATAACACGGTCATAGTCAGCAGAAAATCCAGTTGTTTCAAAATCGAGAATATTATAAGCAATATCCATTATCTGCTCCTTTATCATGATATATGAGAAGTTAAGGTCCTCTATACTGTAAAAACTACCAAATAAACTCTTTATTTACTGCCAAAAAAAAATATAAGTGCTAGTTTCTGCTAAATTATAACAAGAGAGACTGTATGAGTTCAAAGAAAGTAACTGAATTCCATGAAATTATCAATAATAAGCAATTACTAGAATATGTAAGAAGTCAGAAATTTGAGAGACCTACTTCTATTCAAGCAAAAGCTATTCCTGCTTTGATGAATGATGGTCATTATCAGCTGCAGGGAAAAACAGGCAGTGGTAAGACATTAGCCTATCTTTTACCTGTCATTGCTAAAATAAAGGAATTGGAAGCTGAAAATCATGCTGAAAATGAGGGAGAGCCTAAGGCTGTAATTCTTTTTCCTACTAGAGAGCTTGCAATGCAAGTCTACTCAATAGCTAAAGATCTATCTCATTATGCCAAATTACGTATTAGAAAAGTTGTTGGCGGGGATAAGGGCAAGTCCCTAAAAAATGTCTTTAAATCAAAAATGGATATTCTTATAACTACTCCTGACAGATGCCTTAGAGCATTTAACAATAAAGAGCTAAGTACTGCCAATTTAAGATACGTTATCTTTGATGAGGCTGATCAACTTCTTGAAGATTCATTTAAAGCAACAGTAGAGGAAATTACTAAGAAGCTAACAAAGCCTCATATGAAGATCTATCTTGTAAGTGCATCAAGACCACTAGATTTTGATGAAAGAGTTGCAGGGTTTTTTCCTGGCAAGTCATTCGTAACGATCGGTAAGGGTGAAGAAAATGTTCTAAACCATAAGGTTGATACGTATAATCTTTCAGTTGAAGAATCTGATAAATTTATATTTGTGAATGAGTTTATTAAAAAGCAGGCGAAGAAAAATGGTCTTATTTTTGTAGGTAATAAAGCTCGTTCTAAAAAACTTGCCGAACAACTAAAGCAAGAGTTTGGAAGTAGAAAGGTATTTCTTCTTCATAAAGATCTTGAAGCGAAAGAGAGAACATCTGTAGTCAGTGAGTTTAGAAAGAGTGGTGGTGTACTCGTGGTAACAGATATTTTTGCCAGAGGAATTGATATTCCTCACCTGCAATGGGTATTAAACTTTGATCTACCATCTGAAGCTGATTACTACTTACATCGTACTGGCCGTGTTGGACGGGCAGGTCGATCTGGTGATGTGTTCAACTTTATTACTTCGAGAGATGTTGATAGACAAAAAAATATCAACAAGGTCCTAGGAAACCAGGGCCGTTCTGATCTTAGGATTTCAGGTAAGATGATTCAACTCGCTAGTCGATCTAGACAAAAGCGCAAGTAGTATTTATTTTGTTATTCTAAAACATTCCTTTTCATTCTAACAGGATTCGAATTGGCTGGATCATCTGGCCAATAGTGTCTTGGATAGCGTGGGCGTAAATCATTTCGCAGTAGTTCCCAAGAAGGGCCCCATAGCGAGGGCAGGTCACTTGTATTTTGAATCACTTTATTTGCGGGAGAAAGTAATTTAAATAAAATGGCAATTTTTGTATTAGCAACACTAGGGTGTTCTTTCACTCCAAAAAGATCTTGAATTCGCGCTTGAATGTAGGGTTTATCCTCAAGATATTCGATGGTGAAAATTTTACCATTGCTCAGCGTAATTGCTAGTGGAACCTCAGTGTCTAACAGATATTGATCCTGAGGAGCAAGTTGATCCTGTATTAATTTTTCCAAACCACGTTTTTGTAAATCCTGAAATCCTGTATTAGGTTCAATACTAGCTTCAATGAATAGTTCAAACATTTCACCTGTAAACTCAGGACAATTATGCTCAATACCTGCTTGGTTTAAAAATGTTACTCGTTTGTTATATTCTTGGAATTTATGGTCATCTTCAAAAGGCCATGGCCAATTTGATTGCATTAATTCCGCTAGAACTTTTCCCTTGGGAATAACTGGTGGATGAGTAGTCGTTGCTAGAGAAAGTTTTCCATATTTTCTAATTGTAGAAAGGGTAAGCGATCCTTTCTTTTCATTAAAAATGCTCTCACTTACTGTTGATAAAAAGTTTGAGTTTGTTTTCTCAATATCTGATATTGTTATTTTAGAAGCAGCAACAATACTGGTTGCTATTGCGGCATTCGCCTTAGGGTTTTCAAGTGCATCTAACACAATGATAAAGTCAGGAATACTGGTTGCTAACGATGAATTAGATTGTATCTTTCCACCACGTCCCATGCAAAAATTATAACTTTCCTGACTCTTACCTTTTTTAACTACTTTTCTTTTTGCTGCGATACGATCTGGAAAACCTGCTAAAAGGGCTAGGCTTAGATCACTTAATTGAGTTTTATCTTTAGATATTTTACTTGCTAGGTTTAACCTTTTACTTAATGACTGATAAAGTTCTATGACACGTTTGTATGCCCTCGTATCTAGCATGTGTGGTTGGTAATCACTTAAGTCAGAATTGCGCCAGTAATTTGCCTTGATGAGATCTAATTGGAGACAGAGATCACAAAACTCATCTTCATCATCTGCATAAAATTTTGCCTGTTTTGATAGAACCATACCTTCATCGATAACACATACTGCTAGAAGAATATCATTTAGTTTTAGATCTTTTTGCGCTTTAAATAGCATGGCCCCAAGCCTGGGATGAAGTGGTAGCTTTGCTAAATATTTTCCAAGTGTTGTTATTTTATTATCCGCAAGAGCACCTAAAATATTTAAAAGTTCTAGTGCCTTGTTTAAATTTTTTTGGTCTGGTGATTCAAACCAGTTAAGCTCTTCTGGATTATGACCTAGATCAATTAGATCTAGAACATGGTGAGAAAGTTCAACTCGTTTAATTTCGGGAGGAGTAAAGTTTGTTCGTTGGTTGAAATCACTATTGGCATAGGTTCTAAAAACTATGCCACTTTGAATACGGCCTGCACGTCCTGCTCTTTGCGTGGCACTGGCCTTCGATATTTTCTCCAGTTGCAACAATGGCATACCGCTCCAAGGTGCAAAGCTGGCCCTCCGTTCTGTTCCAGTATCTACAACACCGGTAATATTTGGAATTGTAAGAGAGGTCTCGGCTATATTTGTAGAGAGAATAATTTTTCTACCTAAACCAGTAAAAGCCTTATGTTGATCTTTTTTTGGCAGGCTTGAGTGAAGTGGAATAATTTCTATATCTTGTGGTATTAGATTTTTTAATTGGTCTTGTAAGGTACGAATAGCACCCATTCCCGGAAGAAACACTAAAATGTTTTTAGGGCAACGCGGGTCATGTAGCATCTCAAGTACTGCATCACAGGTGTCTATTTCGTGATTTTCAATTTCAATTGGAAAGACTCTTCCTGGCACATTAAATAGTTTTGTTCCCGTTAAGTACTTTTCCAGTTTTGTTGTATCAAGAGTGGCAGACATAACAATTAACTTTAAATCTGGTCTAGTCGTTGCTTGTAGCTTCCTAATTAAACATAAAGCAGTATCAGTGTGAATACTGCGTTCATGAAATTCATCGAGAATTATAGTGCTATATTTACTAAGAGTAGGATCTTCTCGTAAATAGGAAAGAAACAGTCCCTCTGTGATAAAAAGCAAACGTGTTTTATAACTTGATATTTTATCAAATCTAATATGGTGTCCTACCAATGTTCCAACTTCCGTATCAAGAATCTTAGCACAACGCTGTGCAGATAGTTTGGCTGCTAATCTTCTAGGCTCTAAAACCAAAACTTTACCTGGCATCTTTGAAATTAGGTAAGGTGGTAGACGAGTTGTCTTTCCTGCTCCCGTTTCGGCTTTTAATAAAAGAGATGAGTTACTGGAAAGTGACTTGGTAATAGCCTCAAGCTGTTGATCTACTGGGAAAAGATTTGGTTCTAGTTGCACACAGTATTTTATTGAAAATTGTTCAATAAAACAAGTAAGTTAGATCACTAGGTGTCTGTTGATTTGATTTACTTCTGAATACCTGCTCGTTAGACTGTAGGTAATAGTAAAATAGAAGGGATCGCGGTGTAATATGAAAAGATTTTTTATAGATAAGATTTTTAATGATGATCAAAGTATCACAGTTAAAGAGTTTAAAACGTTAGACAGTCAGTTACTTACTAAAGAAGTTAAGATGACACCTGAGCTTGGTATCTGTGCGATCCTAGATACTGAAACAACTGGTTTAGATTATCAAAAAGACGAAATAATTGAGATTGCGATTAGAAAATGGATCTACCATAAAAAAGACCACTATCTAGTTAAGCCATTAGAGGAGTATTCTGCACTACAAGAGCCTGTGAAGAATGAAATCTCTGAGATTATTACTGAAATTACAGGTATTACAGCTGAAGATGTTAAAGGGAAGAAAATTGATTGGCAGATTGTTTCGACTATTTTTAATGAGTCTGATTTTATTCTGGCACACAATGCTGGGTTTGATAGACCTATGATAGAGGCAGTTAGTGATGTAAGAGAAGTGTCATCTGCAAAGTTTTGGACATGCTCTTTTAAACAAGTTGATTGGGCAAAAATGGGATTTTTATCTTCCAAGCAAGAGCTACTGAGTGTTTTTCATGGATTTCACTACAGTGGTCATAGAGCACTGACTGATATTGACGCTCTGGCAAATCTACTGCTTCAAGGCGACTACCTCAAAGAAATCTTAGCGAATGCAAAAACTAAGCAGGTTAGTGTTGATTGTGTTAAAGCTCCTTTTGATTCTAAGGATACGTTGAAGGCAAGTGGATTTTCTTGGAACGGGAGTCGTAAGTTTTGGACCAAGCTTGTTTCAGAGTCTGATCTTGATGAAACTAAAATGTTTTTAACTGATGAAGTTTATCCACCAGGTAGAATGACCGCCAAATTTTCCCCGATTGAGTTACGTGATCGTTTTAAGGCAAGCTCTCTTGGATAATTGTAGAACAGAAAAAGTCGCTATTTTTGTTGATGTTCAAAATATTTATTATACTGTCAAGGATGGGTTGAATGGACAATTTGACTACAATACTTTTTGGGCAAAAATAAGAAATGAAAATTTAAAAATAGCGGCGGCGTTCGCGTATGCAATTGATCGAAATGATCAAAAACAGATACAATTCCAAAATATACTTAGAGGGATCGGCTTTAGGGTTAAGCTTAAGCCTTTTATCTCACGTCACGATGGTTCAGCAAAAGGTGATTGGGATGTTGGAATTACTATTGATATGCTAGAAGTTGCTACGAGTGTGGATCGGTTGATTTTACTAAGTGGGGATGGAGATTTTGATTTGCTGATTGATAAGCTCACTTCAATGGGGAAAATAGTTGATGTATACGGAGTTCCTTCTTTAACTGCTGATTCATTGATTAAATCTGCATCTCACTTTTTCCCAATTGATCGATCATTGTTAATTCGAAGATAGAGTAATATCTTAATAGCAGAGCTTCTTTACTATTCAAATTGGCAAAGCAACTAATTTCAAATATCATGCAATATATATTAAATTTTTAAGGAGTATTTTATGAGTGATGGAATGATGCAAGAATTGATTGATAAGATAAGAAAACAATATTCTACTCTTACAAATAAAAAAGGTGATTCAGAACGCTATGTGTATATCGTTAAAAACCAAGAGTTTCTAATTGATGTTGGAAGGACAACGAGTAATAGAGACGCTGCTTTAACTGGTAGAATAACTGATATTAAGCATGCTAAGTCAGGTATTGCTATGATGGCGTCAGCTTATAATAATAAGACACTAAATAATATATATTACGTCCCTACCACAAAAACTAAAGGTACTGAGGTAGAAAGAGAGCTTAAGCAAATTGAAAAAAATATAAAAAATATAGTTACAAGCCACTATGGTATTTCTGATAAAAATGTAGGAGATACGTATTGCAGTGGAAGTACAAAGACTAGAGATGCTTCAAGCTTATTAAAAGGCTTCCTCTATGAAAATTTATCACCAACGGCCATCAAAGAACTGAATGAGCCAAAATTCTCTTTTATAGAGTTGCTTGATATGGTTACTGAAGATGGAGATGCTTGGCACAACATAATCAAAAACCAAAAAAGTGCACAGTTTGCTTGTAAGTTACTAGGTGTGAAGTAGGTTAGGAGTTTTTATACCTATCTGTGATAGAGAGATTCGCTGTGGTGAGATCAAAAAATGTTGATGGCAAGGAATTGGATACATATATAGGGTATTAGTAGCCTCAGTGAGGGATATATTGCTAACCATTTACAATTTTTCCTAATTTGATATATTTATATACTCTAGTTGATTAGTTATGTTCCCAAGTATCACACTGTTTGTATGTCAAGGAAGGTTAAATGTTAATAGCGCATATTAGTGACTCTCATGTTGCAGAGTATGGAAAAAAAGCATACGGATTGGTTCCAACCTCAGAGTATTTCGAAAAGTGTATTCATCATATGAACAGTCTTGATCCTAAAATTGATCTGATTGTAATTACAGGAGATATTTGTGGCAATCCAACTATTGGAGAGAATAAAAGAGCTGCAGACCTGTTATCAACTCTGAAAATTCCATATTACATTGTTCCTGGTAACCATGACAAAAGAAGCTACCTTCTTGAATACTTTCCACAAGCATGTCCTACTGAGCTAGATGGATTTATCCAGTATACAATTGAAAATTATGATTTAAGAATTATTGCACTGGACAGTATTACAGAAGGGAAGTCAGGTGGAGCACTTTGTAAAACGAGACTGGATTGGCTAGATCGAAAACTAGCGGAGCAACCAAAACGTCCAACGATGCTTATGCTACACCACCCTCCAATTAAATATGGGGTACACGAAACAGACACGGATGGGTTTGTTGGAGCAAAAGAGTTTGGGGATATCGTTGAAAAATATTCCAATATCACGAGGGTTCTTTGTGGGCATGTCCATATGAGCTGCCATGCCGGATGGAGAAATACAACTATTAGCACTACTGCTTCAGTTGGAATGCAACTCGTATTAGATCTTACTCTTAAAAAGGATTCGGCTTTTTCAATTCAGCCTCCAAGTTATCAACTTCATTACCAAAATTCTGATGGAGAGATTATTTCGATTGTGGTTCCTGTTAGTGGAATTGATACACCAGGGCCATTTAAGTTTGAAGAATATAATAAATAAAACAATGTTGGAGCTATGTTATGAGAAATATTTACTTAATATTAATTATTTCACTTTTTACAAATACCATTAATGCAGTCGTAAGTGAAAAGGAAGCTACAGGTAGCCTCTTTACTTCATTTATTGATGGTTTTGCATATATTTCGTCTCGGATGGAATACTTTATATTTTATAAATGGGAAATTGTACAAGGTGTTGAGATACGGATAGTTATCGCTTGGTTAATTGTGGCTTCAGTATGGTTTACAATTTATATGGGCTTTATAAATCTTCGTGGTTTTAAACATGCGATAGAATTAATTCAAGGTAAATATATTAACCCTGATAAAACTTTAGGTGGAAAAGGAGAGGTCTCTCCTTTCCAGGCACTAACTGCTGCACTGTCTGGAACAGTTGGAATTGGAGCAATCGGTGGAACTGCTATTGCTATTGGCATTGGTGGAATGGGAGCTATCTTTTGGATTTTTATGGCCGGTTTTTTTGGTATGACTATGAAGTTTATGGAATGTTCTTTAGGTGTTAAATATAGAAATGAGTATGACAATGGTACGGTTTCTGGTGGGCCAATGTATTATATCTCAAAAGGATTTGCTGAGTATGGCCCATTTATGGGGAGAATTGGAAAAACCTTCGGCTGGCTATATGCTATGGGGATTGCAATCGGGGCTTTAAGCATTGGTAATATGTTTCAGTCAAATCAAGCCTATAAACAGTTGAATCAAGTATATACTTTGATGACTGATGGACCTATGACTAACGGAGTTGCCAATATTGGTAATCTAAATCCTTGGCTGATTGGTGGCATTTTTGGAATCATTGTTTTTATAGTTATTATTGGCGGAATCAAATCAATTGTAAAAGTAACTGAAAAAATTGTTCCATTGATGGCTGGACTCTTTTTGACATTTGCCATAATTGTCATCATTTATAATATCAAATATATTCCAGAAACTTTTGCTGAAATCTTTAGAGGTGTATTCACTGCTTCAGGAGTTGCAGGAGGAGTTGTTGGCTGTGTAATGATTGCCTTTCAACGGGCTATCTTTTCTAATGAGGCAGGCATAGGTTCAGCTTCAATTGCTCACTCTGCTGTAAAAACAGAACATGCTGTAACAGAAGGCTTTGTTGCTATTCTTGAACCATTTTTTGGAACAATAATTATTTTATTTATTTCAGCTTTGGTTATAGGAACTTCTCAAATTGCCGACCCTACTATTCGAGAAACATTAGATCTAGTAAGAGAAAATGCATTTAATGTTTTAAACAATCCTGATTATATTGCGGGATCTAATGGAGCTGGAGATATTAAAGGAATTGTAATTGCATCTAATGCCTTTGAGAGAGTCTTTCCTTGGTTTCCATATCCACTTGCAATTGCTGCATGTCTGTTTGCATTTTCAACTATGATTGCTTGGGCATATTATGGACTTAAAGGATGGACGTACGTATTTGGAGAATCAGTTGTTAGTGAATTAACCTACAAAGTTTTATACTGCCTCTTTATCGTTATTGGTGCTGTTGCATCATTAAAGTCAGTTCTTAGTTTTGGAGATGCAATGACCTATTTTATAAGTATTCCAAATATTATTGCGATCTATGTTCTAGGTCCCAAAGTTAAAAAAGAGCTAAGTATTTATTTTGCAAAAATTAAATCTGGAGAGATTAAAAAATATAGTTAGTCATTATTAGATATTAAAAATTTATCGTAGGAATAAGACATCATGAAGGAAACTAAAATACTTACACACGTGGAAATTCTGGTAATTGGTGGTGGAGTCGTTGGCTGCGCTGTTGCAAGGCAGATGGTACTCGATGGAGCAAAGGTAGCTTTAGTAGAAAAATCATCAGACATTTTAGCTGGGGCCAGCAAGGGAAATAGTGCCATTTTACATACTGGATTTGATGCACCTAATGGAACACTAGAGCAATCGTGTGTGCAAAACGGCTATGCAGAGTATTTAAAAATTAGAGAAAAGCTAAATCTTCCAATTGAGAAGATTGGTGCAAATGTTGTTGCATGGAACTATGATCAAGAAGCAAAGTTAGAAAATGTCTTAGAAAAAGGACTCAAAAATGGTGTTAGTGATATAAAGCTTTTGAGTAAAAAAGAGATTCAACAGGCAGAACCACACCTTGCAAATCATCTAAAGGCAGCAGTGAGTGTTCCTGGTGAATATATAATTGATCCTTGGTCATCTCCATATGCTTATCTATTGCAAGCAGTCGAAAATGGAGGAGAAGTCTTCTGTGATGCTGAAGTATTATCAGGAGAGTTTGATGGAGATAATTGGTTAGTAGAAACAGCTGCAGGAAACATCTCAGCTAAGTATGTCATAAACTGTGCCGGATTGTATGGCGATATAGTTAATACGAGAGTTTTAAAAGAGTGTGATTTTTCTATTAGGCCAAGAAAGGGACAGTTTATTGTTTTTGATAAGTCTGCAAGAGACTTACTGAATGGAGTAATTCTACCAGTTCCAACAGAGAGAACAAAAGGAATTGTGCTGTTCCCTACTATTTTTGGAAATATTGTTGTTGGACCTACCGCTGAAGAGCAAGAGAGTAGATCAGACTCAGGAGTTGTTGAAGAGACTTTAAAGCAGCTTAAGACTCAAGCGATCGAGATGTTACCCCAACTTGAGAAAACACAAATCACAGCTACCTTTGCAGGAATCAGACCAGCAACAGAAGAAAAATATTATAGAGTTTCTCAAAATGAAGATAAAAACTGGATAACATTAGGGGGGATTCGTTCTACCGGGCTAACTTCTGCATTAGGTTTAGGCTTACATGTTAGTAACATTTTTGCTGGTAAAGAGACCTGCTTTAAAAGAATTGAAGATCCTATTTCTGTTAATGCTCCAAGGCTTGCTGAAAAATTTCCTAGAGATTTTAATACAAAAGGTTATGGAGAAATGATCTGTCATTGTGAGCTAGTTACCAAGAGGGAAATTGTTGATGCACTAAATTCAAAGATACCAGCTAAAAGCTTATCTGGATTGAAGAGAAGAACAAGGGCCACAATGGGCCGTTGCCAAGGTTTTTACTGTTCAGGGAAATTGGCAAAATTAACAGAAGCTCAGTTTAAAAATTCTTTATCCATCAATGATAAAAAAGGTGTGAGCAATGCTTAATGGCAATAGCTATGATGTTATAATTGTTGGAGCAGGTCCTACCGGACTTTCTGCTGCTGTTAGTTTAAAAAAAATAGGGATAATAAATATTTTAGTTGTAGAGCGAGAATCAATAGGTGGGGGAACTGTTCGCCACTGTGGACATCGCTCTTTTGGATTATTTGATTTTTGGCGATTATTAACGGGTGCAAATTATGCAAAAAAATTAAGGGAAGATGCTGAGAAATATAATGTTAATGTTCAAACCAAGGTAACCGTTACCGAATATATGCCAAATGGAGTACTTAGCTTTGTATCTCCAGAAGAAGCGGGCACAATTACCGGAAAACGGGTTTTAATTACAACTGGATTGCGCGAAACTCCACGCTCAGCAAGATTAACTAGTGGACAAAGACCACTAGGAGTAATGACAACAGCAGCATTTCAATCGATGCTTTACTTAGAAGATAAGCTTCCATGTAGACGACCAGTTATCATCGGAAGTGAAATTGTTAGTTTTTCTGCTTTAATGACGGCTAAACATTTTAAAATGAAGTCTGCCGCAATGGTTGAAAAAAATAGCAATATGACTTTTCTGCCATGGATGTTTAATAAAATTATCTCACTGTTTGTAGTACCTCTTTATCTAGGTAGTAAGGTTATAGATATTATTGGTGAGCAAAGAGTTGAGGCTATCGTTATTGAAGATACAAAAGGAATACAGACCAAAGTGCTATGTGACGCTGTTGTTTTTACAGGAGAGTTTGTCTCTAACTCCACATTAGTTAGAACAAGTCACTTAGAAATAAATCATACTACAACATCTCCACAAATAGATAAAAATGGTAGGTGTTCAGATCCTAATTACTATGCTGCAGGAAATGTATTGATGCCTTTTAAAACTGGTGGGAAGTGCTGGCGTTTGGGTCGTAAAATAGGAAAAGTTATTGCTAATGATTTAAACTTCAGTTAGCTCAGAGCCTTATGCCTAATGTTAATCTACAAAATAAATTAAAAAAAACTGCACATATTCTTAATAAGTATCTGCCACTAATTTCTCAATCTGATTTGGCCGTAATTAGTGGAAGTGAAATAAATCATAAGTGGATAACAGGACTAATGAAGCTTGATCGTGATGACCTGGTACGCTTTGATGCACAAAGAGAGCACACACTACTAAATGATCCTGAATGGCTTGAACTTGTAGATGATATTGAAGATTTATCTCGTTTTAGAAAAGTAGAAGTAAATGAAATTGAGCTAAAAACCTTTGGTAATGTAAAAAAGCAACATGAGTTAAAACAGCTTTACTTTTTTATGAGTGAGGACTCTGGTAAGTCGGTGGCTGACTTTGGTGGAGGAGTTGGTAATCTTGCTTACTTTCTAGAGGGTGAGTTAGAAATGAAAGTTACTGTCTTGGAAAAAGATCTGGCACTTATCGACAAAGGAAAGAAAAAATTATCAAAAATGAATAGTCAGGTTTTATTTAACCATTGTCATGTTTGTTCAAATTCTAGTACTGCTAATTTAGAAAATATTGAAGTTGCAGTCGGTCTTCACACTTGTGGAAATTTTGCTACAGATATGTTTCGAACTTGTATGGAAAATAAGATACAAAAAATCATTAATTTGGGCTGTTGTTACTCCAAAATTAAAGACGATGATTATAATTTGTCAGTACATAGTGATAAGTCCATATCATTTAATGAGCGAGCATTGTCTAGTGCAATACAGTCCTTTAACAAGGTTCCGGTTGAGTTTTATAAGTACCGTGAGAGGATAATGAAATTTAAGCTTTCGTTTCATCACTGGTTATTTTCTGAACACTCCCATTTGGCATTTTGCTCTATGAGTAATGCACGTAAAAGTCTGTATGAAAATTCTTTTGGTGATTATGTTCAGATATGTCTGAGCAAATTTTTTACTGAAATTATGGTGCCAGACAAAAAAAATGTTGAACTTTTTTATCAAAGTGAGCGTAACACATATCTAAATGAATATTTTTCTGCCTTTTACGCCTTACGGAGATACTTGGGGAAGTTGGTAGAAATATACATTCTTTGTGATAGGGCACTGTTTCTTGAAGAAAATGGCTATAGTGTAGATATTGTAGAAGTCTTTAATCCAGCAATCTCTCCACGTTGTAATGCAATTGTAGCCACAAAAATATAGAGTATTTTTATTTATGTATTTATTATGGTGAATATGTAGTAGGTATACCTAAATTTAAAATAGAGGACATAATGGCAAAAATTACAGTTGAACTAGTTAGATATGACATGGATAAAACAAAAAAAAGAAAAAGAAAGAATTTTGTTGTCGATACAAAAAGTAAAAATGCTGTTATTGAAAAACTAGAAAAAATTCACAAGGGTGAAAAAGTACAGGCGATTCATGAAATTGTTTGGGGTGAAGAAGAGATAGGTGATAAACAAGATAGAGAAACTTATACTGGAATAATAAAATTTTATGATGATGTAAAGGAATTTGGCTTTATACAACCTGACGAGGATATGGATGATTT
>DAOWEO010000089.1 GCA_030638415.1 Bdellovibrionales bacterium | reverse complement strand
TCCAGAAAGTGAAAATCCTATTAGTTCAATCACTAATGGTATTCACGTAAAGACATGGTGCTCTCCTGAAATGAAAGAACTTTTTGTTGAGTCTCTAGGAAAAGACTGGGAAGCTAATTTAAGTAATCCAAACTACTGGGAAAAATCTCTTAATATCGATAATCAAAAAATACGTTCAGTTCGACATATTCTTAAAAGTAAAATGATTACGATGGCCCGGCAACAACTAAAAGATCAATTAAAAAGAAACGGTGAACCATCAAAGACAATTGAAGAAGTTGATAGCTTTCTAGACGTCAATAGGCTAACCATTGGCTTTGCTAGGCGTTTTGCAACTTATAAAAGAGCTACACTTATTTTTAAAGACTCTGCCAGACTAGATAGAATTATAAACCACCCTACGAGACCAGTTCAATTTGTCTTTGCAGGTAAAGCACATCCTGCCGATAAACCAGGACAAGAGTTTATTAAGCAGATTTATAACTACTCAAGAGAAGAACGTTTTAAAGGCAAAATAATTTTTCTTGAAAACTATAACATGCATATCTCTCGCCATATGGTCGCGGGGGTAGACGTTTGGCTTAATAACCCTAGACGTCCTATGGAAGCTTCGGGAACAAGCGGACAAAAAGTTCCGATCAATGCAGGACTTAATTTTTCTGTTTTAGATGGTTGGTGGCGAGAAGGGCATAATGGTGAAAATGGTTGGACCATAGGGAATGAAGATGATTACCCCGATGAGGAAGCACAGGACCAAGATGATGCAAATAATTTTTATGAAACACTAGAAAATGTTATCTCTCCACTTTTTTATGAAGGAGAGGTATCAGAAGAGTCAGACCATTGGATTGAAAAATCAAAAGTAAGCTTAGCAACAAACATTGCCAGATATAGTACATACCGAATGGTACAAGACTATGCCAGTAAGTTTTATACCCATGCTTTAGACTTTTATAATTTTATTAAAGAAGATGAAAATAGAATAAGTTTTAGTAAGCAGTCAGAAATTTTTGTTGCCTCGTGGCCATCAATTACTTTTAATACCATTCAATTAGATTATGAAAAAGGTGTTAATGAAGTTGTTTCTAGGTTTAATGAGTTTAAAGATGTCCCTTCTCACCATACAGAAATTCCATATGACTATACAATGCCTGGACGTGTATTCTGCGGAAAACACCATACCATTGAAACAGCTGTTTACCTTGCTGGGCTTAACCCTAACGATGTAATTTGTGAAGCAATTTTAACCACACCAGACAGCAATGAGAGACAAATTATAGAGCTCGAAAATACGAAACAGCTCGAGACAGGAACTTTTCTCTTTAAAAATTATAATGAAGAAACAATGTCTGAAACAAAGAATTTAAGAATCAGAATTGTGCCAAAAAAACTTCCTCATATTTCTAAATTTGAACTAGGATTGGCAAGCTGGCTATAAGATGATTTCAAAAAGAGCGGCAGGAATATTACTTCCTCTTTTCTCTCTTCCTTCTAATGAAGGAAGAGGATGTCTTGATCAAAATGCATTTGATTTTATTGATTGGCTAAAAGATACACATCAGTCCTACTGGCAACTACTTCCACTCGGAGCAACCTTCCGTTATGGAAATCCCTACAGTGCTTATTCTAGTTTTGGTGGAGACCCTGCCTTTTTATCTTTAGAAAAGCTTTATCAGCAAGGACTACTTAAAGAACAGCCTCTTAGCAATAGCTTCTCACAGCTATCTCTTAATGAGTTACGTGAAGAGAAACTCTCATTTATTAGTAAAAACCTACTTGAATCAGAAACACACCTTAAGTCATTTAATAATTTTCTAGCTCAAAACCACTCTTGGATCTACGACTTTGCCAGCTTCTCTCTACTTTCAAAAAAATATGGGAAGCAGTGGAATAAGTGGCCTAAGGAATATGCAGACTATAATAAAGACAGGTTAAAGCTTCTGATTAATACAGACCCAACATCTCTACCACTAATAATAACTCAGTGGCTTTTCTCCTTACAGTGGAATGATCTACATGTTTATGCCAAACAAAATGGAATTGAACTTATTGGTGATATCCCTATCTATGTTGATCACCACAGTATTGACCTTTGGCCATCTAAAGAACTTTTCAAACTAGATAAAATGGGTGAACCACTATTTGTCTCAGGAGCTCCTCCTGATCAATTTTCCAAGGATGGTCAAGTTTGGAATACCCCTATTTTTAACTGGGATGCTCATAAAAAAGAAAACTTTACGTGGTGGCAAAAGCGTATAAAGCATATTTTCGAACTATTTGATATAGTTCGCATAGACCACTTCAGAGGCTTACAAGCCTACTGGGAAATTGCTAATGCGAGTGAACCAGATGCAAAAAAAGGTGCATGGGTCAATGCCCCAGGCAAAGAACTTTTTACTACTCTAGAAAAAGATAATACATATGAACTAGTGGTTGAAGATCTAGGAGATATTGACCAAGATGTCAGAGAGCTTCGTGATCATTTCAACTTCCCTGGAATGAAAATTCTACAGTTTGCTTTTGATACTGACAGTAACAATGAGTACCTTCCCCACAACATTTCCAACAACTCTATCGTCTATACAGGAACTCATGATAACGACACTATTATGGGCTGGATGAATAATATTAAAGCAAGCCCATCAATATTAAAAAATTTAGAACAGATAGTAGATATAAAACCTAATCCAAACTTCAATTGGGATATGATTAATCTTGCGCACCAAAGTATGGCGAATACATCCATCATTCCACTTGCTGATATCCTGGCACAGGATTCAACAGGAAGAATAAACATTCCTGGAACAGTCAAAGGAAACTGGAGCTGGAGCTTTGACTGGAAACAACTAACTTGTGAAATGAGTAAAAAACTTAAAGAGCTAACCATCAACAGCAATAGGTCACATGTCTAGTTACCGCCTCTTTAATGGAAGAATGCAAAGTGATCTTGCGTTAAATCATATAACTATTGATCGCTACAGTTCTCTTATTTTACTAACTACTTATAATAACCACAAGCTACCGGAATCTTTTTTATCCTCTTTCATTACACCTGACATCATAAAAATATGCTGGAGAAAGAGAACAGGAAGTACTACAGAGTTCAAATTCATCAAGGGTGATACAGTTGCAACTTTTGATACTGTCGAGAATGATCTTAAGTATGAGCTACGCTTTGAAGAGCGCCAAAATATCGGACTTTTTTTAGATATGGCTAATATTAGAGATTATGTTAAAAAAAATATATCAGGAAAAAAACTACTTAACCTTTTTGCCTATACCTGCTCATTTTCAGTTGCAGCAATGGCAGGAGGTGCAGCAGAAGTAACTAATGTTGATATGAAATCTACTTTTCTCTCATGGGGTAGAAAAAATCATCAGATAAATGGACAAGCAACCGACAATGTTAAATTTCTTAAACATAATATTTTAAAATCACTAGGAGGATACATTAAGCGAGGTCCTTTTGATCTGGTGATTGTTGATCCCCCGTCTTATCAACCAGGCGGATTTAAACTTAAAGAAGACTATCCTCGAATTTTAAAAAAACTAGACCAGCTAATAACTACACAGGGGGAAGCCCTCATTTGTAGTAATGACCCTTTGCAAAGTGCTGATAATTTTAAACAGTTTATTTTAGAAAATATTAAAACAGGAAAAGTTACAAAACTTTTTGACTTACCAAGCCACTTTGATGGATTAAAAGTATTTAGGTATCAGCTCTAAAGTTCATTATATTTTTTTGCATTACCACGAGACTTATCTACAGGATATTTTTTACCATTTTGCTCTATTTTATCTGCTAAAGAAGATGGTATATCGATTTCTAAAATATCTGAAATTCTTAACAGATAGGTCAAAATATCAGCAATTTCCTCTTGAGCAGCCTGTTTTTTAGCTGGATCATCTTTTATTTTCTGTGATTGCTCCGCTGTAAGCCATTGAAAAAGTTCAACAAGCTCTCCTGCCTCGACGCTTAGCGCCATAGATAGATTTTTTGGAGTATGAAACTGTTCCCAGTCTCTCTGTTTAGCAAAGTCTGCAATAATTTTTTGAAAAGCAGTTATATCCAAAATTTGATTGTTCATGATAGACTTCGTACCATAAACACTAGCTAAACGTTCAAATAAAGGGAACACTATGAACTTTCTTCACTTAATTCAAACTGGTGGCTTCGTCATGTATCCACTAATTATATTTTCAATTGTTGTATGGGCCATATTTTTTGAACGTCTCTGGTTCTTAAAGCAATTTCAAGCTAGCTTTCGCACTCTAAATAAAAAAGTTATTGACCTTCAGGGCAATGGGCAATCTGATGAGTTAAAAGGATTTATCGCTGCCAATAGTAGTCTTTTAAAAGATACTTACCTATCACTTTTTAGCTCCCTAAAAGGAGATGACAAACAAGCAATACACCACCGAAGATTACAAGAGGTTTATGCTCTTGAAAAAGGATCATTATGGGCCCTAGCCTCAATTGCTTCCGCTGCTCCATTTATTGGTCTGTTTGGTACAGTTATTGGGATTATACGTTCTTTCTCTGATATAGCTAAAACTGGAAAAGGTGGTTTTGCAGTGGTGTCAGCAGGATTATCAGAAGCACTTGTTGCGACTGCGACAGGTATTATTGTCGCTGTAACTGCTGTGCTCATTTATAACTACCTACTCAGTAAAATAAATAAAGTGAACCTCGAATTTAAAAATAATTTTCTAGATATTGCTGCTGAGATTAAGGAATAATTGTGGCCTTTAATAATCAAGACTATGAACAACAGGATGAGGTTAGGCCAGATATTAACCTGACACCTTTTATCGATGTCATTCTCGTTTTACTAATTATTTTTATGGTTACCTCTTCTATATCAAATGATTCAGGTATCAATGTTGATCTGCCATCGACTTCACAACAAAATAAAATTAGTAACACTGAAAATGAAGGAGTAATTGTTACATTAGATAAGACAGGAAATGTTTATATTCAAGGTACAAAAGTTAAAAATAACTTAAAAGAGCTACTTTCAATTGAGATAGGAAAATCTAAGAGTAAGACTATTATTTTTGAAGGTGATAAAAAAGCAACACTAGGTCAAACTATTAGCATTATTGATATCGCTAAACAAGTTGGTGCAAAGCAGTTTGCAATTGCAACCCAAGACAAATAGGACATATTTATGAAGGTTTTTATTTTACTTTTAACAATTAGTTTTCAGCTTATGGGCTCAGAATATATTGTACAGTTTAAAACAAACTCTCTATCGACTAAAGACAGATCGCTACTACCTCTTGGAACAAAGTATTTTAAGGCAGTTGGAAATCTCTATGCAAAAATTAAAACTAGTAATAAGTCAGACCTATTACTAAACCCTAAAATTAAATATATTGAAAAAAACTTTACCTACAAAGCATTTGACTACGACAGCATTAAAAGTATTGATCCTGATTTCACTAAACAGTGGTACCTATCTAACCAAGGAAATAATGAACCCGTTAGAGTTGACCGTATGTCACCTATGAAGGGAAAAGTTGGTTGTGATATTTCAGCAGCACAAGCTTGGGATATCTCTAAAGGAAGTAAAGATATAGTAATTGCAATTATAGATTCAGGTATTGATTATAACCACCCTGAACTACAACAAAACATTTGGGTAAATGAACTTGAACTAAATGGTACAGCAGGTGTAGATGATGATAACAATGGGTTTATAGATGATATTCACGGATATGATTTTGCCAATAGTGATAGTGACCCGATTGATGACAATGGGCACGGTACTCATTGTGCCGGTGTTATAGGAGCTGCTCACAACGGTGAAAAAATTATGGGAATACTGGCAAATGTATCACTTGTTGCAGTAAAAACACTCAATAAAAAAGGTTATGCAGATACTATGACTTCTATTCAAGGTGTAGACTATGCTCTACATACTCCTGCTAAAATATTAAGCTGTTCTTGGGGAGGAAGTGATAACTCTCAAATATTGAAAGAGCTAATTGTTAAGGCCGGTGAAAAAGGAGTTATGGTAATAGCAGCATCTGGAAACTCACGCGGAAGAAATAATGATACTGATCCAACTTTTCCAGCAAGCTATAAACTAGATAATGTTATTTCTATTGGGGCACATAATGCTCAGGGATACTATTCCAACTTTGCAACCAGAGGAGCTAACTCTGTACATATCGCAGCTCCAGGCACAAATATTATTTCAACTTGGCCAGGAGGAAAATTCAAAGTAGCATCTGGAACTTCTATGGCAGCTCCCATTGCAGCAGCAGCAGTTGGTCTACTGCAGTTTACCGCTCCTCACCTTTCAACATTAGAAATTAAAAATAGAGTATTAGCTACTGGTGTAAAGTACCCATCATTACGTACAAAGGTTATTTCTAGTGCAATTCTAGACATGTTTAAGCTAATAACTGATTAGATTTCTTTTACTTTTAATAGCATAGTTCGCTTTAAGTAAATTTGTATATTTTTTTTAGAAGAATTACTCCGTAAAAAGCTGTTTTAGTACATTTTTTACATCTTGTTTATTAAAAGGTTTTTCCATTGTGACATCATAATTTAGTACTGCACTCTTTCCTTGAGGAAAAAAGTTACCAGATACGATTACCCGCTTACCTTTAAATTTTCTCTGTGTTAACTTCCTAAGAAGAGCTTGACCATTCATATCTGGCATTACGATATCAGTAAATATACAATCATAATTAGTAGTTGAAATTTTCTCTAATGCATCTGCTCCACTAGTTGTAAAATCTGCTGTATGTCCTTCTGCCTCAATGAGCAGGGATAGGTATTCAGCAATATCAATCTCATCATCTACCACTAGGCAATGTATAGTCTTATCCTGCTGCACTATTACTTCCTCTGTTTCAAATTCTTTAGGCATTTCTATCTCTTTTACGTGGTCGACAGGAAAACATATATGAAATGAAGTTCCCACACTAACTTTACTCTCAACCCTAATCGTTCCATCCATTCTACGAACAAAATCTTCCACAAGATGAAGACCGAACCCAGTTCCCTCTCCTTTTTGCTTCGTTGAAAAATCAAGTTGAAATATATTATCTAGATTATTGTCATCTATTCCACTTCCATTATCTTTCACTACAATACATACCTTATCATCTTGCGGGGTACATGTAACATCAATCCTAGCTCCCTCTTGACCGTATAAGGCATCACGCGCATTGGAATACAGATTCATTAATATTTGCTGTAAATAATTAGGATAGCCCTTTATAAAGTTCATTTTATTACAGTTTTCAAGTGTAATAAGAATACCGTTCTTTTCATAAATAACTTTTATAAAATCAATAGAGGTCTGAATTTCATCTCCAACAGAAAATAGAACAGGACTATCGTCACCGCTATAATTATAGCTTTTTAAAGAGGAAACAACTTTTCTTACCCGCTCAATTGCTTCAGTCTCACGTTCCATATAAAAAACTAACTTTTTTTTGAATTCACCATCCGGATATTCTGACACCCATTTACTCTTCATATCATGGTAGCCTTTCAAGATTGCCAACGGATTATTAATCTCATGAGCAACACCAGATGCTAGTTCTCCAAGGGCTGCAAGCTGAGATAGCTTAAACATTTTCTGTTCTGACTTACGCTTCTGCTCTTCTTCATGCATATATTGAGTAATATCTTGAACAGTTCCATAAGACATTAAGGGCTTGCCTGTATTATCAAAGGTACTATGACACCGCTCTCTTACCATTTTCACACTACCATCTTTCAGTAGTAGTCTATGGACAATTTCATATGGTTCTTGATTTTCTAACGATTTGTCATAGAATTCACTTACCATCTCTCTATCATCAGGATGAACTACATCTACAAACATATCTACAGTCAAACTAGTATTACTTCTATCAATTTCAAATAGAGTATATGTATAATCACTCCACTTTAAAGTATTTTTTACAATATCTAAATCCCATAAACCAATTTTAGCCTGAGCTTCAATCTGTGTAAGCCTATTCCTTAAATAAGTATTCTCTTCTTCTATCTTTTTTAAATTATTACCCATCATTTCCACATATTTAAATTATATATATATATTAGTATAGTGAAAAATACCTAAATTTCAAACCGGTAAACTTGCACTGATGCAGCTCCGAGGTAAATTGGTGAAGCCAAGTTTGTATGCTCTATATCACACT
Organism: Bdellovibrionales bacterium; assembly: GCA_030638415.1. Classification (GTDB taxonomy): domain Bacteria; phylum Bdellovibrionota; class Bacteriovoracia; order Bacteriovoracales; family Bacteriovoracaceae; genus DAOWEO01. The sequence continues at coordinate 10,015 of DAOWEO010000089.1, read as the reverse complement.
TGGGATTACCAAAAAGACACTCTAATGTAATTTTATCCGATATAAAAAATGGTAAATCAGTGAAATTTAAAATTATCTCTTGAGTATTTTCAGTATCTAAATTAGCAATAACTAATAGTTGATGGTCCGCCTCAACTATAAATCGAACAGCTGCAATTATAGATTCATGTCCTTGATCCACCATGTAAATGCTACTTACTAATTCATTTTTAGTCACATCATCAAAAATTGAGTGCAGTAGCTGTAACTGATCAGAATAATTATCACTGCAGCTATCCATATTTTTATTTCTTCCAACAAACTCAACTTTGGAGCTAACACCAAATTCAGCCCCTTGTACCATCCCTGTTGATCCCGTTCCCAAGAGCAAAGATAGGGCATAACGTGGAACAAGAGCAGCAGCACTTCCATATAGCTGTGGTACAGACTTACTATCATGTGAATTTACAGGAAATAGATATTTAAACTTATGCTTATTAGCATGTAAATTCAAAATTCCACTTCTATATCCTGCAGTAAATGGTGTAACCCATGGAGTTGCTAATAAAAGTTGAATCTGATGGTGGAAAACCATTTTTGAAATAGTGTTTAAATCAGTAAATAACTCTGCAAATACGGTTAGATTAGGAAAGTGAGAATTAAGTGAAGTAAGAGCACAGTCAAAAAATGATCTATTAGTACTATGTAAATTGTCTAATCTTACCATGCCTCCTGTTTGCTCTGCATAATTTGCCCAAAATAGCAGATAGGAAGTCATATATTTCCATATGTTCTTTTGAATTTTTTTATCTGGATGATCATATTCAATAAGTGCAATATCATTCCAGCTGACCCAATCAGCCCCATCCCAGCAACCAGCTCTCTTGAGTCCATCATCTTCAGAACCGTCAGTCACAATCCAATTCGGCGTTTTACTGGCCATCAAACTTGTAACACCAATATGATTCAGAACAATATCAAAACACAGCTTTATTCCTAATAGACGTGCTTCCTGAACAAACTCCTCAAACTGCTCCATTCCGTCACGACCATCACCAGGGTTTAGAAAGCTAGGGTCAACAGCAAATAGATCAAATGCAGCATATGGGCTTTCAGAGCTATCCATATGTGTAACAGGTAATAGGTGAATTGCATTAAAGCCCATTAACTTAATACGATGTAAGTGCTCAATCCACATTTTAAAACTTCCAGATATATTAGGAATTAACGTATACATCTTTAGATTATTTATTAATGGTGTTTCAACAAAAATTGAGGAGTAAGGTACATTATCCCAAAGCCATGACTTCCCACCATTAATAGAGTAACGAATCTTAAATTGAAAGATACCAATATGCTGAAGCACCAACGATTGCTCAAAAGAGTTTTCATCTTTCTGCTCTAAAGCATATTCTTCCCATGCTCCAGAGTGATTTGAACGTATAAAAACAATAGTCTCAGAGCTAACCTGCTGCAGTTTGATTTTTATATGTAGCTTCTCGTGCTGTGTTACTCTTTGATAATTCTCACGGCCAATAAGAAAATTACGATAGACAACTAGTTTGGAACCTTTTCTACTTCTATTATTAGGTAGCTCTACTATTGGGTAACGAGTAATACTATCTTTCAACAGTCATTCCAAGTATATGACAATAAAGAGATTTCACCTTTTGTGCTGAAATATTCCAATCAAGGCGATCAAGATTTTTTCCATAATTTACTGTTATACTTTTTTGCTCTGTCGATGAATCTAAGACTCTAATAATCTTGTTTGCCAAATCAACAGAATCATTAAATTTAAACTCTAAAGCTTCTGGAATAATTTCATGTGCTCCTAACCCTTCTGTCATAATGATAGGAATATCATAACTCATAACTTCCACGGGAGTGATACCAAATGGCTCAGCAAGTGAAGGAAGAATATAAAGATCACTAATTGCAAACAACTTCTCTTTTTCAGCACTACGAAGGTGCCCTGGAAAGAAAAAGTAGTCATCAAGTTCTCTTTTTTGACACTCCTCTATTATATAAGGGGCCATATCACCATCACCGGCCATAATAAAAATAATATCATTACGCTCCTTTAACAGTATTTCAGCAGCATCTAAAAATACTCCTGGTCCTTTTTGTGATGTTATTCTACCTAGAAAGAATACAACTTTCTTATTGTTTAAAAATTCAATTTGATGATCAAGATCGACAGTATCACCTTTTTCTATAGCATTATAAACTACTTCAATTTTACTTTTATCAATATTATACTTTCTAGATACTTGTTCTTTCATCTGATTACTAACTGCAATAATCTTATCAGCAGCATCAAACCCTCGTTTTTCAATAGCAAGAATCTCCCTATTTTCTCTGCCTGCATTTCGGTCGTACTCAGTAGTATGAATATGAACGACAAGAGGCTTACCCGATAACTGCTTCGCAATTATTCCTGCTTCAAAACTCATCCAATCATGTACATGAATCAAATCAAATTTTCTATCCATGGCAATTGACTTAGCCATTTCAGCATATCTATTAACTTCCTCAAAAATATCTTTACCAAACTCTGTTTTATTATTTAGTTGGTCATAAATCTCAGTATATCTTTCCTTACTAGAGTAAGGTTCCAATAAGGAGTCATGTGTAATGCACTCTGCAAGATGAGAGTATATTTCATGATCACTCTTTGATTTATAAGCCGACTTTATATTCATACCTTCAAGACATGAGCTCCCATCAACAACTTCTAAAAAGAAGTGGTGCATAGGTTCAAGTATTTTTGGTAAAACGAAGATGGTATCTACATCATTAAGAGCTAAGTGCCTTGTTAATCCATAACATGATGTGCCTAACCCTCCTGTAACTAAGGGGGGAAATTCCCAGCCAAACATTAAGACTTTTATACGCTTTTTCATACTGACCTCGATGTCGATATCGTTACTCCACCATACGACTGAACATTAATAATGGAAACACTTTTTTTACTCCTATTTTAGTGCGTATTTGCCTTAAGTAACAAGTCGGTGTACATCATTGAGAATGAGCACAATAGGCTCAAATAGTTGAACAAATTTGTAAGTTTTTACTTTCTCACTCTCTACAGTGAAATTAAGCTTTTTTTAACTTTCTGATCTTTATCTTTAGGAATATTAGCATAGCGATTCAAATCAAAAAGACCTGCCTTCGATGGCTCTAAGCGATAATACTCATCATTAAACCAATCACTAATTTCCCAGAAGTTTTTATCAAGACGCCTTACTCCATACTTATCAACTAACTCATAGAAAGAGTTGTCACCAAGCTTAATATTAATAAGAGTATTAAAAAAATCTTTTATATCTCCGACTGCAATATCAAAATAAAGATTTGGATAACTACCTACAAATCCTTTGAAAACATTGAAGGTATCCTGATTTGGATTTCTTGTTCCATCTTCATTGAATAGAGTGTCAACATTTAGCCGTGCTTTATTTTTTACTAAGGAATATGTTAAATGCTTACCGTCTTTCATTCTTATACGAATAAACATTAAATCTAAACGCTCTTCAGGAAAAGTCTGAATAAATTCTCCATACCTATTTGATATTTTTGAAAAGCTTGCATCAACACAACTCTCTTTGCTACAATCAAAAAACTCAGCATCAATCAGGTTCGTTCTTTGTAATGAATGGTTATTGATAGGATCTTGCTCAGCTAAAACGAGAGGGGAGAAATTTTTACTATATAGTTGATCTAAGAATTCTTCTACATACTGATTACTTTTATATTTTATTTTAGTTACGACATTCCCACCATAACTAGTTCCTAGTGCTGCCGATAGTTTTCGCTCCCAAAAGAAATAAAACTCTGAGAAAAGCTCATCTTTTTTATGCCACATACTATGAAGATCAAACCTTTTATCTAACGGAATATACGTTAAAAAATTATTCTCTCCCTCAATCCGCATATCATCCATATACGTGCGGACAAAAAGCTGATGCGAGATACTACCAAACACATTAAATCCTGCCACAAGAGTATAATAAATACGCTCAAAGAGAGGATAATCTATTACCCAGAGGGTTTTTGGAATTCCACCCTTTTGCCCTGCTAAAACTGTTGCACTATCAAGATGGCGATAAATAGTTAAAATCGGCTCACCAGTCTTATTACCTTTCCAAATAGATGAGTGATCAGTCCCATCTTTATAAGATTTTTCATAAACTCGCTCACGCAATTTAACATATTTTTGTTCTAGCAGATGATACTTAAAATAAAAGCTCTTAATAAAACTACTCCCACCTTGAATTGGAGTTGCCAGATAATCAATACTCTTCTTCTCAAATTTACGGTCTGTCACAAACAGGTCTTTACTAGGGTCTAAAAAGACAACAGAGAAGTGATCTCTAATTGAATTAAGTGCAAGCTGTCCTTTGCAGACAGGACCACGGATAAATGTTGTAATAAAAAAATGACTATTATCTAATAGAAACTGATAGCGCACCTTTGCTGGAATCATTTCAAACGCTCTAAAGGGATTCGCTGCAATTTCAGAGTCATATGATGGAAATAAGAAAGGTCTTTTCCACTTTGTTGATAAGAATAGCTTAGCAAACCTTGCCATCTTCTTGTCAGAGAGTTCATATATTATGTGGGTTTTGTGTACGAGTGTAGAAATTACTTTTCTAAATCTATAAAACACCTTAGAAGTTCCTGGGTCATCATACGGAAGTGGAGTTGATATTTCATCAATTGGTTTAGGAAATTGCGTTTTAGAGCGAACGAGATAGTAACTGTCACCTGGAATTTCTTTAAACTGCATATGTCCAATAAACAGGTGTTCAAAGATATAACGACTCATTATTTGTGCTTTCAAGCTACTCTGATTTAAAAATTCATTCCACTTTGAAAGCACAAGAATTCCTTTGTCTCCATTAGATGGAAGATTCATACTCTTCAGTCTTTGTACTGTAGGTCCAGGAGATCCATTTTTAAACCAATGGCCCAACAGCTCTTCCTCTGATGTTGTTAAAGCCGGAAATCCAAATGGCATACCAAGATGAGGATTACTTTCAAGATATGCACTTAGCTCTATCTGATTTTCTGAACAGTTTAAGTCTTCCGCTTCAGGGTAATACTCATAATACTCCTTGCCGATATCAACACTACTTTTAAGAGAGACAACCTGCTCCATCGCCGATGAGGTTGTTGAAGTTAAATTATCTAAGACAGAGTAAAATCCTTTCTTGCGCCACTCCTTTTCTGAATGAGCATCTTGAAAAAGTCGCGTAGGTTTAATTTCTTTTAATCGCGTACCATCATAAACCTTGATCTTAGACCCACCTCTTTGTGCTCCTTCATATGATGACAACTTCACCTGGCATGGAGAATTATAACAGGAATGGCATGCCACACATCTGTTATCGAATAGAGTCTGAATATGATCCTGGTATAAATCACCCTTAAGGTCTAAAGCTTTTACAGGGACTGCAAGGTTATTTTTAAACTTTATTTTGGTAGGGGAAAATGTTTTAAAATCACATCCAAACCAAGCAACAACAACTAAAGAAAAGGCTAAAATAAGTAAGATTTTCTTTTTTATCTCCGTTCGCATAGAGCATCCTTTACTATTCTATCGATTCTGTACTTTCAGTATCAGCAGATTCAGTAGACTCACTGACTTCATCACTAATATCATTCGGCTTAGATGTTACACTTGGCTTCACGCCATAATCTTCACGTTGACGAAATGCACCATATTGTTTATTACGGCTATACACAACACCATCTTCTAAATAAGACTTGATCAGTAAAAAAGAACAATGTAACTGTCCATGAACACTCGATAGATCTTCTCGTTCGCCTGGAGCAAAAATTAATCCATCGTCTTCGATACTTTTTAACAGTTTTGAAAATGACTGACAAAAATCTGACGAGGAAATACATCTCCCATCTCTTTTAAAGACATCAACAGCACTAACGCCATATTTAATATGAATAGGCTCTCTACAAATATCAACAGTCCATTGCTTTTTTAAATACTTATATTTCTCTTGTTTTACCGTAAAGACACATTTATCTTTTTTTACAGCTAAAATATTTTTTAATAATCCAAAAGGTTTAATTTTATGAGAAACCTCTGTATCAAAATTACGATTAAGACAATCCGTTACTGAAAAAGTACTGGATTTGCCAGTCACTGAAAAAATGATCAAAGAAACAAGTGCACTATACTTTAAAAATACCATTTTTTAATACCTCAATTTTGATAAGAGTCGAATCATATGGAAGGAAATCACTATTTGCAGCACTCTGCAAAGCAATTAATTCACTATCAAAGTACTCTCTCGTAGTTTGCTGGGTTATTTTCTTTAAATCTAAAATGCTTTTGTCCTTTAATAACTCAGTTTTACTCTTTTGTATTCCTGCAGACTCTAAAAACATTATTTCACCTTTGTCAGACTGATGACTAAAAGATGTTTTTGTTTTTGCTACAGCAAATGATGAACGTTCTTTGTGCTGGTCAATAAATTCACCTTGCCCTGTAAAAAATGAGTGTTTTCCAAATGAGTGGCCATCAAGTCTGAGAGACTTCAGGTCAATAGTAAAAAAAATAAAGTCTAATTCAGCATCTTTTTTAGATTGAAATGCATTATATGTTTGATCAATATTTTCTAATAAGAGGTTAGATCTATCGGAGCTAAAATTTCCCTCTTGAAGGACATTTGCAAAGAGTTGAACCAGTTCTCCTGTTAAAGTATAAGACGAAGTTGTAAAAAGATAAAAAAATAGCTTCGAACGATTTGCACTCCAATCAAAATACTCACCTCCTCCCTTTAATCCTGATGAGAATTTGGATGAGATCTGCAGTGCACTTAAAGTTTCACTTCTAATTGGTACAATCTTTTGATATATTTTTTTGATTGCTCCAAGCTCACTTGTAATCTGTTCTCTCATTTTATCAAGCTCAAAACTCATCAAGTCTACTTCTAGTTCAAGCTGGTGGTAGTTAAACCGTGACAAAAAAGCATCTACGATAGTCTTTAACTCAGCATGATCTAACTTTTCTAACATTGTATGTGAAAGCGTACCTAAATAAAAAGGTGAATCAATATCTAAACTAGTCCCACCTATAGTAATAAAACACATGCGATTACTACTTGGCAGCTTATACCACTCCTCTAACTGGTTGGTACTAATGAAACATAGAGTATCAATCGAGTTAACTGTACACTCATCCCAACGTAAAAATATTTCATTTTTAAATATACTCTTCACTAGCATCTGACTAACAATTTCATGCTCTGTTGGTATTAAATTCCAGCTTACTAAATTCATTAAGTTTATTCTCTCTTAATTGTTTTAAATATCTAATATCACGTTATCTTACCACACTTCTCCCCTTATTTGAGATAGAAAAAAAATCTATATCCAAGAAAACTATTCAAGTTTTAGCTTTATTAACCGAGAAGTTTACTGAAGATTTTTCTTCAGAGGTTATTTAATGAGTCGTAATGATAAAAAATTAACAAATTTAAGCCGTCAAAGATCTCCTTTAAGATTTCAAGAAATGAACGGAAAAATAAAGCAACTTGAACGAGGCTATCAAGAAGTTTGTGAAATGGCAGTGCGTAGCATCTTACAAGCATTAGATATGAAAGACCACTACACTTATGGCCATAGTATGAGAGTTACCTACTACGCTCTCGTTTTAGGTAAAGAAATTGGATTAAATACTGAAGAATTATACAAGCTAGAGCTTGCTTCACTATTCCATGATATTGGAAAAATAGGCATTCCCGACGCAGTACTACTAAAACCATCCCGCCTAGATAGTGATGAATTTAAGATTATGAAGACCCATCCTGAGAAAACAGCTGAAATTCTTGAAGGATTTGAACCTTTTAAAGACATTGCTCACTATGCTAAACATCATCATGAAAGATTTGATGGCAGGGGATATCCATCACAACTTCGCGGTGAAGAGATTCCCCTCTTCTCTCGAATTATATTAATTGCAGATACCTTTGATGCGATGACCTCGACAAGACCATATCGAAAAGGACTATCCTACCAAATTGCATATGAGGAACTAATTAAATTTTCAGAAACACAGTTTGACCCTAAGCTCGCAAGCTCTTTTGTGCAGGCAATGAAAAAAGACCAACAAAAGCAAGAAAATACCTTTTCTTTAAGTATTATTAAAAACTTATTTGATAAAAATGCCGCTTAATTATTTGTCGTAATAGCTTTCAGTAATTTCTTTTGTTCTAAAATATGCTTTAACTCACTACGCATCGCGTCTCGTATGCTAACCTTTCCTTGCTCTAATAAGAATTGATCTAAATTATTATATTGATATAAAATATAATTCAGGCTTTTATTTAGTAACCTCTGAGTACGATATTTTATAATGGCTTGCCTTACAACAGAAACAACTTGATTTTCATTAAATGGCTTTTCAATATAGGAGTATACTCCTTTTTCTAGCCCTTTTAACATGATGTCTTTTGAGATAAATCCACTAATAAAAATAATAGGTAAATCAGGAATTATTTCGATTGCTGCCTCCAACAATTCCATCCCAGATAGATCAGGCATATTTAAATCTGATAAAATTATATCTGGAGCAATCTCATCTAACTCTTCAAGCATCTTCTTTCCATCTGTAAACGGAAAAATACTATGCCCACACTCTTTCATCATTTCGCTCAAAATTTCAACAATAGCTTCTTCATCATCAACAATAACAATTCTGGCTTTTAATGATAGCCCACCTATAGCCTCCCCTGAATCCTTTTGAATATATTCACTAAAAGCTTGCTCTTCTTTTTCTTTTGCAACATCAACATATTCATATTCATGTTCTATTTCTAACACTGTGGAGGTCTCAACATTACTGCAAGCAAGTGCTAAAAAAGACTTCTCATCTATTGGAGCAAAGTTAATACTATTGCCAGCAAGAAAGTTTTTTGCCTCATCAACACCCCGTAAAAAATAATCAATTTGTTCATGTGCAATAGAGCCAACATCTTTTGTTTTTTCAAACAGACTTTCTAATAAATGCATATGTTTTTGTAAATCATCTAAACCAAACATGCCAGCAGCACCTTTTAGACTATGGAAAGCCCGAAAAATACCATTATATCTAGAATCAAACTCTTCACCTTTTTCTAGCTCTAGCAGGAAATCTTCTGATTCGTCTAACATTTCTCCCGCTTCAATTTTAAATTCATCAAACATTGAATCATCTATCATACATTACCCTTTAATCTTTTAACTTAAGTAAAAGCTAGCTTTATTCTACTATAGCGTTCCATCCACTCTGGTGATGAAACGAGTATTTCCAGTGAACTTGTATCTTTGATACTAGTTCGAATATCCCAAAATAAAACAGGAACATCCTTAAATTTTCCAGTCCAGTCAAATTTAATATCCTCATTGTTATCAAAAAGTACATCCAACTCATTAATTTTAATTTCAATAACATCAAACAAATCAGTTACAAGTGATGTTTCAATTATTGCAAATGCCCCTTTTAAACGATGAATCTCTCGCACCAAGTGTGTCGTTAAGTTGAATGGGTAATCACCAACTGAAATTGAGTCTCCAATAATTTTAACAAGCTTAACTATTTTCTCATGTAACTTAGCAGTATACTGCTCCACAATATTTTCTAAAAAAATTGAATCCGTGTCAATTTTACCTGAATAGTTTTCGGAACTCCCATGTGACACTTCCAAGTCAACCAATGCATCTCCATCAACATCACCACTACCCACCAACTCTTTTAAAGAGTCTAAGGCAGCTTGATTTACCGCTGGCCCTGCAACAACAGGAGCTTGTGCTGGAGCTATTTCTAAATCAACTAGTGCATCTCCATCAACATCACCACTACCCACCAACTCTTTTAAAGAGTCTAAGGCAGCTTGATTTACCGCTGGCTCTGCAACAACAGGAGCTTGTGCTGGAGCTATTTCTAAATCAACTAGTGCATCTCCATCAACATCACCACTACCCACCAACTCTTTTAAAGAGTCTAAGGCAGCTTGATTTACCGCTGGCT
>DAOWEO010000127.1 GCA_030638415.1 Bdellovibrionales bacterium | reverse complement strand
TATCTTTTACAATAAAGGAGTTAGTCCTGTTGTCACTAGATACCTTTCCACGCCCTGGAGTTAGGTAATCAGTCAGAATCTTAGTCATGTCGTCTAGTGATGCATAACTAATAGGAAAAATTTTTGTTACAAGAGGTTCTTGGTCTTCAGCCATTTTCTTCGCTTTCATATCCAAGCGTCTTGCTGCTGTTGCCTCTGCCAGAGTTGTAACCAGTAAAATATTTCCATTTTTAGTAGCCACCAACTTGTTCAACCCCAGCAAAGTATCTAATGCTTGGTCCCAAGGAATGTTGGTCAATGATAAGGACATTGTCTGCAATTCTTTAATAGATTTATTTAAAATAATATTAAATCCTGATACATTTGCAATCATGTGCAAGACATCCTCAACAGGAACATCTCTAAAGTTAAATGATATTCTCTTACCAATGTACTTCTTTCTTCCTGCTAAGGTTAGATTTTCTAAAATATCTTCTACTGCATCAGATTTTGGAATATGTAACTTAGAACGGTGCTCATCCCCTGCCCTTGATGTAATCTGACTCTGACCTTGTTCCACTTGTCTCTGTGTAAATGCACCAAAATGGTTCTCTATCTCAATATTCAACTTACCTAACTTATTTTTCATTATTGCACGAACATTATCTCTAAGCTGTAATGAAACTCGTAAATCTTTAGAATTACCAGGTTTGGGGTATGCATCAACAAAAACGAGGGCACCTGAAAACTCAGATGTATCAAATGCTCTTAATACTCTCTTACTAGCAACAGTGTTTTTAATATCAATAATAATTTGCTTATCATCAGTGATGTGGAACTTATTAGCCTTTATCTGTGAATCGGTAAAAGCCAATTCCAAAATACTAATATCACCCTCTTGATAAAAATTCATCGCTGTCATCTTTGCAGCAAATAGCACACTTAGTGGCCAAAAGCATATGACACAAATTAAAAATCCTTTTTTCATACTACCTCATCCTTAAGGTTATAAAACCATCTATACTATTATTATACCTAGCATCATTTAAAAAAAAAGAGTTATTTTAATTAATTTAAAGAAAGTGGTATAATCGTCTCAATATACTCGTCATCGTCATAGACATTTTTAATTTTCTCTACCAGTACAATTCCTCCTGGTAAGATAGCCTTCAAAATAGCCTTATCCACTCCAATTAGCATCCCTTCATTAAGAAGAAACGTCTTTTTTCCATGCCCCTCAACCGTAACTACCGCACGTCGCTCCTTACCAACCAGAACTCCTACCACTCGTATATTCTCAATTGCAATACTCTTCATTACTTCTACAGCAGAAAGACCCTCTGTTTTTTTCTTTTTATGACTAAAGGAAATTTTCTTACGCTCAAATGGAGGCTTAAATGGGTCTCGCAGCCCAAAAGGATCCTTTATACTAGATCTTTTTTAAAGACACTTTTAATACTCTCAGCATGAGTAGTGTTAACTTCGGCAAACACTAGGCACAAGAGTAAAAGAATCCAAGATCTATTTATATTGTTTTTCAATTGCTTCAATCCCTCTGTCCTCTTTGTGATTCTTATTATAGCGATATGATTCTAAAACACCTGTAACATTTACAACTCCAAACCTACTTTTAGTGACTTTTTTACTTTTAACGATATCTAATGCCTTAATATTAAGTAATTGTTCCGACTTCGCTACCTCTTCAAAAAAAACGAGTAACTGTAAGTATGTACCGGACATCTTAAAATTATATTCTTTAATTACATAAAATCCTTTTGAAATTTCATTACTTGGCTCAGATGTAAAATCCTTAATGCGTAGTAATTTAGCCGTCGTCATAAAATAATCTAATATTTTTGCATCAGAGATGGCCATAGGTAGTTTTTTCTGTAATTTTTCTACATGACTTGCAACAAGCTCAATTTTTTGCTTTGCATTTTCTGCATCCAAAATATAGCTTTTCATAACGTGCGTTTCAGTTCTTTTTTTAATAACTTTTGCTGCCATCATTGTCTCTTGAGAAATAACGAGAGCGACTCCTTGTTGAGCCTCAATAAAAAACAGATAGGTAGCATAACCAACCCACAATATCCACAGGAGGTGCAAACGAGGAATAAATAGAGACCATATTCGAGCCATTAATCAAACCTCATAATTTTTCCTGTAACCTCAAATTTCTCAACACGAAACTCATCTTTATTTACTGTTTGGGTTATACTTTCTGTTTTTTTCAGACGAATAGTCTTACTAAAATAGATCGAGTCATTCAGAGTATCTATAAACTCTCCAATACTTTTATAACTCGTTGCCAGACCATCAATAGTGATAGCATCCCCATTAAGTTTTATACTACTAGTCCAGACCTTTGCAGGAAGAGATTCAGCTAACTTCACTAAAACCTTAAATGGATTAGTTCGCTGCTTAATAATTTCTAGAACTTGGTTCTCTCTCTCTTTCAGTTTATTAGCTTGCATCGTAAATGCTTCAATTTTCTTTTTCAACTGTCTATTTTTTTTTAAAATTTTATTATATTTACCCAGCTCTTTTTTATGAAAAATAATTTTATTATTTAATTTGTCTAACTCTACTGAAAAATAAAACTTTTGTAGTAATTCAGGACTGTATGATATTATCCATACAATAAAGAGCATTTTAAAGTTAAACATACGAATATCAAGACCAAATATAACAGGAACTTTAAACTTTTTTGGCTGTGCAATTAGATTAGTTTTAATCATTTAACTGTCTCATTCCAAGCCCTATTGCAACAGCACCATAGCAGGCAATATCATCAATTCGATCTTCTGGTATATTCTTTTTATCAATTTCAACAATCTCAAAAGGGTTAATAACCGTCGGTTCAATCCCTACAATCTCTCCAAGACCATCAAGAAATCCAACCGCTAATGTCGCTCCGCCAGTCACCAAACAATAAGATAACATATCATCCTGAGAAGCTGAGATATAAAAATCTAATGTTTTTTTGATCTCAGCAAAAAAGTTCTCATTTACCTCTTCTACAATTTTTAATATATCTTCCGGTAAATTACCACGCCCATCAGTAGTAATTTTCAAATCTTCAGCTTCATAATAATTAACTGCCATCTGACGTTGAATCTCTTCCGTTAACATGACCCCACCAATTGCAATCTCTTTCGAAAATATAAATTTTCCTCCACGTAAAATAATCATATTGGTTTTTTGTGCCCCAAAATCAAAAACTAACCAAGATGCGTCCTCATCCTCATCCATCTCTTTCTTATATAATTCAAGACATAGATTAGATAAAGCAGTACTCGCCAACTCCATAATTTTAACTTTGGTTCCCGCTGCTTCTAGCATGCTTTTAAAGTTATCCACGACACTATGAGTGGCTGCCGCCACTACAGTATCAATCCCTCCACCTTGGTTTTCACCGATAATATCAAAAGATACCTCTGAATCATCAATATTAAATGGAATATATTGCTCCGCTTCCCACAAAATTTGATCTTCAAGCTCACTTTCATCTCCACCTGCAACTTGAATACGCCTTACAATAGTATTTTTTCCAAAAATAGAACTGACTACGTTCCTATTAGAAATATTAGATGACTCAAGTGCCGTTTTAATTGCATCTATAATATCTTCTTCTTTTTGTATTTCATCATCAATAAGAGCTAATTCAGGCAGTGGAACTTGACTATATTTTACCAATTTAAAACGACCCTTTTTAATCTGAAGTAGCTCTGCCACTTTCACTGCAGTAAGTCCAATATCAATAGCTACAAGTTCAGGAGGATTAAGATTGAGCATATCCCTCATACGCTCAACATAAGCTTCATAAATTTTTTTTAAATTTGTGGCCATAAAAAATCCCTCTTAATTTTCTATTATAACGGTAAGTTAACAAGCTACGCAAGGCATCGTTAAAATAATTTTATAAAGGAGGGGATAAATCTAGCAAAATGAAACTGCAAAAGGTAGCTCAGGATGATATATGGGCCAAATGCTAAGGCATAATTTTTGTTTTCTTTTTTTATAAGTAAAATACTGCCACCAATAACTGATCCTAGTAAAGAGCTCAGAAAAATATTCTGAATAATTCCACTCCCTCCAAGAATTAGGCCAAGTACTCCCCAGAGCTTAATATCTCCACCACCTAGACCTTCAATACCCTTAAGCTTATAAAAGATATAGCTAATCAGAAAAGGAAAAATAAAACCAATTACCCCTCCAATAATAGCATCTTTCCAATTTAAAAATAGAAATGCATATAGGCTACTGACTAGTAATAGGCCTAAGTTAAGTCGGTCAGGCAATATATGGTAATCAATATCAATGAAGAAATGACATACTAAAATAGAAAATATGGCAACAATTAGAGACCATTGAACAATAGACATTGGTGAAAAAACAGCTGGGAAGGTAAAAATAAAATAACAACCAAGCAGAAATTCGACAAAGGGATATCTCCAGTGAATCGACTCCTTGCAGTTACGGCATTTTCCTCTTAAAAAAATGAATCCCAACAGAGGGATATTTAAGTAAAATGGAATTTTCATATTACAATGTGGACAGCTAGAACGCTCCCATACAACCCCTAGACCACGTGGAATACGATAAATCAGAACATTCAAAAAACTTCCAATCATACTGCCAAAAATAAAGATATAAGTAAAAAATAGGAATTTGGGCATTTTAGACTAACTCTTTGTTACGAAATATTAATAAAATGAACCCTACTAGTACTAAAATATAAACAGAGGCATAAGCAGTTGAACCCAATAGGAAAGATGTACTTAACGTTTGCTCATATAATAAGTATTCCTTAATATTTAACCTATCAAAATCAGGTATTATAAATGTAGCGATGGAAATAATCCACTCCAATTTCTGACTACCATTAATAAAATAATTTATAAGTGCCGAGGATAACATATAACCAATTCCATAAATAGTTCCACCTGCAATGACGGTTAAGGTCGTATTTGTAACCAGTGAAAGTAGGACCACAAGTACCATCAAAAGAGATGACTCCAAAAAGGAGAAAAAGAGTGTCCAGTATAGCAGTGGCGAGCCCTCCCCACCCAAGATAAAAAAGACTCCCAGTGTAAAAATAGACAGAATAATGATATTTATTCCCAACACAATGATTAGCCCTGTGATTTTAGCTAATATATACTCACCTCGAGCAACAGGACGTGATAATGTCATGTATATAGTTCTCGTCTCAATTTCTTTGGTTAGTAATGTAGCACCAAAGAAAAGTGCAATTGCTAAGCTTGACAAGCTAACTCCACCCATCCCAATATCTATTGCAACTCTTTGTGGAACTCCAAAAGTAAATTCAGATGCTAGATATGAAAATATAGCAATAAAACTCCCAAGGCTTAAAACGCCATAGAGTACTCTACTTTTGAGAATCTCTTTTATAGTAAAACTGGCTATTAAAAAAAAGTTATTCCTCATCATTTTCTTATTTTACTCCTATAAATCACCTCTTCTAGATGTATCCTATCTTTTGCTACAGATATAATCTCAACATCTTGCCGCTGTATAAAAGATGACAGCAGAGGAGCCGAAGCGATATTTTCTATATACTCTCGCTCGTTTCCTTTTTTTCTAAACCTAATATGATATCCATCTTTTTCATTTTGTTTTAATAGGTGGTCAATACTCCCATGATAAAAGCTTGTTCCTGAATCCAACACTAAGACATCTTCACATGCTTCTTCGATATCAGGAACAATGTGACTGCTGAAAAAAATCGTTTTTCCTCTATTATGCAATTGCTTTAAAACTACTTTAAACTCTTGGCGTCCAATTGGATCTAATCCCGCAAGAGGCTCATCAAAAATCAGTAGTTCTGGATCATGAATAATTGCACTCACAAATCCTAATCGCTGTAGCATACCTTTAGAGTACCCGAGTATCTTTCGATCAAGAGCATAGGCAATATTAAGCATTGCTGAAAAGGACTTAACTTGTACTTTTATATCCATACTCCTCATACCAGAAAGCTTCCCCATATAATCCAAGAACTCTCTTCCTGTAAGGTGTGGGTGAAAGTAGGGTCGTTCAGGAAAAAAACCAATATGTGACATAATCATACGATGACTATCTCCAAATCGAGGACTCCACTGCACCTGACCTTCATTTTGACTTATAAATTGTAAAATTATTTTAATTAAAGTAGTTTTACCTGCACCATTCGCTCCTAAAAAGCCGGTAATACTCCCTTCTTCCAACCTAAAAGAGACTCCCTTTAAAACCTGAAAAGGTGATGAGAAGAAATTTTCCTGAAAACTTTTATGAATGTTATCAACTTTTAAAATACACATAATGATTCATTGTATTGAATTTTTTTAAAAAATAAAATACATTAATGCATGTTTAAATATTTAAATTTTATTATACTTAGCATAATCGTAATTTTACTATCCATTTTAGCGAGTATAAACCAATACTCATACTCTCATCCTAAACCAGTTTTTTTTATAGATATGCAAAAAAATGGATACAATTTTAATACAAAATCACTTAAGTATTTCTCTTTGGGCCAGCAGAGAATGTTAGTTGCTTTGCTCTGGGTACAAACATTAGTTAATTTGGACTTAAAACACTACAAGAAAAAAGACCTTAACTCATGGCCGTACCTTCGCTTTGATCTAATGGCTATTTTAGATAATAAATTTTATGAAAACTACCTGTTTGGAGCCCAGTACCTATCAGTTGTTAAAGATGATTTATTAGGAGCAGAAGACCTATATATAAGAGGATTAAAAGTTTATCCTGATGATTACCATCTTAACTTTGCTGCCGGATACCATTTTTATTTTGAACTCAACAAAATAAAAGAGTCGATATACTTTTTTAAAGCCGCACTTAAATCCCCAAAGGCTCCTACCTATCTGCCATCACTTATTGCACGATTAGAAACTCAAAGAAACAACCCTCAAATCGCATTTGATTTTCTTTTGACTATTTATAAAAAAACTCCCAAAGCAAGCCCTGTATATAAATATTACCATCAGAGGTTATATGATCTAAAGGCATTTATGGACTTAAAGTGCCTGAACAACAGAAATAAGAACTGCTCTCCAAAGGATTTCAGTGGTAATTATTATGTATTAAAAGGGAAGTCTTTCGTTAGTATAAAAAAAAGACTTCCTATACGAGTATTTAAAAGTAAAAAAAATTAATATCCATTTACCATAATTTCTAACTTTTTTTGATGATCGATTGATAGTTGGCTCTCACCTGTTGCCCCAGTACCTGTATTACTACGGCTAATTACCCCAGAAGCAAGTGCCATAAAAGTATTTGCAGTAACAATGGATGTTTTAGTATTGACTACAGGGGGACCTGCAGTCGTCCCACCCTTCAGGCCACTATAGAAATGCTCACTCGGACCACAAACAATACCATTAACAGTGCCACTTATGTGATCGGTAAAAAAACCAACATTATAATATCGCTCTGGATTTCCAGTAACCGAATTATAAGCCGCCTGATCTCCCCCTGTAGGAACATATCCCATAGAAAACAAGCAAGATCCATAAGT
>DAOWEO010000087.1 GCA_030638415.1 Bdellovibrionales bacterium | reverse complement strand
TAGTCAGTATTTTTAATTTCTGTTGCAAAAGATATGCTCGCTGCCAGCATTGTCGCTAAGATTATTAATGTCTTCATGCTTTCTCCTTTTGGAATAGGGTCAGTCCTATTTTATTGTTTGGTTAATGGCAGATTAACACAGATTGACACCATGCGTTACTCTGTTGTAATTTTTACATTCTTTAGGGGGGGAACTATGATGAATTGCAATGAAATGAATACAGGATTTTTTGCTATACACCACTTGTAAAATGAATGTGTTAGTCATCATATGTTCAATAATACTTTATTGAATCCTAGTCACAAAATTTCAAGTAATTAAAGAATAAGACCGATAAAGCAACTAGGAGATACTTAATGAAAAAAATACTTCTTATGTTTTTAATACTCACTACTGTACTGAGTGGATGTCAAAGTGAACTGCCTGTAGCACAAACTTCTGCGGAGCAAGGAATTTCTGAGGGTACTATTGCTGAAGAGTCAGGACCTGTGTCTGATATACCTTTTGGTGGCCTTAACTATATTGATGATGTTTCAAATTCAGCTGCAACTCTTCACTGGACACATACTAATGGAGCGATTGCTTATCAAATTTTCTCAATAGCTGGAACAACTTTAACTTATGTTACCTCTGTAATGGCTCCGGCATCTAGTTATACTGTGACAGGTATAGTGCCACAAACAACTATGACTTATCGAGTTCGCTTAATTGATGCTGATAGACTTGTTGATGGGAATACTAAACTAGTGACTATTACAACAATTGCACTTCCAAATGTTCCAAGTGGACTACGGTTAAGCTCACCAACTACAAGTCCTAATATAGATGAAACTCCAACGATTATGATTAGTGGAGTAAAGAGTGGGGACAGTGTTAAGCTTTTTAGTGATAGTAGCTGTACAACGCAAGTTGGAGCAGCCATTCCTACTGGTGATGAAGTTGAAATTACCACTCCTCCCTTAGCACTTGGTTCTTATACTTTCTATGCTAACTCTGGTGGTAGTGGTGGGACAAGTGCATGCTCGACAGCATCTGTATCCTATGTGAAAAGTTCATGTCCCGCTGGATATGTTTTAGTGCTAGCAAATGAAGATGTAGGTGTGGCCAATAAATTTTGTGTTATGCAATTTGAAGCGAAAAAAGATGGAGACAAGGCGGTGTCAAATGCTACAGGAGTGCCTTGGACAGGTATCTCGCAAGTCGATGCTAGAGCAAAATGTAATGCATTAGGTAGTACATATGATCTCATCTCTAATCCTGAATGGATGGCAATTGCCCACAATCTGGAGAAAGTTGCAAGTAATTGGACTGATGGTACTGTTGGAATGGGTTGCTTGAAACGTGGAAATGTTGGTGGTGTACATGTATGTGCTGGGGGAAATTCCGGATATGATGGACCAGATCCTGATATGGGAACGGCAAGATCCGATGCAGGCACTGCACAGATGACCTTAGATAGCGGTGAAATTATTTGGGATTTTTCAGGAAATGTATATGAATGGGTTGATTGGACACTTGGTGGGTCATTAACTACTGATATGGCACAAAGTGATAAAGCTTCAGAGAGTGGAGCTCCTAGTGCTAATTGGATTGAGTTTAATGCAATTGGAAATTTTACAACACATTTCCCTGCTTCCGCTTTAAGACCTAGTAATATAATTTTTAGTTCTATTCAAGGAGTTGGCAAATATAAAGCAGGCATCACAGAAGGAAGTGGAGCTGCAATTAGAGGTGGGGCGTGGAACTCTGCTACTGATGGTGGAATCTTTTCACTCTTTTTAGATGTACCTTCAACTTTACCGGATGCTTTAATTGGCTTTCGCTGCGTTTTACGAGTGAATTAGTGAAAACTATGGCTAAATCTTACTATAATATTAAAAATCTTGATGATGGTACTACTAAAGAGTGGTGGCATAACAGCTCATTTGATCTTTTTTTGTGGAAGGATCGAAACTCAACTATAACTACTCTTCAATTAAGTTATGATAAGTTGAAGACAGAAAAAATACTATCTTGGACAAGATCTTCAGGTGCTGTCAGCTGCAATTTAATAGATGGTGGCGAGAGTAAATTTGGAGTGAAAAAAAGTCCTGTATTTAAAGCAAGTTTACTTGATCTTAATTGCCGAGACCAAGTAAGGGATCTTTTGGACAGTATGGAAAATGTTGCACCAGAGGATATGGCCACAATTAAAAAAATATTTTTTTCAAATACTGCTGATGATGTAATCGAAGAACTGGATAAATTCGAAAAAACTATTTCTTTTCAACTGAAAAGTAGCATATGGAAGAAACTACCGAGTATCAAAAAAGCTATTGCTGCTAATCCATCGGTGAAATATTTTATTTATATATGTTTAGGGATTCTTCTTCTTTTTGAATTTTTCTTATTAATATCACTATTTTTTAGAGATGATGAGCTGCTTAGGCATGGTTTTTTTTCGTACCTCATGCAATACCAGCTTTTCTTTATTTCTATTTTACTTTTCTTGTCTATTATTCTTCTTTATTTAGAGTTTATCGTGATAAGTATTCGTGATTCTAAAATTCAAAAGTTCATCAAAAGTTTTTTTTGTAGAGCTCTTTTTTTTATTGTCCTTGGTTGCACCGTTATTTATGTAAATAATAAATACTTTTCACAGCTTCCATTTTCCAATTTTGAAGTAGAGTACACAGGGCGTAAGAAACTCGTTAACAATTGTAAACGACGGCACCTTGCTAGTTGCTACACACTTGCTAAATTAGAAATAAAAGAGGGGCACAAGCAGAAAGGAGTCGCTCGAATGGTTAATATATGTAGCCATCGCAACCGAGATGCTTGTAATGATGCAGCTTGGATTCTCTCTACAGAACAACCAATAGATCCACCGCTTGCCTTAAAACTTGCGCTTAAAGCTGTAATCTTTAAGCATGTTTCACCTAGGTTTATTGGTCGCAGAGATACTCTTGCTGTAGCTTATGCCGCTAATAATAATTTTAGTAAAGCGGTAGAAATTCAAAAAGAGGTCGTTGCCGTTGCAAAAAAGCATAACTTGAAAAATACTAAAATATATGAGCAACGGTTAAAGTTATTTCAGCAAAATCAAGCGTTCAAGTAATAATACTATCTGTATAAACTATATACATAACTGTCTAATTAAATAGTTATCTCTATCCTAAGTAATTGAAAATAGATATTGATTTGATGTCAAATTCGGCATTGTTATTGCAGATTATTTACTATTAAGGAGTAATTATGAAAATACATCTATTACTAGTATTTGTAGCAGTATTATTAATGAGTAGTTGTGACGATGACGGTGGCAGCAGCTCATCAGCAAGTAAACTAGTATGTGAGACTTACTCATCTGATGATAATATTGATGTCATTTGTAATTGTAATCAGACTCCAGATGAAGAGTGGAGTGCTTTTTCTGATCCTACCTGTTACTACAAGCAAAATAATACCAAAGTATGTGCTGCTGGATATACCCTAATAGGTGGTTCATGTGTTGCTGGTTATATTCCACCAGTTGATGCAACGAATGGAGTAGTAATAAATTCGAAAAGGTTCTCTTTTGATGGTGCAACTACAATGGGTTCGAGTGTTTGGAAACGAGATGGAATGAACGGTTATATAAATAACTCTTTAAATATCTCATTCTGGGGATCTGCAAATCCCACATGTCCAACTCAGCTACATGGTCCTACTATTGGTTATTTCCCATGGATTGATGCCACGGAAGTTTATACTCCTTATCCACAAGTTGTTAGAGCTCCATATTGTCCTGAAACGGGAGAGTCTGGATCAAATTATGTAACTGTTCAAGATGGTGTAGGAATTGGAATGTATGCACATGCTGGAGTCGATAGTCGTATTCCATATGAAAGTGTCTTACAGGCGTACCCTTTGACGACTCCTGGTGGAGCAGGTCTTATCGCCACATATTTAAGTTTTAATCCATCGTGGCTTTTAGAGCCTTGGACATCTACAAATGAGACAGTTGCAATTGTTACGCAGCAGTTTGTTCCTAAAACAGAAATTGATAATACCAAGACGCAAGCACAACAAAACGTAAGAACTGTATTTATTAACAAGTATTGTCATACCAATAGGCAGCCAGGACAATCGTGTCAGTTCTCATGGAACACACAGCTATATATGGAAGGCATTCATACAGAAGATAATAGTGCACACGTAATGTTTGACCCTGCACAGCAAGGCATGGCAGTTATTTTAGGCTCAGCAGAGACTTCACCGTATTGGTCTAGTAAAGGAGCTGATACGCAGCGTACACCGTTTTATGGAGCAAAGAGCTTTCACTTGGAGATGAGTTGGACGCAAGGACAAAATTTACTTATTGAGTTTACTAAGCAGGCATTTGCGGCACAAGGAGTTATACGAGAGACAGTCACTTATGCAGAAGTTGCGGTACATTTTGGAGCTGCTTGGCAAGTTAAGAGTGAGTGGATTATCTATAGCGTAGGGCTTGGCCAGGAAGTATTTAATCCGGATAAAACTACAACGGCACACATGTCAGGTATGTTAAAATCGTTAGACCTGATATCTAGATAGGTAAGTTATTAAAATGTGATATTGAAACCAGTTAGCAAAAAATTAGTGGCACTTTTTTTTTGCTAATAATTTACTTACAACCTGTCATCTAGCTGAAATTAATTAAAAATCTGTAAAACTAAAATTAGAAATTACGCCACTTTCATATCTGATATACTCTGGATATACCGGTTGGTTGTCTTCTTGTCGTACGTCTTTTCCCCATTACTTACAACCTAACCTAATGTAATATTGGAGGGCGTATGAGAATGAACATTCATGTTTTGGTACTATCTATTTTTTTATTTTTGTCAGGAAATGTTATTGCTAAAGGAGCAGGAAGTGGCGGTACTAATCTAAAGGCAGCAGTTAGTTTGACTGAGCTTGAAGTACACCATCTGCTCTACATGCGAGAAGAGGAAAAGATGGCCAGAGATGTCTATCTTACTTTTTTTGAAATGTATGGTAATCCGGTATTTGCTAACATTGCTAAGTCAGAGCAAATTCATACCGATAAAATTAGAGACTTGTTAGCTAAGTATAATATTGAAGATCCAAATGTTGATGATGCAGTAGGTGTCTACTCAGATCCAATTTTTACAGATCTATTTAACCAGCTTATCGATGGTGGTTCTGATGAACTTTCTGCTTTATTAGTAGGTGGTTTAATAGAGGAAATTGATATTGTGGATATTCAGCACAGTATTGCCGACTCTGGTCAAGCTGATATTATTATGACTTATGAAAACTTAATGAAAGGGTCTCGAAATCATCTTAGAGCTTTTACAAATGTTATAGAGAAACAAACCATGGAAGATTATGTTGCCCAATTCCTGTCACAGGAAGAGGTTGATTCTATTATTGATGCTGATATGGAGATTGGTAGATAGTTAGTAAAATTGTCCATATTGCTCCTCTGTATCTACATACAGAGGAGCTCTTTTTTACCTAGTTCCCCTTAATGCTTCTCAATTTCACATATTGGTGATAGTTACTCTGCTAACATTTAAACATATATGAAGGTGGACTATGGAATTTTGGGATCAGTATAGCAATATTATAATAATGGCAGGTATTTTCGCTCTTTTTATCTATAAAGGTAAAATTATGGGCTATTTTTTTGGCTTCAAGAGTGTAAGTGCCAAAGGAGCGTCTGCATTTCTACGTGCTGGTAATGCAACGCTAATAGACGTTAGAACTGACGGAGAGTATCAGGGAGGCCATGTGACAGGGGCTAAACACATTCCTCTTCACCAGTTTAGTGGCCATGCTGCTGCTCTCAGTATTGAGCTAAAAGGACAAAAAGTATTGGTAATTTGCCATACTGGTGGAAGATCAGCTTCGGCTTGTATTTCTTTGGCAAAACAAGGTCTTGAGGTCTATAATGTGACGGGCGGAATGATGGGCTGGAGCATGTTAGGAGACAAGACACTCTTAGCAAAATAGGAGTAAGTATTGGGACTATTTAATATTAAGCGGACTGAAGTAAAAACTATCGGCCGTGGAAAAGTTATCTCGGTTATTAATCAAAAAGGTGGCGTGGGCAAAACAACTGTCGCCTTTAATGTTTGCCATGCCTTGGCCAAAAAAGGCAAGCGAGTTCTCGCCATCGACTGTGATCCACAAATGAATTTCGGTGCACTGTTTGGAACTATTGATGGCGAATATAATATCTTTCATCTTTTAATTAATTCTGTTCGTGAGCTAAAGGCAATGCACCAGCCGGTGATGCTATCTAGTGTCGTACAAACTATTGGTGAGATTGATGTCATTCCATCTGGACAAGAGCTGTCTGGCTTTGAATTAACAGTTGCCGGAATTACAGCTCCAAGGCAGCTAGTATTAAAAAAGTTTATTGAAAAGTACGAACTACAAAGTATGTATGACTATATTATAATTGATTCTCCACCAACTCTTGGATTAGTGATGGTAAACATCTTATCGGCGAGTGGTGGTATTCTCGTTCCATTTAAGCCTGATGACTTTTCACAAATTGGGCTTAAACACCTGCATGAAGTAATCGAGAACATTGAAGAGATGGGGGTTACGCAGACTCCTGAAGTGATAAAGTATATTCCAAATTTAGTAGAAGGAAGACGTAAGCAGGATATGATGCATTTGGATGCTATAAAATCAGAGATAGAAAAAGAGTTCTCACAAGATAAAGTATCGGATGTTTTTTATAATCGTGCTTACTTTGCAAAATCTCAAAGTGCTAAAAAATCAATTTTTGATTACCGGGCTAAAGAGTTTCATGATGTACAGGAGAGCTTTTTATCTCTCGCCACATCAATAGAGGAGTGGGCAGATGGCCAAGAAAAATAACCCATTATATGCAGTAACTAATAAGGGCAAAGATATTGAAGAGGTCTCAGGATATGTTGATCTTTTGATTACTAAATTAGGCTTGAATCCTATTCTTGAATTTTTTGAAGAGTTAATAGATTTTTTATTAAAGCAGATATCTTCTTATGCTAGCTTTGTTGCAATGAAAGAGTTTCTGGATGATTTAGTTAGTAAACTTGATTTACTATTTTCTCAAGTTGATCCCGTATGGGCATCATTTTTCCCAAGTGCTATAGAATCCTTTTTTGGAAAAGAGAAAAATGAATCAGGATCTTGATTTAAACGCATATAATTTTGAGCTAGATGAATCTTATATTGCGGCCAGACCTACAGAGCATCGTCCGGATGCAAAATTATTGGTATTTAATGCAACCACTGGTGAAATAACTCATTCATTTTTTTCCAAGCTAGACTCTTTTTTACCAGTCGATTCACTAATTGTTTTTAATAATTCCAAAGTATTTAAGGCCAGGTTATTAGGAAACAAATCGAGTGGAGCAAAGGTAGAGGTTTTTGTACTGTCGCTACTTCCTGATGAGCAGGGATGTTATCACTGTCTGGTAAAGTCATCTCGCAAAAAACGAGTTGGTGATTGCTTAATTTTTAAAGCGGTCAGTGCCACTATTGAGCAGTGTAACGAAGATGGAACTTTTTATTTATCTTTCTCTTTAGAGAGTGATGAGCTGGCAAAGTTTTTAGAAGAGCAGGGAAAAATTCCTATTCCTCCTTATATACGTGCCGGAGAATCTGACCGCCAGGACGAGGAAGACTACCAAACAGTGTTTGCCAAAAGCTCTGGCTCCGTTGCTTGCCCTACTGCGGGATTACATTTTGATAATAATTTATTAGCTCAACTGGCACAAAAAAAAATACAACCAGGATACGTTACATTACACGTGGGGCTTGGAACTTTTTTACCGGTTAAAGTTGATAATATTTTAGAGCACAAAATGCATAGTGAATCATATTATATTGAACCAGCTGAATTAGAAAAAATTAGTAGTGCCAAATTTGTTACAGCGGTTGGAACCACTTCTTTACGTGTTTTAGAAAGTAGTTATGGACAAGAGGTAGAGGCTAACAAGTTTTATGCAACAGATATTTTTCTCTACCCAGGTGTTGAGGTCAAATCTATTGATGCCTTAGTCACAAACTTTCATCTTCCCAAATCTACTCTTTTAATGTTAGTAAGTTCTCTTATTGGACGTGAAAAAACACTAGAGCTGTACGAAGTTGCCAAAAAAGAGAATTATCGTTTCTTCTCTTACGGTGATGGAATGCTAATTCTACGCTAGAAGGTATTAATGTCATTTTATATTGAGCAAGCTACATCAGGTAAGGCCAGAGCGGGACTAATTAAGACCGCTCATGGTGAAATCGAAACGCCTATTTTTATGCCAGTAGGAACTCGTGGCAGTGTTAAAACAATGTTCCAAGATGATCTTGAGGAGATTGGGGCACAAATTATTTTAGGTAATACCTACCATCTCTACCTTCGGCCAGGTCATGAGCTTATAGAAAGGGTCGCCGGTGATCTGCATAAATTTATGTCATGGGATAAGCCCATTCTCACTGACTCTGGTGGTTTTCAAGTATTTTCTTTAAGCTCACTGAATAAGGTATCTGAAGAGGGGGTGCAGTTTCAATCTCACCTTGATGGCTCTAGACATATGATTGGCCCTGAAAAGTCGATGGAAATTCAAAAAGGGCTAGGCAGTGATATTGTTATGGCCTTTGATGAGTGTCCTGCACTTCCTGCCACCAAGGATCGTTTGCGTGAAAGTATGGAGCTAACAATTCGTTGGGCCAAGCGATGTAAGGAATACCAATTGCGTGATTATCAAAACCTTTTTGGAATCATTCAGGGAGGTCTTCACCAAGATTTACGTACCGAGTGCATGGAGAGGCTAGAAGAGTTCGATTTTCCAGGATTGGCGATTGGCGGACTATCTGTTGGCGAGAAAAATGATGAGATGGTGCAGTTTTGTGATGATTTTGTCCATACAATGCCACAGCATAAGCCACGATATCTGATGGGAGTAGGTACTCCATTGGATGTTATGACGGGCATAAAAAATGGCTTAGATATGTTTGATTGTGTACTGCCGACACGTAATGCGCGCAATGGGCAGTTTTTAACGAGCAGAGGGCCAATCAATATTAAAAAAGAGAAGTTTAAAGAGGACCCACTTCCACCAGATCCAAATTGTAATTGTAAAGTTTGTCGGCGTTATAGTCGTTCATATGTGCGTCATCTGTTTAATGTAGGTGAGTACCTAGCTGGACAGTTGATAAGTTACCATAATTTATACTTTTACATGAATATGGTAAAAGAGGCGAGAGTTGCAATTTTTGAAAATAGATTTGACGAACATTACCAAGACTTTTATAAGACTTACTCGTCAAATGAGTGGAAATAAAATAATACATCTAAGGAGATAAAATGTTTAATTGGATTTTAAGTTCAGCTTCGGCACAAGAAGCAGCTACGGCAACCGGAGCGGCACAACCAAATGCACTAATGAGTATGGCACCATTCGTACTTATTTTTGTTGTTTTTTACTTTCTCATGATTAGACCACAACAGAAAAAACTTAAAAAAGAGCAAGATGATGTAAATTCACTTAAAAAAGGTGATGAGATTTACACCAAATCAGGACTTATGGGTACTATCGTTGGTCTGACAGATAAATTGATGACTCTAGAAGTTGCAGAAGGCGTTAAAATTAAAGTTCTTCGTCAATCTCTAGGTGGCGATGCAAAAGCGATGTTAGAAGAGAAAAAATAGTTTTAATATTTTTATAGATTATATACCAGCCCTATACTATCGCAAATACGATTAGTTTAGGGCTGTTGTTTTTGTTTTGTGCACAAAATAGTAGACTAAAAAACTCCATGAATTATAATGCCCTGAAATTTTTCTTTGGATTAATACCTTGCTTTATTGGTCGTCTTTCTTATATTCTTAACTGATTAAAATTAGTGAGAATTAACCAGACTATAGGAGATTTTTTTTATGAAAAGAACTTGGTGGTATAAGTTTTTATTCATGCTGACAATGGTAATTGGCTCAATCGTCATGATTATCCCAACAGCATTTAATTTAGATGAGCATGGAAAGTTTCCAATAAAGTCAAAAATAAATCTTGGCCTTGATTTGCAGGGTGGATTGTATATGACTTTAGGTATTGATTTTAACCGTGTCTATAAAAATGAGATAAAAGGTTATTCCAGGAAAATGGAGTATCTGTTAAATGATTATGACCTAAAGGTGTCTATTGGTTCTCTTGATGAGTCTGATATTACTGACCCGAAAGGAAGTATTGTTGTTGCTGATATTTCCAAAGTTGAAATAGTAAAAGATAAAATTAAAAAATATTACCCTGGAATTGTTCGTCTTACTAAAGAAGATGGGGCTACACTTTTTTACGGATTGTCTGACTATACTAAAAACCAAATTGAAGAGCAGTCTGTTACAAAATCTATCGAAGTTATTAGAAATAGAATTGATGAGTTTGGTGTAACAGAGCCTGAGATTATCTCACAAGGTAAAAATAGAATTGTTATTCAGTTGCCGGGGGTAAAAGATATTGACCGTGCAAAAGAGCTTATAGGCAAGACGGCAAAGCTGGAATTTAAGATTGTTAATGATAAAACTCCCTTTTCTACACTTCAGTCATGGGTAGAGAAAGGTAAAAAAGCTGGAATTGAGTATAAAAAAGGGATGCGTTTTTCTGATTACCTTGGAAAGCTTAATAAATTTTTAGCGAAAGATTTTCCTGCTGGATTTGAGATAGCATTTCAAAAAACCACCTCTAAAAATACTAATACTGTTACAGAGATGGTGCCATATCTCGTTGAGACTACTCCAAGGCTGACTGGTGACGAGCTACAAGATGCTGGTGTTCAAATTGATCAGCAAAAAAATCAGCCATATGTCTCTCTTGTATTTAAGACTGCAGGAGCCAAGCGCTTTGAAGAGTTGACAGGAAAAAATATTGGTAAACGTTTAGCTGTTATTCTTGATGGAAATGTCTACACTGCTCCAAATATTCAAACAAGAATTGCGGGTGGTCGTGCTCAGATCACATTAGGAACAGGGTCTTTTAATAAATTAATGAAAGAGGCACGAGATGTTTCACTAGTACTAAGAGCTGGTGCACTTCCAGTACAGCTTGATTTTGAAGAGCAGCGAGTTGTTGGTCCAAGTCTTGGTCAGGATTCGATTGTCAAAGCACGTTACGCTTCGATTGTTGGAGCCTTAGTAGTTATTATTTTCATTTTCATTTACTACCGTATTGCTGGAATGATTGCAGCACTTACTTTAAGTATGAATATGCTATTTATCATGGCAGCTTTGGTTGCTCTTGAAGCAACATTAACTCTTCCAGGAATTGCAGGTATTGCACTTACTGTGGGAATGGCCGTAGATGCTAACATCATTATATATGAACGGATTAGAGAAGAGGTCAGGGCAGGGATTAATAATTATAAAGCTGTAGAGCTAGGTTTTAATTCAGCATTTTGGACAATTCTTGATGCGAACATTACAACAGCACTAGCCGGTTTTGCTTTGATTAATTTTGGTACAGGTCCAATTAAAGGATTTGCTGTAACTCTTCTAATTGGAATCGTAGCTACTGTTTACTCTTCTTATTTTATTGGAAAACTACTTTTTGAGTTTTACATGAATAAAGTTGAAGGACAGGATCTTAGTATTTAGGTTGATTAAAAAAGGATAAACAACATGTTTCAAATAATTAAAAGTGATACAAAAATTGATTTTACAGGGAAGTTTTTAATAGCGTCTGTATTCTCAGCAATTATTGTTTTAGTCTCACTCTACTTTGCAATTTTTAAGATGAATTATGGAGTTGATTTTAGAGGTGGAGCCGAGATTCAAATTAAATTTCACCAGAGTGTTTCATTAGGGGAGCTACGTAAAGCTTTAAAAAGCCACGGCTTCAAAGGGGCAACGGTACAAACCATTGGTTCTGATAGTGAAAATGAGGTGCTGGTTAAAGCTCAGGCTAAAGCAGGTCAGTTAAATATTGTAGCTGATAAAATGAAAGTGATGCTGAAAACAACATTTGCCAAACAAGGTGCAGAAGTTCGTAAGGTTGACATCGTAGGTCCAAAAGCTGGTGCTGAATTAAGATTGTCTGGATTCGAGTCAATGCTTTTTGCGATGCTCGCAATTATGATTTATGTTGGATTGCGTTTTGAATTTAAATATTCACCAGGGGCTGTTATTGCTCTGTTTCATGATGTCTCTATTATCTTAGGACTTTTTGCTATCACAGGAACTGATTTTACACTGCAAACTGTTGCAGCTATTCTTGCTGTGATTGGTTATTCGGTGAATGATACAGTTATTATCTATGACCGAGTTCGTGAACATGAGATGAAATTTTCAGGTGTTAGCTTAGGTGATAATATTAACTCTGCAATCAATAGTACTCTTTCAAGAACAATTCTAACTTCTGGAACAACACTATTTGTGTCTGCTTCAATGTTTTTCTTTGGTGGTCCTGCTATTAGAGATTTCTTTATGGCCATTACTCTAGGTGTATTGGTTGGAACGTACTCTTCTATATTTATTGCTTCACCTGTTGTGCTTATTTTAGACAAATGGAATAACAGAAACGCAACTGCATAGGATAATTAACAAGTGTTAAAAATATTTTTACTTCTTTTTTTTATTTTCTCATCAACTCAATTGGTTGCACAAGGTAGTGTTGAGTTTGTAGATTCAGATGCAGATGCGCCTGATAAAATTGATATAAATCCGAACCAAGAAATTGATAATGAGAAAGCTTATTATAAAAAATTAAGTAAAAAGCATAAATTTAAAAAAGTAAAAGATCTAAATGCCAGAGCCGCTAGAAGTAAAAAGCATACGTCCATTCATTCAGAGGCAGAAAAAAAGAATTTAGAAGCACTATTAGAGCAAGTACGTAAAGAAAATGAGACTGTATTTAAAGCATTTGGTGATAAAAAATCAAAGAAGAAGTTGCAAGCTGCTATTGAACGTGGTGACACTGATGCAATCATTAAGCAGATGTCGCAGGGTGACCAACAGATGTTAGCAACTCATTTTTGGAAAAAGGGTGAGTCTAAAAAGACAATGAAAAAGCTGTTAGCTCCATATCGTAAAATGGGATACCGACAGACACATAAGTTTTTAAGGAACAAATTTGCAGGTGGTACTCTTGGAGATTATGGTGAAAAATATCCTAAACTCTTCGATATTACTGCTAAGCTGCTAGTAGATAAGCGAGCTTTACCCAACGCAGTTTCTATCATTGAAAAAAGAGCTCAGTTGGCACTACTTATTGTGATTAATATTGCCATCTTTATTTTATCATTTGTTTTAGCCAGATTTAAAAAGAAGTTTCCTTTTTTCTCCTTTAAACGATTTTTATACTTTGTATTTCGTTTTGCATTTATAAACGGTTTGCGTGTTGGCTTCGTAATATACTTTTTTGGAGAGGAAATTGACCCTCTCTTTCAGATTATTTCTGCATCATTATAATTTTTATGGTTGAGTTACCGGGATACATCCAAACCTCTTGTCAGAAGTTGGTATTTGCGTCCTGTTGCCATCTGAAGTAGACCCCACACTGGTAACATCAGCAGTATCGCGCACTATAGTATAGATTCTTTGTGTTGATTTTTGAATAAAGGGAGCTTCTGGCTCACCAGTTAGCTCATTAAAAATTACTGGCCAGAAAAAATGGAGTGTTTCACGATTTGCAGTTGTCTGATCAGCAGGAACAATCCGTCTAGTAGAAATACCCGTCGACTCATAGTAAAACCAAACTTTCTCCAACAATCCTTCTCTCATTAAAAGATAGTCTGGTGGAACCTCTACTTGTTGATGATCCTCATTTTCAATAAATTCTGGATCTTTCATTGCAAAAAATAGTCCCTCTGTATCTTGTCCCAGAAACTCCTTGAGTACGCGAAATTCAGGACGGTCAGAATTATAGTCAGCTTCTTTTGGACAGAAGGTTCTACCTGTTACAGGATCACTCCAAGGAACCATATAAAATCCCTGCATAACTGTTGATCCGGCTAGAGGATAGTTGGGCCAAGAAAAAGGTGCAAATAGATTTATGGTTGCATCTACATTATACTCACTTTTAAGACGTTGCTCAATAAGAGTATTGATATCGAGTTTGCCCTCAGACATTGTTTCGTAAAAACGTAAGTCTGACTTATCCCAGAGAGTTAAGTAATGTTGTTCTAGACCTAGACGCGGATAAGCCGAGCTATCGCGTATTGGATATGTTCCCACATCATGGCAATAATAAAAACGCTCACCAGCTGATGCATAGGGGATAATTGGTGGTTCATCTTGAGCTGGAAAAAAGAAATTAACTCTGCCTACATGGGAGGCTTCTTCATGCACTCCGGAAGCATCAGCACGTATTGCTCGAAATAGACAGTTGTACCTTGATATTGGCGCAACTTTTAGTACTCCCTGAGGTCTTAGAGTGTCATCGATAGGATCTTTTTTCATAAATTGAAAACTGTCAGATTCCGCTTGGAACCCTTCTTCATTAATAACAACTATTTTAGCAATGTAAATTTCACCTTTACGTGTAGTAAAAATATTACTGCTAAAATTATTAGATCCAGCATCAATATCAACTGGAAGTTCTAGTGAGTGATTTTCTGATTGTAGACGTAGATAACAGTTTGGACCAATATCGGTGTCTGCATCAATAGACTTAGTACACCAGTCTTTTAAATTACCAAACATAAGATCAACGGTTGGACCAAGTTTTACACTACCATAAAGGGTTGCTTGCTCATCATTTCTGGTGGAGCAATATGCAAGGCAGTTACCATCAATGACTGCTTGTCTTAACTCACAAGCACAAACATCACGCTGGACATAGACTTCACCTTCAGGCCTTTTAGGTACTTCGGGTTCTGGCTCAGGTTCGGGTGTTGCTACGGCATCAGGAGTTCGTGAATACTGAGTTATGTCTGCTTGACCTGCACGCACACTTTCTTCTTCCAAGCATGCTTGGGCAAAAAGTATAATGAATAATATTGGTAACAGTTTCAAACAAAATCCTTATTTTATTTTTCTCTTCACTATCTTTTCGAGTTTTTTCCAAAAAACTTTAAGAGCTTTATATTTTTAGAATATCATTGGTTGATATTTTGGAGCCTAATAAGCGATGGTGAGGGGGGGGATAAGTCGCTTTTAACCTGCTTTAACAATGACTTATGGCTAATGTTATCTATTTTTTTTAATAATATATTTTTATATTTATAAGTATGATTGGCACAAAAAGTGGTCACTCTAACTTTTAAATATTATTTGTCATTTTCTAAATCTAGCTAGTTATCCTAGCAATAACGAAAAAAGCATAGTGAGCCAAGAATGAAATTATACTAGTTATAGTTTTAATAGCAGTGAGATCATTCTCTTTCAAATTTTGGGGATAGTTATGAAAAAATTAAATACACTTATGATACTTCTTACTTTAGCTCTAAGCTTCGGCTGCGGACAATCAGGTGTCTCCAATGTGGAACTTAAAATGGTTCTCAGTGGTATGGTTGCTGATTATCCTGCGGGCGTAATGTTATATGGAAAGAACAATAGTCTTAAGGACACTTATTTTGGGCAGCATATATCTGCTGATGCAGAGGTGCTGACACTACAAAATGGAGACTGGGAATTTTTTATGGTGGCTTGGGATGGTACTGCTCCTTTTCAAGTAGCAGTAGGTGGTGAGATGAAGTGTGCTAGTGTGCAAAAGTCTCTTAATGGTGGAGATGAGCCACTGGATTTTATATTAACAAGTGAAGCTTGCTTTGATTGTTGGGAAGATAATGGTGCACAGGTGTGTAAGGCAGCTGGACCACTTAATTCTGATCTTGGTAGCGGAGGTATTGCATCTGCTGCAGTACTTAAAAGTTTAAAGATAGAAACAATGGTTGCACTTTCTCCAGATGCAACGATTAATACGACTAACACCTCATTTGAAGGATTTTATAGGGTAGGTCTAGTTGATTTTAGTATTGTTAATGGCATTAAGAAATTTAATACTACGGGAGTTTTTTCTGAGTGTATAAGTATGAGTACTGGAGTCGATATGGGGCCTGGTTTAAAATTTCCAGCTCCAGAGCTATCCGATTTGGGACCAAAGCCATTTGCTGCACAGTTAGTTCTTTTTAGTGACAGCACCTGTAGAGATAGACTTAATGAATATATATTTCCAGAAGGTTTGGGAACATTAGATGTGAACCAACACATTACTCACTTGGATACCGTGACTGAAAGCACAACTTATAAATTACAGGTCGTTCATCATAGTCCTACCTCTTTACAATTGACAGAGGGAACAGCGCTCTTGGGTGGCTCAAATGGACCCATACTAATATTTCCTGTTGCTGATAGTCCAGCACAAAAAATTGTTAGCTTAGTTAATAATGGTACAGCAATAACCACTCTGGGAATTAGTCTAATGAGTAGTAATGGATCAATTAAAAAAACGATTGTCTGTGGAACTTCCCTAGCAGCTGGAGATACTTGTGATATTAAGTTGGATGCAGTTTTTACTATTCCAACCACTATTACAGCATTCGATATTGTTAATATCAGCTTTGTTCAAGATGGTATATCTCAGAATGCTTACCTAACAGTAACAGGTAAGTCTTTATATGCATTTAACCAATCGCAAACTCTTTTTTGGGGGGGGGATATTATTTACTTAGGTATATTGGAGATAGTGGATTTATATACTAATAGCAGTGATGTGGTCGCAAGGTGGCAAAAACCTGAATCTAATAATGTTCTAAAATATAGCGTACAGTTTTATAGTAAATTTGATTGTAGTTTGGGAGAAATAGGAAATCCTGTCATAGTGGATGGAGGAGTATATTCAACCCCAGTATTTTCTAGTGCCACTGCTGATGGATCATCTATTGCTTATAAGGTATCTTCACTTGGAGTCGGAGATGTTGTTCTTTCCACTAGTGAGTGTTCAGAGGATGTTACTGTTGCTTCTGCTCCTCCTGTAGTCACCGGATTATCTTTCACAACTGATAGTGTTGCTTTGTCTATTTCATGGGTTAATCCAACTCAGCTGAGCAATATTGTAGAAAAGCATAGAGTTATCTTATATAAATCACAGTTCATGGATGAATACTGTATGGGTGATTCTGTGGAAGATGTAGAAGTACTAGGTAGTATTAACTCGTATATGGCCAATGTTTCCTCTAGTTTAGAATATTACTCTTATCGGGTAATTAGCACAGATTTTTTTGGGCGTAGTGTAGATAGTGGCTGTAGTTCAGTATTACAATATTGGTAATAAGCTTAATATATTATTAAAGGGTTATAAAATATCTCCGATACGAGTAGTATAGATATTAAGAACTTGGAGATATTATGACAAAAGCAGATCTAATTAATACGATTGAAAAACAGGCGAGCCTTACACATGATCAGGCAGAGTCTATTGTGAACATTGTTTTTGAATCAATGATTCATGCACTCTATGCAGATGACCGTATTGAGATTCGTGGTTTCGGATCTTTTGCCAATAGAAATTATAAAGCATACGAAGGGCGAAATCCAAAAACTGGAAACATCGTCAAAGTTGCACCTAAAAAAGTTCCTTTTTTCAAAGTAGGAAAAGAGCTTAAAGAGCGTGTAGATGAAGGAAAAGATAAGTATATTATTCGCGAAGCATAGGTCTATCTATTGACAGATTTAGCTTAACTGCTTAATATTCAATCAATTCATATGGAGACGTGCCCGAGTGGTCCAAGGGAGCAGTTTGCAAAACTGTACCGTCGCCGGTTCAAATCCGGCCGTCTCCTCCAAAATTAAGTGAAGTTTTTAACAACGCTTAATAAAAAAAGCCCATTAAACTATTGATTTAATGGGCTTTTTTTTGTCTGATTTTTTAGATTGGATTTAACTTGGAGTTAATAATCTAAACTTGTAGTTAGAAATATTAGGATTTT
>DAOWEO010000063.1 GCA_030638415.1 Bdellovibrionales bacterium | reverse complement strand
CAACAGTTTTGCCAAAAAAGTTCCAAAGATATTTTAAAAATGCTGCTCAATCTAGCCTTACAAAATGGATGTCAAATTCAAGGACGCAGCAATATTACTAAGATCATCTATGATGCTCAAGCGCAGCAATTTCATTTAAAAGTAAATAAAGAGAATTGGATTTGTAAAAATCTGGTCATTGCAACGGGAGGAATCTCCTATCCCACACTGGGTGCAACAGAATTTGGTTATCAAATTGCAAAACAGTTTGGACATAAAATTATTCCTTACTCACCTGCACTTGTAGGATTACAATCCAAACAGTTTCCTAGTGAGCTAAGTGGAACCTCACTACCTGTAAAAATCATAGTGCAAAATAAGGTATATGAAGATGATCTTCTATTTACCTATAAGGGTATCAGCGGACCGGCTGTACTTAGTGCATCTTTATATAGTCAAAAAGATGAAAGCTTCACAATTAACTTTTTACCTAATAGTGACATGCAAGAAATTCTAACAAATACAAAACAAGACTTTCCTAAAGTATCACTAGCTCAATTAGAAGAGTTAACAATTCCAAAAAAACTTCTTAATTTTTTTCTTGATCAGTGCAACATTGAACTAACTAAAAATATTGGAGAATGGAGTAATCAAAATATTATTCAACTATCAAACTTAATAAATAACTTTAGCTTTACCTTCTTTGCCACTGATGGCGTACAAAAGGCTGAGGTTACCAGAGGCGGAATAGATACCAATGAAGTTTCTAGTAAAAATATGGAAAGCCAAAAGCAACCAGGACTATTTTTTATTGGAGAAGTTTTGGATGTAACTGGTGAGCTCGGAGGATTTAACCTACATTGGTCTTGGGCAAGTGGGTATGCAGCAGGCATAGCTCAAAGCTAAGCAATAATTTTTTGAGCTACAGCGTAAGCAGTATTAAACGCTAATACAATTGAGCCACCTTTCATACCATTAGCAAGGTCCCCTAGAAGATATAGACCTTTCACCGTTGTCTCATAGTTTTTATCTATAATGGACTTTTCATCCTCAATCTGCATACCTGTAACAGTTAAAAAATTTAGTGGCGTTGTACCACCAATTGCGTATACCAAACGGTCAAACACTTGAGGAGTGAAAGACTCTCCTTGGAAGTGGACCTGAACTTTTCCATATGGTTGTAAAATATTCAAATTACTGAGATTATACGTATAGCCACACCATTCATGATATACCTCCACAATGTACTACCTTATAAAAATACTATTTATGACTGTAATCTATATTCCTATAATTTTAGAAGCAGCAATTACGCAACCACAATTCAATAATATTATTAAACAATTTAAAATAGAATATACTGCAGAACTACGCCACGCTGGACTAGAATTTATATTCAAAGCACACTGGAATGAAGATAAGCTTCTCGCCAGTATCAATATCCCCAACAAAAAAGCGGTTCTTACAATTTCTGGAGGATATGCCAGACAAGAGCTAATGACCCCTGATGCATTTAGAATAGTTATTTGTCATGAGCTAGGACATATTTTAGGCGGAGCTCCAAAAAAGGGCCCTGGGCACTGGGCATCTATTGAAGGACAGGCTGATTATTACTCAACGGCAAAATGTATGCGTAGAGTTATCCCTATTCACGACAATCAATACGACAGAATTGCAAAAGCTACCTTACTTTCGGGAAAAATGTTAGCAACAGGCTTAGATCAAGACATATCACTGCTCAGTCTAGAAACAGTATCAACAAGACGAATGGCACAGACCCAAACTCTACACCCAACACCTCAGTGCCGTATCGACACAATGCTTGCAGGATTAAGATGCCCCGTAAGTGAGCTGGAAAATTTTTCTGACCAAGACCTTACAGCTGGAGCATGCCTTAACCAAAGTACGGACGAGCAGCTAAGAGCAGGGGCAAGACCTCTGTGCTGGTACCGTCCACCTACGCCTCGCTACAGATGTATTACAGTGGCAACATTACCTGAGCACATATCTAACATGCCGGTGATAACAATTTTTCAAGAAGATTTTAGAGATGACAAATCCTTTAGATTACAAATCAGAGTAAGTGTTACTCCTCCTAAAGGTTTGTATCAGAAAAGAGTTGCTCAAGGGCAACATAATACCCAAAAAGTATCTTTAATCTCTCTACCAAATAATATTCAACAATTAATTATTGATGAGCAACTGTTTGACTCACTCAAAGAAAAATCCGTACTCCCAGTCGACTGGAGTAAACTCTTTGTCCAAAAAGATGGACAAGGAAATATAAAGTTTACAGTAAACTGTACTGCAATCTAGAAAAGAATCCATACTACTGCTTGTCAAAGCCTTCCGTAATAAAGAGTTTTGGCAATGATCGTATATAAGCTTTTGAAATTTTAATGAAAATACCATCATCATCATTTGAGTAATACTGCTTCTCACTTTTTTGAGATTCAGAAATCAGGTGGTTGATTTCATCTTTTGTCTGCTTTCGATCAAATACATACACTTTTTTATTTTCTTTTAAATCTTTTTCATCTTTTGAGTCTTTTTCATCTTTTGAATCTTTTTCATCTTTTGAATC
Source organism: Bdellovibrionales bacterium (assembly GCA_030638415.1). Taxonomy (GTDB): domain Bacteria; phylum Bdellovibrionota; class Bacteriovoracia; order Bacteriovoracales; family Bacteriovoracaceae; genus DAOWEO01. Next base: position 5,239 of record DAOWEO010000063.1, on the reverse strand, counting down.
TGTTAAAGCTTTTGAATCTGTTAAAGCTTTTGAATCTGTTAAAGCTTTTACAATTTCATTCTTATTTGAAGAATTACTACTTTTGCGTTTAGCCCCTACGCTTCGATACTGATAATTGCCAGTACCTATTTGCTGGTATGCACTTACTTTTTTATCTAGATCCTGTTGATCACTTAGCTTTAAAGCTAAACTATTTGAAAGATTAACCGCCTTCGTAGAAGTATTTTTATCTTCCGCGACGATACTTGATTTAGCTTTTGTCATTGCTAAAATAGCCTTGTTAATTCTTAGAACATCAGATGTGCGTTTTTGTAGTGGAGACATCTTTTCACGCATATTTAGTTTTGTATTTTTTAACTCCTCTATAGGTTGGCTGCTAATGGCATTTTTTCCACTACCGATAGTATCCATTAGTACTTTTGCATCAGTAGAAAATACAGTTGCTCCAGAGATTGAATTAGATAATGTATTAATACTTGTTACCAATGCTTGGTCTGAAGCTGAAAAGGTAGGAAATTTAGTTTTTACATCACTCAGCTTAGTACTCAGGTTGGGCGTAGTTAGAAACGCTGTCTGACTCGTCTCTATTTCAGTTGATGTACTAAACGTACTAGGTGTACTTGATATACCAGATGTACTAGCGACAGTATCGTCTGAACCGAAACCAATAGCATCTGTTTGATTTTTTTTAAATGTACCATGAAGCTCTTTTAAAATTTTCAATCTCTCATCGATATTTCCAATAGCCTCTGTATTTGTCTCTATTGCACTATCAGCATATGAAGCAAGTGAGTCCCAAAGAATAATTCGTTGTTCAGGGTGGAAAAATTGAGAGTTGACCTCTTCTATTAATGCAGGAGCAAGAGGAGCCACCCTATCTAAAATTTCTTGTGTAGTTGAAGATATATTATCTTCAGCAAGTTCATTTAATAAATCATCAGGCTTTGCTATTGACCCACACTCTTGTTGTGTAGCGTCTTTACACGCAGAACAGCTATCGATGACTTCTTTTGTTCCGTCTTCAAAAAGACTTACAATAGTTGCTTCAAGCTCTGGTAGTTGGGTTTTACAGGTTTTAGCTTTTTGCAGTAAACTATCAAGCTGAGCAATTCTAGATGCATTTGCTGCAGCAGCTTCCGAGTCACTACTATCTTGAGCAGATTGAAGTATAGCAATTTCTTTTTCTAATTCTTCTATTCTTTCATCTGCATTAACCGTTGCACTGGCAATAGCTTCTTTAAAAATAGGAACATTTAGCTCTTCGCAACGAATTAGCTCTTTATCTAGCTCACTAAATGGAGCTTCTGCTTCATCTGCTAAAGATTGACTATCAGCTGTTTGTACCTTTATATCATTTAAAGCCTCTACAAATTCAGTACCACTTTTACATGCCTCTAAATCAAGTGTTCCTAAAGATGGCCAAGTTACTTCTGCCGAAGAGCAAAGGTTTTGAGTTGCACCTGTCTCATATTCTTTCTTTGCCTCTTCTGCATTACTAAGAAGTGTTTCAGCGTCTGCATTACACTTACAAGCTAGGCTATCCAGTGAGCATGCTGTACAAGCTGCAGCCTTTGAAGCCAAGGTAAGTGAGGTTGCAGCTGCTTTCTCTGCAGCAATCTGCGCTTCTACTATCTCTTTTGTCTCTTCTAATGATTCTATCTGCTTTTCGATGGCTTCAATCTGAACACTCGATCCTTCACCATCTTCTGCCATAGTCTCAAGATCCTTTATCTCCTTATCAGAGAACTCGTCTATCTGATCAATTGAATCAATTTCATTACTTAAAATTATCTGCATAGCAACTTGTGCAATTTCAACGTCACCTGGTAAGTTAGTTGTTGTTTTATCAGTTTTTTTAAGATCATCATCAGTAGGCATCATTGTAGTGTTTGCTATACCAGAAAACGTAATCGCTGCAAATCCAAGAAAGACTTCAGTATTAGCTACAGATTCATTTATGTTACTTGCTGGCTCTGCCGGTTTCTCACTTGTATCACTTGGGGGAGATTGAGAGAAAACTGTAGTTGTAAAAAGTAAAATGAATAGAGTAATTATTGCTTTCATGCTGATCTCCTAAATATTGCAACTTAAGTAATATTATAAGCTATACTCAACTTTTATACTGCTAAATAGTAGTTTAACTCTATAATCATCAAAAAAAGCCATCCCTCTCTTATTATTTCAGTAAGTTGCCATCCCCCTAAATACGTGCTGCTTGTGCCATTAAAAAATGCCACTATTCACAAAAATCAGCTGCTACTTACAATTGTTATATTTAGAGCACTCTTGCTTAAGATATTTATTTCTTATTTTTTTAAGCTTCAGATACCCACTCATTTCTCTACCAGATAACTCTCGATCTCTCTTTTTATTCAAGTTTTTTGTATTTTTCCATTTATTATACTTGGCATGGTATTTCTCATAACGTTCAGACATCTCTCCAGTATAAGGATTAGAATCTATAATTTTTTTATCACCTGAGCAGACATCAATATCTTCCATTCTGCCTTTTTTATAATTAATTACTAGTGATGGCCCACGCTTAGCCATTTCAGTGACTACTTTATAGTCTTTCAAAGGAATTGAGACACAACCAGCACTAGTATATGGAGATACATGTAGATATTTATTATCACTAGAAGCACGGCTATTGGTTGTATTAAGCCCCCATAAGTTCGCCGCAGGCACTCCAATCGCTTTAGCCTTTTTACCTTTTTCTCTTACCTCTGCTTTTCTGATCCAATACCTTAAATCGCGATACGCCTTAGTATTTTGATGTCCGTAATCAAATTTAGGTCCAGTAACAAACGCACCTAATAGAGTTGTTCCCTCACCTGCTCTATTAATATATTGTCCTTTGGTGTCATATATAGACTTACAAGTTCCATATCCTGTAAAGCTTGGAAAATGTCTTACAAATTTACTATCAACTCCTCGGCCATGACCTTTTACAGTTGCAGGTCTGCCACTTTTAGTTTTACAAATATCAATAACGTAACTCATTGACTGACAGATTTTTCCTTTTGGGAATTTCTGGTCAGGAGTGTTGATTAGAATCATACACTTATTTTTTATACCACTGCCCATATATTTATTTTCAAATTTCTTTTTGGAAAAAAATCTTTTACCGTCATCATGTTTATAACACTGCTTTGAGGCAAATGAAGTGGCATTCTTTTTTAATACTTTAAGTGCATAGATAAATGCATCCTTAGGTAATTTACCTAATTCACCATTTGCATTATTAAGGAGTGTATTGCAGTTTATTATTTCTTCAGAAGCAAAACCAGAAATATCACATAGGTTACTTCCGCCATCGGCTTCCTTAGTAGTCTGACATTTAGTATGAAGTTGCTTTGTCAGATCCAGCGAACTTTCAGTCCCACCATCATTTTTCTCTAAGCCCAATATAGAATTAGTAAATAATAATAAAAACCAAAACAAGTACTTCACGGTATCTCCTAGAAATAAATATACTCCTCAGGATCTTATCGGCTTAAATTTCAAAGTCTTACTAAGATAAAGATTCTTTCAAGCGAAATTGTTATATTTCCAGCCACTTGTGGCTAATAATACTAGCTAATCTCGCTTCAACTTTTTATAACTTACTCGTCGTGGTTGACCAGCACTGTCACCATTTCTCTTTTTAAAATCCTCTTGATAGTCAGAATAATTTCCATCAAACCAGACAACTTGGCTATCACCTTCAAAGGCGAGAATATGTGTCGCCACACGATCTAAAAAGAAACGATCGTGAGAGATTATAACTGCACATCCTGCAAAATCTAAAATAGCATCTTCTAGTGCCCGTAGAGTATTGACATCTAAATCATTGGTAGGCTCATCTAATAAAATTACATTAGCCTCTTGCTTGAGCATCTTGGCTAAATGCACTCTGTTGCGTTCACCACCTGAAAGTTCCGATACTTTCTTATGATGCTCATCTCCTGAAAAATTAAATTTACCAATATATGCTCTCGCATTTACTTCTATGTTTCCCAGTTTTATAAGATCGGCACCATCAGAGATAATATCTAATACAGTACGATCTCCTTCAAGGTCGCGACCTTGATCAACATAAGATAATTTAACACTCTCTCCAATACGAAATTCACCCGCATCAACAGTTTCAGCACCGGTAATCATTTTAAACATTGTTGTCTTACCTGCACCATTGGCACCAATAATTCCAACAATTCCTCCGGGGGGAAGCTTAAAGGTAAGATCATCATAAAGCAGCTTATCGCCAAATGCCTTTTTGACATTCTTAGCTTCAATAACCACTCCACCAAGTCTAGGTCCAGGTGGAATAAACAGCTCTGTCGTCTCATTTCGTCGCTCATTTTGCTGCTTTACATTCTCTTCGTAATTCGAAATTCGAGACTTACTCTTAGCCTGTCTTGCTTTAGGGTTTGATCTAATCCATTCAAGCTCTTGCTTTAAACTTTTTTGTCTTTTTGATTCCTGCTTCTCCTCACGAGCGAGGCGCTTTGTTTTTGATTCTAACCAATCTGAGTAGTTTCCTTCAAATGGAATACCTTTACCTCGATCAAGTTCTAAAATCCACCCCGCAACATTGTCTAAGAAATACCGGTCGTGAGTTACTGCAATAACAGTCCCTTTGTACTGTTGTAAATGTCTCTCTAACCACCACACAGTCTCGGCATCCAAATGGTTGGTAGGCTCATCTAAGAGTAAAATTTCTGGCTCGCTAAGCAACAAACGGCAAAGTGCAACTCTACGCTTTTCTCCACCTGAGAGTACTCCACATTTTTGGTCCGCTGGCGGACAACGTAACGAGTCCATGGCCAGATCTAATCTTGAATCAATATTCCATGCATCCATCACATCTAACTTATCTTGCAGTTTCCCCTGACGATCTAGGAGCTTATTCATCTCATCATCACTCATCTCTTCACCAAACTTTAAGTTTAGCTCATCAAATTCTGCTAGTGCATCAACAACTTCTTGTACCCCTTCAGAGACAATATCTTTGACCGTCTTATCTAGATCAAGTGTCGGCTCTTGCTCTAAGTATCCAACTTTAAAACCTTTTGAAATACTCGTATCACCCAAGTGATCACTATCAATACCGGCTAAAATTCTAAGTAGGGTAGATTTTCCAGAGCCATTAAGACCTAGCACCCCAATTTTGGCACCATAAAAATAAGAGAGAGAGATATCTTTAAGTACATGCTTTCCGCGGTATACTTTTCCAACACGGTTCATGGAGTAAATT
>DAOWEO010000027.1 GCA_030638415.1 Bdellovibrionales bacterium | reverse complement strand
TCAAAATAATATCACACTCATCAGCACCTTTTTTTTGTGCTAGTTGAACTAAATTATTTAGTAATTCATTATTATCTATTTTCATTATGCTCTTCCTCCAACTAATATTTCATCGACTTTTAGTGCTGGTTGTCCAACGTTCGTAGGGATGGCCCCACTTACCGATCCACACATGCCAGCTGCTTGTGCAAAGTTGTTACCTACCATACTAATTTTTTGTAATACGTCTGAGCCACTACCAATTAGAGTTGCTCCTTTAATTGCTTTTGTGATTTTTCCATTTTCAATGAGGTAGCCTTCCGCTACTGAAAAATTGAACTCACCCGTACCAGGATTTACAGAACCACCACCCATATTCTTGGCATAAATTCCATGCTTAATGGATGCGATCATCTCATCTTTTTCTATTTTTCCTGGTTCAATAAATGTATTTCGCATACGTGAAGCAGGGGCAAACTTATAAGATTGTTTTCGTCCTGAGCCTGTACGCTTGTAACCTGTACGTAGCTCTCCCACACGGTCTACAAGAAAGCTATTTAATATGCCATCTTTAATTAGCTCCGTTCTTTGCGTTGGAGTTCCTTCATCATCAAAATTGATAGATCCCCATTGGTTTTCCATAGTTCCGTCATCAGTAGCACTAACACATTCATTGGCAATTTTCTGTCCCATCTTATCATGAAATACTGATGCCTTTTTTTGTACCGAAGTTGTCTCTAAAGAGTGACCACAAGCTTCATGAAAGATAACTCCTCCAAAAGCATTATCAATCACGACAGGTAGTTTTCCAGCGGGACTGAAGTCTGCATGTAAAACAGTATCTGCCTGCTTAGCAACTTTTTCAGCAATCTCTTCAGAGTTTAGTTTTGCAATAAAATCCCATCCTGCCATTGCACCTGGTCCATAAAAACCAGTTGCTTGTTCTGCTCCATCTTGAGCAATCGCAGTTGTTGCCAATCTGGCATAGTGACGATGGTCATTTACATGTAGACCTTCAGAGTTAAATATTTCAACTTGCTGGTGGCGTTGTAAAGAGTTGAGCTGCACTTGTGAAATACTTTTATGTTTTCTGGTTAGGGTATTTAGATTTTCTAAAAATTTTATTTTTTGCTCAAGAGGAACATCAGCGTCTAGGCCATTACTAATTGTATGAATGTTTTGGGTAATCGGAGAGCTGAAGTTGATGTTCTGATCACTGGTAGAATCTTTTTTATCCATCTGACAAAGCAAAGTTGTAATCCGCAGCAGCTCTTCTAAATCGGTTAAATTTGTATGGCCATAAAGTGCCTTAGTTCCAAAAATAACTCTAATACCAATTCCAAAATCAGTTCCACTTTGAATATTTTTAACTTTGTTGTCGGTAAATGATATATTGTTGAAGATATTTTTTTCTACAAAAATATCAGAAAAATCAGCGCCCAAGGCAATTGAGTGGTCAATAATTTTTTGTGCATAGTTAAGTTCTAGCATTGTAATCCTTTGTTTAATTTATGGGCTCGAGACTAGCATATAAGCCTTCGATGGACAATTTTAGGCTGCTATCACTCTAACATATGGAAAATAGATTTTTTTATATCAAAAATGTCTTAAAAATAGGCTATTTTTGAGTACTCTCACAATACATAACATATTGAAAAAAGGTTCAAGTTAGGAGTCTTTTAAGACGATACTTATAAAGGAAGTATAACTTCCATATCAAAGGGGATTATGCGCAGCTTACTAGATTTTCTTTTTGGTTCAGTAACACGCTCGGTTTTAACCGTAGCATCGCTTGCTGTGATATTAGTCTATGTCGGACAATTCCTTGGAGAGGTTCCTGATGACCAAGCAAGTTTTTCTGATCGTCTTGAAATGTCTGCAGAGAATTTATCTACTGTTGCAAAAGAGCTGTTTAGTGGAGAGCGCGCACCTGCAGCACAATCCGAAATAAAACAAAAACTACGTTTTCAAAAAGAGGAAAAAGAAAAATTAGATGCGCTTGTAAAAAAAAGTATTCACAGTGGAGCTAATAACTTTGCGGATAACTCTTATGAAAATAGCATCACACAAGATGACAAATATGATAATTACTCTAGTGTAAAATCTCCTGCAGATAGTAGTGCTCCTGTTGAAAGTCTTGCAGATCTGACACCAATACCAGAACCGATCGTTTTAGAAGAAGATAGTGTGGATGAAGAGGTTAATCCTGTGAATAACACTGTACCGTTTTACGGAGTAAGCGGTTCTGGTGACGATGAAGAGGACACAAATATTGAAGATAACGGTGGTTATACTCCTGCTGCAGGTACTTCTACTGGTTCCAATGGCACTTCGTTTTAACTGTCTATGCAGACATTAAAGAGTCTTTGATTGAAATCACACTATTACTGGCCCGGTAATCTTTAAATGTAAGAATTCACATCGGGGCTCCAATGTTTTAACCTCAACTGCAAATTATATTCGCTTTAAAAAAGAGAATCATTTAACTCCTCTTGTAGAAAAAAGTTGTCAACCTCCTTGGAGTAACGAGGAATTTATTCACAATGTTCTCGTCTCTGTTGCTGACCATATTTTCCACAGTAAAAATCAAGAAAAATATAAAAAAATTGTAACACACAAGTTGTTAGACAAATTAAAAAATCGCTATGAAGATACCATGACCTTTAGTGGAGGGGCTAGTATTGCAGGTTTTGGAGGGAGTGCGGCTATGGGAGTTGAGCGAACATCAATTTCTAATAATCAGGCAGTCATAAAAAAAGACATGATAGAACTTGGGCAGCTCATTTGGAATCAACTAAAGGGATCAGTTATCATTCAGTTAAAAAATTTAGATATTGGGGATAGCTTTTCTGATAATGAATTAAAAGTTTTTTTAAATTCAATTCGAGATACAGTGCAGGTTTCAATTAGCTACACATTGCCATTGCTTTCAATTAGTGAAATTAGAAATGTCTTTGAAAAAAGAGTGGCCAGTATTGGGTACGGATAAATGGCATAAAATAATTTTTCATTTTTTCAATTTTTTACTATAATTACTAATTGTCTTTATTATGAATAAGCTCATTTATGATCTTTAAATGGAATAAAAATCGGATAAAAGGTATTATATGATCTTTTCAAATGACAATTATTAATTTTAAGGTATTATATGATCCTAGGAGTTATATGAAAGAAGTGCTTATATTAGAGAGTTTTGTAAATAATCAGTGGGAGGAGATGGGTGAGATTCATTTTGATGAACCACTTAAAAGTACGTTTGGCACCACCAAGTTTATCTATAATATGGAGTATTATTTTAAATATGCTGAGCACGACGGACTAAAAGGTTTTTTTTCAGCAAGTACAAAATTACCACTGAGCTTAACCGATTCTAACAAAAAGCATTGGCCTAGTTTTTTATTAGACCTCATGCCACAAGGGCATGCTCGATCCCTTGTCTGCAAAAGAGAAGGAATTATTGATAATGAGGGAAATAATTTTTTGATTCTAAAATATGGCAGTGGTAATCCAATTGGTAACTTACGAATCCAAAACAATAAACTAAATCTTTTCTCACAACAGAAAGACTTAGGATTTTCTATTGATGATCTTATTGAAAAAAATGAAAACTTTTTAGAGCATGCCGAAAAACTTGGAGCGATTGTTTCAGGTGCAAGTGGAGCTCAAGGTGTAGCTCCTAAGTTTTTAATTAATAAAGGACACGATCAGAGGTGGTACTGTGATGGTGCATTAGAAGACGGACAAATTGAGCAATCATTTATTATTAAATATCCTAAAGGAAGCTCAAAAGAAGATAAGCTTATTTTAGCAGCTGAAAAAAAATATATTGGTATCGCCCAGCATCTTGGATTAAACGTCTTTTCACCATTAGGTTTTAAAGAGAATACACTTTTTATACCTAGGTTCGATCGTGATTACAAGACAGGACATCGCTTAGGTGTTGAAAGCTTAAGCTCCTCTTATGGTCACTTTCAATTTGGCAAAAGAGAGTATTTAGAAAATTACCTTGATGTTATTTGTAACAATAGCTCCAAGGCCCATGATGACATGTTAGAATTTGTCACTAGAGATTTTTTAAATATTGTTATGGGTAATACTGATAATCATGGAAGAAATTTTGCCTTGATCAAGTCTAGTTCTACTCGTATTAGACTTAGTCCTCTTTATGACTTTGCACCAACGGTTATGGATCCTGAAATGATTCCACGTGCCTCCAAATGGATAGAAGAGGATTATTATATTCCAAATTTTGAGTATTTGCAGGAGATACTTTTGCAAAAAGGAATTCCTCATACTCAGCTCAAATCTTTTTTTAAGATGTGGCAAGTAAAACTACTCTCACTGAAAGAGCTTTTTATAAAATATAATATTGATCCTGAAGTTATTAAAAAAAGTACAAGAAAGTATGATGAGTTTTTTGATAGCTACAACTTTTTTATAGGAAAGTTTTATGAAAATTAATATAGAAACTAGAAAAGAGGCTAGGGAGTTACTATATCAACAATTAGACTCTGGTGATTTATCAATCAGGCAGGCGGTTAAGCTAATTAGAAAAATATATGGGCTTACCCAGCTTGAGTATGCAAAAAAAGTTGGTGTGAGTAATAAGACGATTGTGCAACTTGAAAATGGAGAGAGAAATTTAACTCTAAAAAGTATAAGCAAGGTTCTTGCCCCTATGAGCCTTGAAATGAAAATATCTCGTAAGGCCACGTCCTAGATACAATAATTCATTGATTAACCTGTTAAATCTGACATAGCAATTCATATATGAAAGGTTACATAGGCAAATGAAAAATTTCTAATAATCCTCTCAAATTAAAATCAGTGCATCTATTAAAATATGATTTATGACACATCTGGGTGGTATTTTACAAAATGCTAAATACTTAAAATGCCATAAAAATAGGTCACTTTTTGATTTTTTAATTGACCTAATCACCTGAAAAAAGGTTCAAGTTTGGTCTATATCCAACCGATAGTACAATTAGTAATAGAATTATAAAATATCGTTTTTTTTATACATTCATTATTACTGTAAAGGATGTGAAATGAGTTTTTCCACTGAAGAATTAAAGAGCTTATTTAAAAACTTGATTGGTCCGACTGCTATAATAGCTGTCGTCGCATTTTTGATTTCAACTTTTGCATTTAACGACAACTCCGATCTAGAAGATAGTGACATAGTTGACCAAGAAGATTTCTTAGAGCAGCAAGCGGATATTGATAAAGGACGAATTCCAGCATCCATCGATAGTAATAGCTCAAACCACAAAACTAGTTCTATTGTTAGTCCTAAGGCTGAGGTTACGAGAATTATTAATAACGGAGCCGAAAGTATGTTTAGTGACAACTACCAGGACTCTTCTAGTAGTGAGCGTAACGTAAGCAATCCTGGAAGTTCAACAAATAACTCTTCATATAACCCAACTAGTAACTATAAAGATATTCCTACAACTCTAAATACTCAGACTCCACCTGTAGATTCTAATCCAGTGTTAGGGATTAGTGGTGGTAGTTTTGTTGATGATGAAGTTGTTGAAGATATTGAAGATGAAGTGGTACTTGAAGATATACATGATGAGAAGCCTAGTTATACACCGATTGAATGTAGTGTGGATAAGTTAGCAGGAGTTTATAGTGGTGGTTTTTCTGCTACGATTAGGTGTGATGTTGCTGCTACGATTAATTATTGTTTACAACTTGGAGGAGGCTGCTGTAATGCTGGTACTTCTACTTATTCCGTACCTGTTGTCATTGGCCCTGACGATGGGGAATACTGTCTCTCATATCAAGCAACCGCTAGTGATGGTGGAAATAGTACTGACGCGGTTGATCTTGATTATATTATTAATACAACCTTGCCAAAGCTTGAAATAGATTTTTCAAAACTATTTTTACAGACTACCGAGGCACCGTTAATCACTAAAACGCAGTCGGAAGATTTTGGAAAAATAGAGCATTTTTATTCTCAATATAATTTGAAAGCTCATGATCCAACACCTAGTGGGCTAAACTGGAACTGTGAAGAGATACTAGATAATTACTCAGCTTTAGTATCACCTGATGCTTTAGTTATAGATGAGCATTTTGATACTTCAGGATTACTCTTTGATGCTCAAATAGAGCAAAATGTTAGTATTAGTGGACTTGATTATGGTAATAATTATGTCTCTACTGTCTTTGTTGATGAAGGTAGAACTCCTGCCAGTTTCATGTGTACCACCCAAAATATTATTTTAAGTGATTTTGAATTGTTCTCTTTTACAGGTACGGATTCAACAGAGGTAGTTGCTGGAGTTAGAAAAACTCAAGGTGGTTTTACAGGCTATTCTCATTTTGAGTCCACGCCATCTGCAACTCAAAGTTCAGGTTTAGCAGAAAATAGTCAAACAAATGCAATTTTAGAAACAAACTTTTTTACAATAACCAACTAGGGACGTAGGTATGAAGACATTTTTATTAATGTTTATTAGTTTTATTTTTTCACTGTCGGTGTCAGCAAATTCTGATCTGATTGGATATTCTGGCCGCTTGGTACAGGATACTGGAGCTCCCGTTGCAGGACCTGTGCAGATGAAATTTGAGCTGTTTTATTCTGATGATTTAGATCCTGTTGCAGGAGTGCTGTGTTCTGTAACGTTTGGAGTTGGTGAGGAAATTGAGTTATCTAATGGTGTCTTTAATGTAAAGCTAGATTTTAATTTGGGGGGGGATAGTTGTATACCAGACCTTAATTCTGTCATTAGATCAATTCCTGTTGGAGAAACTCTAGTTATTCGAAGTCACGATTTAACCACTCCTGCGACTTATGATTATCAAAACGTATTAGCAGTTCCACTTAGTCATAGAGCAAAGTACGCAGAGCTTGCAGAGGACTTAAATATTGGTGCTACGCTTGGTCAGTTTTTAAAATGGAATGGAACGAACTGGGTTGGTGGTGATGCCGATGCAATAACCTCTTTTGAAATAACGGATGACAGTATTATGAATGCTGATATAAATGCATCAGCTGCTATAGAGCAATCAAAAATTGTAGGACTTGTCACTCTTTCTGATAGCGTAGTAACTAATACAGCAAATATTGAAACTAATAAAAATGCTATCGCAAGTAACGTTACTAGCATTGATGGAAATATTGTTGATATCGCAACTAACATAACTGCTATAGCAAATAATGTAACTGCTATTGATACAAAGCAAAATCTTGTAGATGGAACCTGTCCTATCGGTGAGTCTATAAGAGTCATTAATGTCGACGGTACTGTGGTATGTGAGGCAGATAACTCAGAGTCTACAGGTGCAGCTGGTGGAGACCTTGTAGGAAATTACCCCAATCCTACTTTAACTACGACTGGTGTGGCTGCTGGTACTTATACTAGTATGACTGTTGACGCGAAAGGACGAGTTTCTGCAGGAACAAATCCAGATCCTGCACTAGCAGATTTCGGAACTGCTGGCACCTACTCTAGTGTTACTGTTGATACAAAAGGACGAGTTTCTGCAGGAACAAATCCGAATGTGGAAGAGATTACGACTCTTTGTACTACCGATCAGGTTTTGATGGCCGATGGTAGTGGAGCAATGGTCTGTACTTCTTTTTTTCCTAACTCACTTATTGATAATAACTTAGATACAGGTATTCAAGTTGAAAAGACAGATAGCGAAGATCACATTATTTTTGATACTGCTGGTGTCGAGCGGATGATTATTGATGATGTTGGAAACATCGGTATTGGAGTAACTGACCCCGATGCATCTTTAGAAATAAATGGACAAATAAAAATAACACTAGGCGCACCAGGATTGGGAAAAGTTTTAACCTCAGATGTTGATGGTCTTGCTACTTGGCAAATGCCTGGGGAAGGTGCAGATAATTTAGGAACTCATCTTGCTTCAAAAAATTTAGATATGGGAACTTATGATATTATTAATGTTGGTAACGTCGATGGTGTCGACGTTT
>DAOWEO010000069.1 GCA_030638415.1 Bdellovibrionales bacterium | reverse complement strand
TAATCAATCTGATGGCCAATAGCACTGATAATTGGAATAGGTGAATTATAAATATCCCACGCCAATCCCTCATCATTAAAGCACCACAAATCTTCACTTGCACCACCACCGCGGGTTAGTACAATGACATCTAGATCCCCTGCCATTCCCTGTTTAATAGCAGCCTCTAAAGCTTTTCGCAGCTGAGCTGCTGCAAGCTTCCCCTGTACCAGAGATGGAAAGACAACAATGTCCATCATGAAACTTCGACGTTTATAAACATTCAAAAAGTCTTGTAGTGCAGCGCTATCAGGAGCCGTAATAACTCCGACTTTTTTAGGTAGCAGTGGAATTTTCTTTTTTGTTTCCAAATCAAAGAGGCCATCAGCAGCTAACCTACTTTTTAGTTTTTCAAACTCTTCGAGTAGATTTCCTTTACCACTTTTAATAACTTTTTTTGCAATTAGCTGTAGTGATCCACGGGGTGCATAGATACTAATCTTACCCCAGACTTTGATCTTATCTCCCTCTTTGATATTGTTAATGTCACGGCAAGCCTGTACGTCATATTTAAAAAAAGCGCAGCTCAATGTAGACTTGATATCTTTAAGAGAAAAGTACCAGTGACCAGCAGGAGATTTTGAGAGATTAATAATCTCCCCCTCCACCCATAAAGAAGAGAAGTGTTCTTCAAAGGTATCTGTCAGTTGCCGTATACAATCAGAAACAGAGAGTATTTGTGACATATAGTATTCCTATAATTTTTTTAGTACGGCTGCAGCTTTTAAAAAGTTAATGGCCTGAATAACTTGATAATCACTTTTCGGATCATACTTCGTATAAATATCTTTTTTAGTCTGTTTTTTCTCTAGAGAAGTTTTCTCACGTATTTTGAGAATCCGCTGTTGTCGGCGTTTTTTCTCATCCTTCTCTCTGAGACTTTTTTCTTGCGGCGTTTCAATTGTAGAAGTTAAGTGGTTACGCAAATCACGCTCTCTTACCGCTGGCTCTTGATTCAAATACTTTTTTGCCCAGTTAGCTGAAACTTCATTAAGATATATATCAGGCTCTATTCCAACCGCTTGAATTCTTCTTCCTTTCCCTGTCATATACTGAGCAATTGTTAACTTAACACCTGTATCACCATCAATTTTGACAATTGTTTGGACAGATCCTTTTCCAAAAGAGGTCTCTCCCATAATAATTGCACGTTTATAATCTTGGAGAGCACCTGCGACAATCTCTGACGCAGAGGCTGTCGAGGCATTAATAAGAACAATCATTGGAGTTTTAGTATCTTTGAAACCTCTTTTTTTAACGTAGTGGATCTCCCTATTTTTTGGATCTCGTCCCTCAGTTGCAACAACAGTCCCCTTGTCTAAAAAAATAGATGATACATTTACTGCTTCCAGTAAAAGTCCTCCAGGATTTTGCCTAAGATCTAAAATAATTCCCTTCAGCCCTCGATCACTTTTTTTCTTTTGCTTTTTACTTTTTGCAATAAGTTTTTTCAAGGCCTTCGTCATATACTTTGCGGAGTTTTTTTGAAATTGAGATAACCTAATATAGCCAAAAGAGTTTTTTAGTAGTTCCGATTTTACGGGATTGGTTTTAATTATTTCACGCTTTAACTTAAAGTGTAGCAGTCCTTTCTCTCCCTCTCTTTTTATCCCAAGCGTCAGGGAGGTACCAGGTTTACCCCTCATTTTTGTCATCGACTGATCAATAGTCATTCCAAGAATTGAGCTATGATTTAACTCTATAATTTTATCTCCAGAGTGCACTCCCGCTCTCGCTGCCGGCGAATCATCAATTGGAGTAATTACAAGTAACACACCATCTTTTTGAGTTACCTCGATTCCTAATCCTCCAAACTCCCCTTTAGTATCCTCTTCCATCTGCTTAAAAAACTCTTTATTTAAAAACATGGAGTGGGGGTCCAAGGAATCCGTCATGCCTTTTAAAGCACCCTGAATCAATTTTTCGGTATCTACAGGTCTGTAATATTGAGTTTCAATAAGATGCAGCACTTTGCTAAACAATTCTAGCTTTTGATAACGTGATTCATGTTTTTTTGCCCTTAGAGCGGAGCCACCAAGAAACAAAGAAAGTATGATCATAGCTCGAATAAAAAATCGAGTATTTTTTAAATTATGCATTTATTCTCCAAATATTTAAATCTTTTTTAAGTTTTGATCTTTGAGATATTTTTTATCAAGTAAGAAAATCGTATTTTGCACAACATTTTTTTTACGTACTTCAAAATAAATAGTCCCTTCACTTTTATTTAATAACTTCGAGTAGCCTATAATATCACCCTTAGCTACCCGATTTCCTTTTTTTATTTTTGCTAAAAAGTCTCCTAAAATAATCGTTTTGATCTGATTACCATGCTCAATCATTATAACGTTACCATAATTGGCCAGCCTTCCCTGATATACTACTTTTCCATCTTGTGGTGCATATAGAGGTGAAGTGTTTTTGAAATAGTAGGATAGACCTTTTTTCCCATGGTCTAGCTTAGTAAAATTATTTAGAGGTGGTTGAAAAGCCATTCCTAACTTACTAATTTGACTTTTCCCCTTACGACTTTTTTTTGATCTCTTTATCTTTTTAATTGTTGATAACTTCTCTAGTCTCATCTTATATTTGTTGGTCCGTTTAGAAGCATTAACATAACGATTAACAACATTTATCTTATTTAATTCCATAGAATTCAATACTGCTAATAGCTCATTCCGATCACTCTTAACTGTCTTATACTGCTGTTGCAAATCGAGAATAATATCTTTCGTCTTTTGTTGTGTTAGCTCAAGTTGTTTTAAATCTTTAATTTTTGTTCGTAACTGTTTTAAAATGATCTTTTTTGCTGCAAGATGGGTTTCACTACCTTCATTATTTAATAGCTCTAAAACAGATAATTTAAATAGACGTTCAGTCTTTCCTCTAACTGCTTTTAAAAGATGGAGATCTTTTTTAAATTGAGCTGCTAATTTAAAAATTGTTTGATCCGTTTCATTTAGAGATTTTCCTAGCATCTTCAAGCGAACATTCCCTGCTGCAATATTTTTTTCAATATTAAAAATACCTTTTTTAACTTTTGCGACAGCTTGTTGACTTCTCTTTATCTGTTTTTTTAATGAGCTAATAGAGCTACTACTTTTCTTTATCGCTCCTTGAGTAGATAAAGACAGTAGTATACATACGAAGAGTGTTACTATTTTTGCCATTTACGAACCGGTGAAAAGAAAACCACACTTAGCATAATGGCCATTACAACCAAGCCCAAAAACAGTGGATTAAATGTTTTGAAGTAAGATAAGCCTATGACAGATATAGTCGTTCCAATAATGGCTAATACTAAGCTATAAGCCTTTAAAGCAATCAAATTTCTTCGTTGAAATCTTTGTAACATTCCCATTTCAGCTTTGTAACTTCTGGTCCATGAGATAAATGCCACAAACCACATGCCAAAAATGCCCATAAAGAGTGAAATACTACCCCAGCTTTTTAGCAATTTCTCAATTTGATCCATCCATGAAAGTGACATCGCACGCTTAACAGTTGTTCCAATCATAACATTTTCAATTCCTACTAACTTTTTTAAATAGTCACGGACTAAAGTTTGGACACGAACACCAATCTCTTTTTTAAAAATAATTTTTAGGCCATTTGAATTTACACCCAGAGTTTCTTCTAAAAGATCACTACCTATATCTAAAGTACCAAGAAGGCTTTTGACTTTACTATCAATCTCTCGTTCAGATAGAGATATTACCTGAAAAACACCAGGCAAGGTACGTAGTTTTCGACTAACTCTTGCAACATTTACATCAGAAGTTATGAGTGCATGAAATGAATTACCTTGCGCAGAAGTAGGTAATAGCCTTTGCATATATTTCACAGAACTACTTTCAACAAATGGAAAAAATAGAAGAAGTGCGGTTAAACTTAAAAAAATTAAATTTTTCAGGGGGTAATTTTTTAAGTAACCCAGATACGCTTTTAAATAAAACATGCATGCCCCGAATGAACCAAACAACCTTTATCAAGATGAACAATTCGTCCTGAAAATTGTCTAACTAGTTCTCTATTATGCGATGCCCAGATAACACCCATTCCTCTTTTTCTATTGTATAACTCTAAAACTTCAAATAATTTCTGTGCGTTAGTTGTATCTAAAGAACTCGTTGGTTCGTCTGCAATAAACATATCAGGTCTTGATAGTAGTGCTCTAATAATAGCCACTTTTTGCTTCAAACCACCATTTGCCTCACCAACTTTAAGCTGCAATCTATTATCAATTCCAAAAAAACGAATCAAATCATTCATCTCTTGTTCGAAGGCCTTCTCCGTCTTATAAATACTCTTATCATATGATTGGTATAGATGATCGATGCACTTTTTACGTTTAACCAGTTCAACTTGCTGAGTAACTTGAACCGTAAAGTAGTCATTTCGTGGAGGCTTAAAGTCAAAATGTCCAGAGGTCGGCGTC
>DAOWEO010000083.1 GCA_030638415.1 Bdellovibrionales bacterium | reverse complement strand
TTTGAAATTGATTTAAACGAGATGAAAGAGCCAATTCTATGTTGTCCAAATGACCCTGATGATGTGAAGCTACTTTCTGCAGTAGCCGGCAATAAGGTCGATGAAGTTTTTATTGGTAGCTGCATGACAAACATTGGTCTTTTTAGAGCTGCTGCTGAAATATTACGTGGTGAAGGACAAGTACCAACAAAACTTTGGGTATGTCCTCCAACAAAGATGGATCAAGAGCAACTTAGAGCAGAAGGATACTACTCTGTGTTTTCTGCCGCAGGTGCCAGAATTGAAATTCCAGGATGTTCACTGTGTATGGGTAACCAAGCACGTGTAAGTGATGGATCAACAGTTTACTCAACCTCAACACGAAATTTTAATAACCGCTTAGGAACAGATACTAAGGTCTATCTTGGCTCAAGTGAACTAGCCGCTGTAATTGCACGTCTAGGAAAAATTCCAACTCCTGGTGAGTATGTTGAAATGATGACTCCAAAAATAAAAGGTAAGGAAGAGCAGATTTACCAATATCAGAACTTTCATAAAATGGAAGGCTTTAAACTAAACGTATAATTTTTAAAACAAGGGGGATGCGAGAATCCCCCTTGTCTTTTAAGAACCAGTGCATTACTGCACCAGTATCGAAATCCCCTAAACCATCACGACTTCTACCAAGTAATTACAACCACATGTCTAATTAAGAAACTGGCACACTCCTTGCTTATTCAATCACAACAAAGACAACAAGAAGTAGTCAAAACAACAAGCTAAATAGGTAGTTTGATTTAAGGAGTAATTATGGGTTTCAAAAGTACAATGGCAGCAGGATTAATGGTCACGTTCATCACATCATCAGTAGCACTAGCAAATGGTCCAAGCTGTAATCAATTCTCATATTACATTGGAAAACTACAAGGCCAAATTTCAGAAATTAACTATACTATGCGGCCAATCACTAAAAAAAGAGACCTTCTATTTTATAAAATTGTAGATCGGGAGTCACAACTAAAGCGAGCACACCGCATACTAAGAAATGCACAAAGTAGCTTAAGCACTCTAAATAATGAGTTTAATAATGGTCCATACCTTATTGAAAAGTCTCTACAGACAATTCAAAATAGTAAAAATAGCATTATTACAGAAACCATTAAAGCAAAAGAGCTACAGCATACATATGAAGCTATAAGTAATAGCTTCTTTAAAAAAATCAAAAAAGCTTTGGCCAAAAGAAAATGGAAAAAACAACTTAATAGAGTCGATGATTTTAGAGACGTGATCACCAGACAAAAGGCATATATCAGCCATATTGAAAATGTTAAAAGAAACTTTTCAAGTATGGAATTTACAGCTGAAGGAAGAATTCATAGAGCTCAAGACGGAGTATATTCTGAACAAAACAGGATTCCATCTATTGCAACGCTACAGCAGCGAAAGCAGCATTTTACAAGACAAGAGAGATCTCTAGAAAATAGAAAAAGAGCTCTACAAGCTAAGCTGAAAGTAGAAAGAGAGCGCAAGGCTGCATGTGAGGCGAGAAACCAGCCACCAGTGAGACCACAACGTTAAAATAAATAAATAATATATGAAGGGGAATGGTTATCATTCCCCTTTTTTTAATAAATAAAAGCAAACTTTTCTCTATCCAAAATTTTACCTGCTTCCTTTATACTAATCGAGTAGGAGTTTACATGGTCAAGAAAATAGCTACCATTATAGTTTTATTTTATTCATTTTCAAGTATGGCTAATTGCCAACATGATAAATATAATTTCAAATGTGTTAAGTATGTTAAAAACTACGATGCAGATACCATTACATTTAACATCCCTAACCTTCATCCCCTAATTGGAAACAAGATTAACATCAGAGTTAATGGCGTAGACACTCCCGAACTTAGAACAAAAAATAGCTGTGAAAAAGAGAAAGGATATTTTGCAAAAAATGTTGTAGAGAAATTATTAAAAAAAGCAAAACGTATTGACCTTACGAATATAAAACGTGGCAAGTATTTCAGAATTGTAGCAGACGTTATAATTGATGGCAGCGATCTGAAAGATATTCTCTTACGCCAAGGTCTTGCTTATAAGTACTATGGAAAAACAAAAAAGAAAATGAACTGGTGTCAAAGCTATCGCACGATCGCCTCTTTGAACGAATAACTTATATTAGATTTTATTACTATTTTAGAAGTTAGAAATAAACTGTACTAACTCAGGCATCTCAACAAATGGATTACTATTTCCCTGGTACTGTTTGATACCGATATTACGACTCTTCTCATGACGATTCACAGAGTCTTGTAGGTTCCACTTTTTAAAATAGAATTCCTGGTCTTTATCAATTTTCATACCGTAGCGAATTGAGAAATAAAGCATTCCACGAGCAACATCACCTTTGTGGTCATTTCGTGGTTCAAAGCAAGTTTTATTTCCTCGTCCCTTACCTAATAAGCTTCCACCACGTCCCTTAGATTGCTGCTTGACTTCACAAAAAGGAAAACTACTACGAGTAGAGTTAATATCAGACTTAGTTGGAAAGAGATGGTGTAGATCAAACTTTGCAGGAGCACTACCAGCACCTTTACTCTTAGGCCACGTATGCTCACAATTCATCTTACTATTAGTTGGTATTCCCTTCGTTCGAACACACTCTTGAGTGTAAACTCCACATACCTCACCACTAATATTGTCTAATTTTGAAAACATATACTGCCTTGCTGCACGGTACCCAGTTGTTCTGTGTTGCGCTTTCATCATATTCAGCAGCTTTCTCTTTAAAACACCATCGCAGAGAAACTTCATACGATCAAACTTGGCAGCAATATCGTTGTTAGCTAAATAAGCTTGCCACTTTCTACTACACTCAGCAGCGCTCATATCCCCTGCTTCAGGAGGTATTTGCTCATCCCTATTACTGTTATCAGTATAATTTGGACTTGGTTCAGAAGTTCTGTCAGGTGTCTCTTGGCTAAAGTTTTGAACTTTTAAGTAGATATAAGTAACACTACCCTCATTTCGTTTTTTACGATCTTCAATTACAACTTGCCAATCACCTCTTGCACTTACCGTAGCGATATTTGCCAATACAGCAGATTTCTCAGTAAGTTGAATACGTAATTTACCTTCACCTCTTTTTGTACGATTAACTAACTTGAATACCTCTTTATTTGGTGCAACCAAAGAGACAATAAGATCTGCCCAATTGTTATGCTTCATATTTATTCTAAGAGATATTTTACCAATCTTATCCACTTCTACATCAGAAATAGTTATTACAGTCTTTTTTAAATCTTGAATTTTTGAGGTCAGATGCTCTTTAATGATGATCTGAGAGTGAGCGTGAATTGAGACAAATAGTAAAACAAGAGATAGCAAATATTTCATATACCTTCCTAAATTAAAACCCACAGTATTAATACTTCTAATCAAGTATGTTAGTCAAACTAATTAAGAAGAAAAAGGTCAACTTTAACTA
>DAOWEO010000129.1 GCA_030638415.1 Bdellovibrionales bacterium | reverse complement strand
GAACTACCCGAAGTTGAAACAATAAAGTCACAGTTAACCCCATATCTGCCATTTAAGGTGGAGCAGGTATATCAGTCTGAGTTTGCTAAAAATCTGATTAAAGATAAGAAAGATTTTTCGGCGAAGGATAAGAAGTTAGTTGAGATTAAACGGCATGGTAAATTTCTTATTTTTGTTTTTGAGCATAATCTCTATCTCATTTCCCACTTAGGTATGTCAGGAGGGTGGCGCTATAGTGACTCAAAAATTACTGTCAAGCATACCCATTTACAGTTAAAAGGTGTAAGCAGAGGCAAGCCATTATTCATGGCATATGTAGACCCTAGGCGTTTTGGTAGAATACTGTTTTATAATCAAAAACACTTTGATGCTTATATGCTTGAACGTGGCATTGATATATCTACTAAGAACTTTAACCTAACTTACTTAAAATCAATTGTTGAAAGATTTCCTAAGAAAATTTTAAAACCATTTCTACTTGATCAACACTACTTTGCTGGTATTGGAAACTATATTGCCAGTGAGATTTGTGTCAGGGCACATGTTTTACCAACCAGACTCATGAATGATCTATCAACGGAAGATCTTAAAAATATTTTACAAGCCACGAAGTCGATCTTAAAAGATACAATAAAAAGTGGCGGGACAACCTTTGCGGGGGGCTATGCTGATGCCAATGGTGATAAAGGTCTTGGTGTACAGAATTTAATTGTTTTTTATCAAAAGACCTGTGGTTTTTGTAAAAAAGAGAGTGTGGTTAAAATTATTCAACAAGGTCGTGGAACTTATTACTGCCCTAACTGTCAAAAGTAATTTAAAATTTTAGTTGAAATTTAACCCAGCTACTACAATGCTTGGCACCGGTTTCGTCACACTGCTGCTCTAGTAAGAGATCAGCCTCAATATTTTCTGTACGTTTTCTATATATTTCAGAACTTACTCTAAAACGTTGCTCTGTTTTTCCAGCATCACTGATATAATTACTATACTCAACACCTATAACTCTCCGGCCATCTGTTTCAATATAGAATTGGTGCGAATCCAAGGACTCCTCGTAGTCAAATTCATTGGCCATATGAAATGAGAAATCTCGATCAAGTTGTACTTTACTATCAACTCTTGCCTTACTGGTCGTGGTTTCAAGCTTAATACTATTACCATCATCATAAAAGGATACTCCAATATTTCCTTTATTCAGGTCGTATCCTACACTCGTTCCCAGATCAATTTCCATGTCTTGGGCGAGTAAATTACTTTCTGGAGCGACATAATCTTTAACCCTAGTATTAGATGTGCGTTTATAATAATAAATTTTTATCTCTGCTCTGTCTGTTTTTACAACTTTTGCAATAATAGGTGTTGGAGATGAAGAAAAAATAAAATAAGTTGTCTCATTTTTTCCATCAAAAAACTTTACTTGCTTAGTATTTAAAAATTTATTGCTACTACTGATCATTTCATAGCGAAATGGACTTATTCCCATTTCCATACATATAGTAGAACAGTCTTTATGCTTGATAAATTCTGAAATAAGTCCTAAGTTTTTTACACTAGGATCATCGGTTATATACTCCATAATAGTGCTAACATTTATTGAAAGAGCATCAAAATTGCCTAGATCTCTAATATCAACTCCATCACCGAATACTTCTGCATGGGATACTTGCATATAAGTTCCATCATTCAAATTCTCAACACGAAAGCCATTATTTTGTTTTTCTAATTCAACTTCTAATTTATCTGCTGTAACCACAGCATCATTCATCATTTTTTCCAGATAGCTTTCTGCATGTGCATTCATACATAAGATAAATATTAATAAACTTATTTTCATGTAACCGCCTCCTGAAATCTTATCGGAATCTTAGACAAATATATTAATAACCGAGTTTTGAACTCCAGCTTTTAAATTAAAGGTTTATTCAAAATCTACAGATAAGCAGAGATAACCCGATCTAAGGATTAAAATGCTAAAACTAATTTTAACTGCATGTTTGCTAATGCCACTTTTATTAAATGCGAAAACAATTCAAATTCTTTTCACTAATGATATTCACGGAAACGTTTTACAGTATAGAACCAATCCCGAGCTTGGTGGCTATGGGAGAATTAAATATCTACTTGATCTATATAAGACGGACGCCCAAGAACAGGGAATAGAAACCATTACACTTGATGCTGGAGATTTCCTAGAAGGTAATATTAGTTATATGGCCAACAATACTAATAGCCTACTGGATCTACATAATAATTTAGGATTTGATGCAGTTGTTGTAGGTAATCATGATTATCTTATGGGTACAGAAGGGTTAAATATGCTCATAACAACAACTCCACCAACCTTCTCACTGCTGGCAGCAAATATAAAATTTAAACGTCGTTATACAGAGCTGCATAAGACTATTCGTCCATATACCATTTTAGAGCGTAGTGGACTAAAAATAGGAATACTTGGTGTCACCACTGATAATAAAATTTATACTTTTCGCATTCCACAAGCAAAAGTGTCATCACCTATAAAGAGTGCAAACAAGCAGGCAAAAAAGCTTAATGATAATGTTGATTTTACCATTGCCCTTACTCATCTAGGCTACGCAACAGATCGGCAGCTTGCCAGAGAGTCCAAGCAAATTGATATAATTGTTGGTGGACACTCTCATACCACTCTTAAAACTCCTACATTCATCAATAATAAAAATGGTGTTCCAGTTCCTATCGTACAAGCAGGTGCAGCAGGTCGTTATATTGGGCGTATCCTTATTGATATTAGGCCAAACCATGAAAACAAAGTACTTAAATATGAGTTGATCAAAACTTCTACTATTCACAAAGACGAGTTAGTGGAAAGTAAAGTTCAAGAACTAGAGGAAGAGTTAGACCACGAATATGGTCACGAATGGTTAAATGAAGTGATCGGTCACTCAACACTCAGTAATGACGAATACTACAAATCAAAAGCCACTTGGGGTACATATATTGCAGAAACTCTTCGAGCTTCCACTAATTCACAAATTGGAATTCACGCTTCGGAGTTTTCAGGTGCAAGATTTCCTATTGGTGATGTCACTCGTAAAGAGGTTTTTAATAGTTACCCACGAGTCTTTGATACTGAAAATAGAAAAGGGTGGAAGGTGTATACTTTTAACGTATACGGTGGACTGTTAGCGCCTATTATTAAAATTATTTATAAGTATAATATGAGTGTTTATTTAGCAGGAACTACATTTTCTTACAAAAAAAAGAAAGATGGCAATCTAAGTATCAAAAAAATCTATGTTAACGGTAAAAAAATTAAATTTTATAAAAAATACTCATTAAGTGTTCCAGAAGGAATTATACTTGGCTCACTGGGAATCTCAAAATTTCTAACCAAGCTATATGCTAAGCAGGTAAGACAGACTCCTATTTATATTTGGGAAGCACTAAATGACAATATTGCTAATGGAGCAGGTCTCAGTAATGAACCGCTTGAGAAACAAGATAATTCTTATATGATTTTAGATAAATAAAAAATGGGGCTTAATTGAAGCCCCATTTTTTTTTTATTATACTCTTTCAACAACTGTGGCAATTCCTTGCCCTAGCCCTATACACATAGTGGCAATTCCTGTTTCGAAATTCTTATCCTCCATGATACGTAGTAAAGTTGCCGTAATTCTTGATCCTGAACATCCAAGTGGATGGCCTAGAGCAATGGCACCACCATTAAGATTTACTCGGTCCATACGATCTAAAAGTTTTAAATCTTTTAATACTGGCAATGACTGTGCTGCAAATGCTTCATTTAGTTCAAAAACATTTATATCTTTAATATCCATCTTTGCATTCTTAAGTGCTTTTTTTACAGCGAAGACAGGAGCATATCCCATTATAGAAGGATCATTACCAGCTACGGCCATAGATTTTATTCTTGCAATTGGCTTAAGCCCTAGCTCCTTAGCTCGCTCCTCACTCATAACAAGTACAGCTGCTGCTCCATCAGAAAGTGCTGATGAGTTTCCAGCAGTAACTGTTCCACCATTTGGATTAAATACAGGTCTAAGACTTGCTAATCCTTCTAGTGAAGTTTCTGGTCTTATAACCTCATCATAATCAACCATAATAGGTAAACCATCTTCTTCATGACCTAGCATTGGAATAATTTCGTTTTTAAATTTTCCAGATACTGTTGCAGCATGGGCTTTTTGATGTGAGTTAAATGCAAATTCATCTTGCGACTTACGATCAATTTTATGCATCATTGCAAGTAACTCAGCAGTTACTCCCATTGATCCAGCTCCTTTTGCATGAGCCTTAAATACCTTAGAGTTAAAATCCACCCCATGAGTCATTGGAACATGTCCCATATGCTCAACACCACCACAAAAATAGATATCTCCTAGCCCTGCCATAATATTTGCCGCAGCAATATGAAAAGCAGACATAGATGATCCACATAGACGGTTAACAGTTTGCCCTGGAACAGAGTAAGGAATTCCTGCAAGTAGAGCGGCATTTCTACCAATATTATATCCCTGCTCTAAGGTTTGCTGCACGCACCCCCAAATCACATCATCAATCTCTTTAGGATCAATTGCGTCGTTACGCTCTAGTAAAGATTTTATCAAATGAGCAGACATCTCCTCTGCTCGTACATTTCTAAATATACCATTTTTAGATCTTCCCATAGGAGTTCTAACGGCATCAACGATTACTGCATTTCTCATAATATTCTCCAATTAGTAAAAAGTTTTATTAGTTTTTGCCATCTCAATAAGCTGCTCTGTCGGCTTATACAAATTACCCAGAGCCGCATATTTTTTTGCCGTCTCGATAAGATTAGCCGCACCTAAATCATCAGCATATTTTAAAGCACCTGTTCTAAATGGAGGAAAACCAAGACCAAAAAGTAGCCCCATATCCACTTCTGTTGCAGCTTCAACGATTTTATCTTCTAGACACCTAGAGCTTTCAAAAATCATTGGTAGCATCATTCTCTCAATAATCTCTTCATCACTAATTTCAATTGGGTTAGTACATAGTGATTTAAAGCTTGCATAAATTTCTTTGTTAAGAGATTTCTTTAATTTGCCACGACGATCAGGAGCATACTCATAAAAACCTTTTTTATTTTTTTGCCCGTACCACTCATTTTTAAATAAAATATCAATAGCAGTTTCACTATCGTCTTTCATTCGATCTGGAAAACCTTCGGCCATCACAGCTTTTGCATGGTGAGCTGTATCGACACCAACAACATCAAGTAGATATGCCGGTCCCATTGGCCAGCCAAATTTTTCCATTACCTTATCAATTCTAGCAAAATCAACTCCATCATTAACTAGTCTGGTGAATCCTCCAAAATATGGAAATAAAATTCTATTAACTAAAAATCCTGGACAATCATTTACAACTATTGGAGTTTTTCCCATTTTCATTGCATATGCCACAGTCGTTGCAATTGACTCTTCACTACTTTTTTCACCACGAATAACTTCAACTAAAGGCATTAAGTGGACAGGGTTAAAAAAGTGCATCCCACAAAAGTTTTCAGGATGCTCTAACCCTTCCGCCAATCTAGTAATAGAGATTGTTGAAGTGTTAGAAGCAAGAATAGTTCCTGGCTTTACATTTTTTTCAACATCGGCCAAAACTGCTTTTTTTATTTTTTCATTTTCAATTACAGCTTCCACAATAACATCGACTCCACCAAAGTCTCCATAACTCAAGGTAGGTACAATAGCATTTAAAGTTGTAGCCATTTGGGTAACATCAATTCTTTTACGCTTTAACATCTTTCCTAAAAGAGTCGTGGCTTCTGCAAGACCTAGCTCTAATGCTGCAGGAGCAATGTCTTTCATTATAATAGGAGTTCCTTTTGAAGCTGACTGGTAAGCAATTCCTCCTCCCATGATACCTGCTCCAAGAACTGCTGCTTGATTAACGGGCCTAGCTTTTTTAGAAATATCTTTACCAACTTTTTTTAAGTATTGGTCACCTAAAAAGACTCGTACCAATGATTCAGCCGTTTTAGTGTGGGTCATCTGGGCAAAAACCTTCGCCTCTATTTTTAGAGCTTCATCACGTTCTAGCGTTGCTCCTCTTTGCATTACATCAATCGCAGCTACTGGTGATGGATAATTAGGTCCAGCAATCGCAGCAACAAATCCTTTCGATGCTTCAAAGGCCATCATTGATTCGGCCATCGAAAATTTAATTGGAGCTGTTTTAGCAATTCGCTTTGCCTTCCAATCCAACTCTCCAGCAATTGCTCTTTTAAGTAAAACTAAAGATTTCTCAAGTACTTTATCATGTTTAACAACAGCATCAATAACACCAATTTTAAGCCCTGCTGCAGCCTTATACTGTTTACCTGAAGTAATCCACTCAATGGCGTTATCAACACCACAAAGTCTCGACATTCTAATATTTCCACCCCAACCAGGAAGTATTCCTAACTTAGTTTCAGGCAGACCAATTTTTGCTTTTTCAGATGCGACTCTAAAGTCAGTAGTCAAACATACTTCAAAGCCTCCCCCAAGTGCAAATCCATTTATTGCAACAACAGTTGGAATTCCTAAATCTTCAATTGCGTTAAAATCTTTATCCACTCCGAGTAACCACTCAACCATCTCATCTTCACTTTTATTGAACAGACCGATGAACTCAGTGATATCAGCTCCCATAATAAATTGATCTTTATTACTAGACATCAAAAGCCCTTTCGCTTTTTCTTTGTTAGCAACAATCAACTTGGTAACTTCTGAAAACTCTTTAACTGTTAAAGCATTAAACTTATTAATACTTTCACCTTGCAAATCAAAGACAAGATGAACAATTCCATCTTGATCCATTGAACATTGAATTGCCTTACCTGAATAATCCATAGACACTCCTATTTTAAATTAAATATTTGTAGATTATTTTAACGCTTAAATAGCATATAGGTAAAGTGAGTAACTTTTTTTTTTAGTTCTCTAAGTAGACTAATTCATACCAAATCCACTATTTCGCTAGACATACTTCTAAATTATATTATAATACGATATGGCTATAGACTTAACACACCCAATACTACGCGATCAGCTTGCTGAGTTATACCAACAAGGAGATACTGTCCTTTTCATTTGGAAAAATGAGGAGGGTTGGCCCCTAGAGTTTGTCAGCCTTAATGTTAAAAAAATATTAGGCTATTCAGTAGAAGAATTTTCAGATCCATCACTACAGTATGCAGAGCTCATTCATCCTCAATGTCGCGAGCGAGTTTTGCAGGAAGTAGCAAAATTTACAGACTCCTCTCATTCATCATTTACCCACAAGGACTATCGCCTAAAGAGTAAAGCTGGCAAATACATTTGGGTTAAAGACACCACTGTCATGCGTAGATCTTCTACTGGCGAAGTTCTTTACTATATTGGACATATTACTGACCATAGTAGCCACTACGAGTTATTACAGGCAACCAAGATGGCCACAGTTGGTCAACTAAGTGCAGGAATTGCCCATGAAATAAAAAATCCTCTGTTCGTTGCACTATTAACAATTCAAAAGCTCGAAAAGCAAATTAAACAGACAGAAGATAATGCTACAACTGATAAATATTTCGTCCAAGTACAAAATAATCTAATGCGCATCGATAGAATTGTTAAAAGTCTGCTGCACTTTTCACGTAATGAGGCGAATGCTCCTAAAAAACCAATTCCGATTAGTGTCTTTCTAGATGATATCCTTACATTAGTAGCTGATAGTGCCAAAATTAAAAATGTTGCACTTACTGTTCAACCTTTTGAAGACATCATTATTACCTGCGATGATATTCAAGTTGGACAAGTACTACTTAATCTTATTCATAATTCTATTGACGCTCTAGAGGAGCTTGACGAAAAGTGGATAAAAATTAATATTGAACCTAAGGGAGCGATGCTCTCCATTACTGTCACTGATAGTGGTACAGTCATTTCACAAGAAGTTGCGGCCAATATGTTTGACTCTTTTTATACAACTAAAAAAGATGGAAAAGGTACAGGTCTAGGTCTCTCCCTCTCAAGGCAATTTATTAAAAATAGTGGAGGAAGTCTGCATCTGCTTAGCCAAAAAGGTGGCCATACCTGCTTTGAAATTTCATTACCACTTACAAAATAAAAAAAGCCACTTTTTCAAGTGGCTTATTTAAGATTTAGAATTAAAGGAGGACTAATAATTCTAGAATCCTACTGTCAATCCTGCTTTTACACTCGCAACATCTGCACTACTCATTCCATCACCCAGCTCATTTAAGCGTAATTGATCAAAGTTTTGCATAACTTGTCCACTGTTCTCACTAAAAGATGAAGTAACACCTTTTGAGTAAGCTAGCTCAATATTCATTCCAATTGTACTTGAAAAGTTTACTAAAGTTCCCAGTGCAATAGAACCTGTTATAAAGTTTGAAGAAAATTGCTCATTACCATATGTAATTGCACCGTAAGATGCTGTCATTGGAGCTTGCGTCTGAGCCGTATTAGCATAACTTAGCATCAAGTGAGCAAAACCAACTCCAAGGCCAATATATGGTCTAAAGCGTGCATCTTTACCAGTCGCATAAAACTTAGATGTAATATCTACAGAAAGTTGCTTCGAGTTTAACTCACGCCCAGTTCCATACATATTAGAGTACCAATTCATATTACTTCCGTAAGTATCGTAAAACTGATTAGAGTAGTAACTGTTACTAAAATCGGTAATATCTAAAGCTTGATATCCAACTCCAACTCCCACACTAATGTGGTTATGAACATCGGCATCAAATTGAATTCCAATATTAATCTTAGATTCAAAATCCATCATCTCACCACGTATAGTCTCTCCACTAATAGCAGAATATCCAATTTGTGGTATGATACGCATCTCTTTGTTGGCATCATTATCAACAGGTTTCACCTCTGCTTTCACAACTGCAGCCTGTCCCGTTTGTACTGTATCAACTACTGGCTGTAGCTCTCCAGAGAATGCTTTCATTAAGTCTTGACCTAATTTTTTCTCACTCTTAATTCGCATATTGTTAATCTTTTGATCAACCATTTTATTATGCTGCTTAGCGAGATCATTTCTCATCTTTTCCAATGGATCAGGTCTAGAAAATTGCCCATCCACATCAATTTGTTGTTGATTTAATACATTTTGGTCAATATCTGCAACAAGTGAATCTTGTGCAAAAGTTGATGCTCCTAAAAGAAGCCCTAAGGCAACCGCCGTAGATGTTTTCTTATTAAAAGTTTTCATAGTTCCTCCTGTGTGTCACCACCATGCGATGAATTACTTCAACACATATTGATCACTTCCTATTTCAATACGAGATACTTATATCACAATGCGTTATTAGCTGTTGATATTTATTATGCACCATGTAATAAATACCTGTTTTTTAGATTTTTTAAAGTGAATACGGTTAGTTAGAATTAGCGCACACCCTGCAACGTATAATATTTAAAAGGATATGCTCCACTCGGGGAGAAGGCAGCGCTCACTTTACAAATGAATTCTGTACTATTTTGCGTACAATTAGTAGTTGCATCACCAAAGTAATTCTGCACCTTGCCCATCACGGAGTATACAATGACGGAAACGACCAAGAGCATTAAGATATATTCAACACTTCCTTGGCCTTTTGAATTAAAAATATTTACTTTATGACTCATAAGTTATTATACATCTACAATAATTTAAAGTTCAAGAACATTTAGAGGCTCAGACTCTTTAATAAGGAGAAGGTACCAAAGCGCTGTCCTGCATAAGGTCCAGCATACGAGAGGGTTGAGTTTTTAACCTCACGGTTATGCATATTTGCTACAACGGTTATCTTCTCATTAGTACTATCTAAATATGGATAAAACTGTGTGCTCATGCGATTTAAGCAGACAAATGACAGAGAGAAAAATTGCTCAACAAATACTCTCTTGATAAACTCTTTAAGTAGAGTTCGAGTTTGTTCTGCATGAGTTCCCTTTATATATTGAAGCAAAAATTTTATTTCAAAATAATCACTGTGAAAAATAACATCCCAAAATAGACTCTCTTTTAGGCTCTTTTGCCACAATCCATACTGCATAGCTCCCTGCCAATCTTCAATTGGAACTCCACTAGGATAGGAGAATGTTGCACAATATTTAACATAATAATCGATATTTTTTTTTAAGACATACTGTTGTTTAAAAAGTGGATCATCATCCATGACTAATACTTTACGAGAATTACAAATACCTGCAAAACAATCTAGCTGCATGGTCACAATATTCTTACGTGAGAAATCCCAGTCACAAATTTTTGAAAAAAGTTCTTGGCCTCCCAACTGTAAATATAATTTTTGTAAATCTCCAATAAGCCTTTTCACATCTAAAATGTAGCGAGGTGATAATAAGTGAACCAAAGACAACAGCTTTTCCATCTCTGTCTTCTCATCACAGATATTCTTATGGCAGATAGATCCTTGTAAAAGAAAAAGATCATTCAGCCGTTCACTATTTTGAGAATAAAAAGCCTTTACCAGAGGCCGTAAATCTTCAAACACGGTAGAAAGAAAAAAATTATTTGGTAAACTACTCCAGTGCTCTGTTATCATTATATCAGCAGAAAGTCTAAGCAGCATGATAGAAAACTTATCATTAAAGTCTGCAATAAATTCACTGTCTCTATCTACAAAATACTCATCCAGTTCTGCCGGATAATTATCTGCAAAAGATAGAAACTTTCTAAATAGCTCATATAGATTCATATAGGGAGAGTCTGACAAATATAACAATGTATCATCTATTTGTAGTTTGTAATCTTGCTGTTGAATATATAGATCAAGGTGACAAAGAGGTGTTATTCCCCAACGACTACCAAGCTGTTTAAAATATTCAACGTCTAATGATGAGATATGCTCCACGGAATCAAAATATATATTACTATCAGAATTTAGTAATATTACCTTATCATCTGCCAGTAAACGCACAATCCCTCTTATATAAGGAAGGTATCCTTCACCAATAATTGTTTCATCCATTAACTCACTTATCATCTTATAACATATCCTTGATAAGCAAATCATACTCTTTTCGATATGAGAGATGCAACTGAAAACGTAGATTATGATCTGCAGGTGTTGCTAAGTAATTCTGTATCGTCTCACCTAACATATTAGGAGTATCTAAAACACTAACCTCGTTTACGGCCCAACCGGTAATCAGATCAATCTCAGTCGAACGATAAATTTTCTTACCGCAAATTACCTTACAATTTGCTAAAAATGGTTCTAATACTGAGTGAACAGAGCGACCCCATCCACCTCCAACAAGTGCTAATGAGAACATTGAATATAGTTCACATAAAACACCAGAAATTTGGGAGTAAATAATCCCAGGATTTTTTAAGTAGCTATCTAAAATAACTATAATTTCTGTCGTACTATGTGAAGGAAGTAATAGATATATTGGAATCGAACTTGAGCAGCTGTTAACCCGCTCTTTAAAAATGTTAAAAAAAGTGTCATCCAGTCGGTGTGGAGCAAAAAAGAGGGCCATTTTTTTTTCTTGTACTAAATTTAAAACAGTATCAGATAAAATTGCCTCTAACTCCCCCTCCCATCCACTGCCAACAATGAGGCTATTTTCAAATTTTGCCGTAAACTCTTTCATTCCTTTTAAATGCTTCGAGTTTAAAAGATCTTCAGCACCTGCGAGTCTATTAAAAATACGCAATACTCGAAAATCAAAAACCTTAGCCAATTTAGAAACTGGGGCCATCGTTGCAATTAACTCTCTGTCTTCTAAAGTCGCAGGAATTATTTTAGAAAAAAAAGAAAAAATAGATACCCAATACAATCTAGAGAGAGATAGTCTTTTTTTAAGCTTACTTTGATATTTTTTTACACTTGCACCAACTAACCAACTCTCTTCCATCTGCTTGGTTAAAAATAGTAATTCAGGAAAAAAGTCATAGCGACACATCACCATTTTTTTTGCCGTTACCCAGTAGTTAAGATCAATATCTGCCATCGTTGCTAAAAGTGGTAATGGAAGAATCCTGATATTTGGATAATATGTTTGTGCCAATTTCCTGCAACTTCTATCTACCGAAGGAGAAGTATAAAGTAACTCAACTAATTTACCACTGTGTAGATGAGTCTCTATAAGTGGAAATACCTGTTCTAACTCTCCCTCACTAGAAACATGAAATATATAATCGGCTGACTTGTCTCCTACACCAAAACTCTCACACCATGGTGAATAAACATTTTGTTCAAACAGCACTCTTTTTGCCAGAAAGCCTTTAGAAAAACAGATAACCCATAGACGAATTGCAGGAGTAATAAATATTGTTTTTACCACTACTACAAACTGCAAGAGATAAAATGACATAAAACGTAACAATTAAAACTCCATATTATTGATAAAAAGAAAATTTTTCCACAAATTAAGATATTTGTAAAAAAATTCAGCTTTTATTTCACATTATCGATAAATCATTAAGATATTAACTCAAAAGAGGACAAAATGAGTCAAGCAAAGAGTTTTAAACAGCAGCAAAAATCCCTTCTAGCCATTCTTGAAATGGTCGCAATTGACGAAAGTTCTATAAATTCCAAGGAGATCTCTCCTGATGAGATATATGAACTTCGTAGTGATGATATGCCCTTGGGAAAGTTTTGGTCATTTGATCTGAAAAATATGGTTAAAACATATCCAGATCTATTTTCTTCATCAATATACATTAAGTCCCAAAATGATGCTGACTGGGCAGGAATATTTTCACATCCACTATTTCAACGTAGAGCACCAGAATTACTATCAGAAGATACTGAAAACATATTAGAGAACTACATGATTCGTATCGGTGGTGAGGTATTTGGACCACTCCCAGCAACTGAGATAGAGAATAAGCTCAAAGACAACTCCCTACTATTTACCGATACCATCTCTATTGATAGTGGTAAAAATTGGCTCCCAATATGTAAACGCGCAGAATTCAACAGACGGAAAAGAAGTGCTCAACAGCTTCCTCCTGCACCAGAAAATAATATTTTTGCTCTCTCTCAATTTGAAGTTTTAACAGATTTAATCGATAATAAAGAAGATCCAGACCAGCAATGTTTAAATGTGATTGCAGGTCTAGCTTACGTTGGTCAAGTCCACAATGGACATATTTTGTCTGAAGAAGAGCACCAACATAATGAAGAACAAAAGCACCAAACACCAGTTAGTAAAAGTATAGAGGAACATGTCAGCACACCTGCATCATCATCAAGCTTTTTAGACATATTTCAGCGTAAAAATATGATTATTTCTATTGTTTCATTTTTGTTAATTACAATTGGATTCTTCTGGTCAATATCGAATAATACACCTACTCCAACTCCAGTGAGCACCGTAGCAAAGAAGAAAAACAAGGTTTACAGCCCTAAGGCACAAAAACTACACAAGAGAACAATTGTACAAAATAAAAGTAAAATTAATAATCGCATGCCTGCTCGAGCAAAGCCTTACAAGCGTAAGATCAGTAAAGTAAAGAGCAGACGTGCTAAAAATCAAGTCAAAGCAGAAACATCATTTTTAGAATCTGATACTTATAATGATCGTAATTATGGAGAACAATCAGAAAATGTAGAACAAGATGATCTACAGTCATCACTGTCTAAAGATATTATTGATCCAGAAAGAGATATGGAAGACGACTACCTTGAAGATGACAATCGAACTCTATCTAAAGCTGTATTTGATGAAGGTCCTGATTCTGAGATTGACCTCTTTAATGAGGAATTTTCTGAATAATCTTTTCAAGCGAATCTGACCTATGATATGTTAATTTTATGTCAAATTCATATAATATTGATCCGGCTCTATTAGAGCGTTTCTCCTCATTTAAAAGTAAAAAATCCTTTTTATTAAGCTTTGAAGGGATTGAAGGTGCTGGAAAATCTACTCAAATCATCCGCTTTAAAGATAAGCTAGAGCAAGATGGATATGACGTACTGCTTGTACGTGAACCAGGTGGAACAGTTTTTGGAGAGCATTTAAGAGAAGCAATTTTACACTCAGAATCGCCATTAGATCCCATTGCTGAAGCACACCTCTTTGCATCTTCTAGAGCACAACTGCTCTTTGAAAAAACGCTAAAGCACCTAGAACGTCCCAACAGTGTGGTCATTTATGATCGCTATATTGATAGCTCCATAGCCTATCAAGGAGTTGCCCGTGGACTAGGAGTGGAGAAAATATTAGAAATTCATGCCCATGCACCACTCACAACTCTCCCCCAAAAAACTTTTTATATACGGATTTCATTGGAGTGTTCCTTAAAACGCCAAGCGGCTAGAAATCAGGAAAAGGACTACTTTGAAAGTGAAAATAATAACTTTTATCAAAAATTAATTGATGGTTATGACCAAGCACAGCAGTTATTCCCACAGCGTTTTTCTATCATCGATGGAGAACAAGACATTGACCATGTATTCTCTCAAATATGCCAAGCATGGGAGAGCTTACTCTTGTGAATGATATAAAAAAAATTCTTTTAGAACGCAGTAAAACAAATACACTTGCCCACTTTTATATCTTACGTGCACCGTATAACTGTAAAAATCATGATCAGTATTTACAGGAATGGATGGATGACTTTTTACTCTCATTCATCTCTTTACAAAAAAACTGCTCACACGAAATAGCGCAAAAAAGCTATCAATTTGATATTGCTGATTTTCTTACCCTACGAAAACAGAGTGATCGTAAGCAGTACCTAGTAGAAGATCTAGCTGCTCTATTTCGCTTTGTAGAGTTAAGACCATTCGAATTTAAAACTAAAATTGTTATTATTACCCAAGCCCATCTTATAGAAAAAAAGATTTCAAACAAATTGTTAAAACTGTTAGAAGAGCCGACTGATAACACTACTATTTTTTTCCTCTACGGTACTCACAGTAAAGCACTAAATACAATTGAGAGCCGTGGCATAAATATTCAACTTATTGATGATTTGATTCATCATTATGTTCCTCCCAGCTCTATACAAAACTTCTTTCAAACAACTCCAACCAGCAAGCTGGCCAGTAAACTGCAAAGCTTTTTACAGTCTTCCGCATCACTTTCTGAGTTGCTAGACTTTATCTATAAGAAAAAAGATTATGAACCTGAACTAATTGCTACTATTACGCAGCTATTTCAACTATTTCCAAAAAAATTTCACTCCTCTGAATCTTTTCTCACTCAGTTAAAAATTTATGAAAAGGCAAAGCTACTCAATATGCCTCTCAAAACTAGAATTTTTCCTCTTTTACAACTAGTAAAAAGAAACTTCTCTATCTAGGTTTTCTATGTCCCAACTATATCGTCCAATTAATTTTTACGCTGAATATATGAAGCGAACCTATGGCCAACGTATTCAAAAAGTATCTGTTGAAGCGGGCTTCACTTGCCCTAATCGTGATGGTAAAGTTGCAACAGGTGGATGTGTATACTGCAATAACGAAAGCTTCTCTCCACTACTTAACAGACAACTTTCAATTGCAGATCAAATTGCTAACAATATTATCAGCATGAAAAGACGCTATAAAAAAGCAAAACAATACATTGCTTATTTTCAATCATATTCAAACACCTATGGCGCCCTAGAGCACCTAAAAGATCTGTATTCACAAGCACTTTCGCACCCTGATGTCATCGGCCTTGCTATTGGAACCAGACCCGATTGTATAAATGATGAGATTTTAAATTATCTGTCTGAGCTGAGCCAAGAATATGATATTACCATTGAGTATGGTCTCGAATCAAAAAATGATACAACACTTAAAAATATCAATAGAGGTCATGACTATCAATGCTTTTTAGATGCAGTAGCAAAGACTGCAAAGTATAAAATTAAAATATGTGCGCATATAATTGTTGGCCTTCCTGGTGAAGAAAGAGCCGAATGGATTGATACGGCAAAAGAGTTAAGTAAGCTCCCTATCGACTTTTTAAAAATTCATCAGCTTCATATAGTTAAAGATACAGTACTAGGGACGCAGTACCAAAAAGCACCATTTCCTCTCTTATCAGAAAATGAATACATAGATATTATGGTAGAGTTTCTAGAGCACCTTGATAACCGTATTGTTATTCAACGTATTTTTGGTGAGGCTCCAAGTGAGGTTCTACTTTCACCGAGCTGGGACAAGTCTATTTCACAGCTACGAATTCAAATTGAAAGTATTATGGATAACAAAGGCACCTATCAAGGCAGACTTTGTACTTTATCAAAGTAGCTCTGCACCATCTCTTGCTCAAAATCATTGTTATTTTGATACTCATGACCAAAGACATCTTTCCAAAGAGTTTTATCTTCCATGCATAGATAGAAATATACACTGCTTTGCCACGCTTTTAACTGGTCATATAATAGTGAAAACATCTCTCGCTTAATATCTAAAGGATACGAAATTTTACCTTCAGCATCAACCATATCCATCTGTAAAATTTTTGTATAGATGGAACGTTGTCGAATTTGTTTAATTACTTTTTTTGTAAATGTAACAGTCCCCAGAGAGACTAGTGCCACTTGCTCATGAGTAAAATGACTGGTTAAATAGCTACAGATATCTCCATACTCTTTTTCATAACCATCAAAATAAATCATAGGATGAAAATGGAATCCAACCAATATACCTTGTTTTGCGACCAGGGCTGCAGCATTCATCCTCTGTTCCAAAGAAGAGGTTAACCGCTCTTCAACATCAATCACACACTGAGGATTTAGTGACCAAGTCAGTAAAATATTTTTAGGAATACTGTTTTGTAAAAAATAGTTAATATTATGTGATTTAGTTTTAAACTCTAAAATAACATTGGTATTTTGACGTGCAAACTCCATCAACTCATCCAAAATCCCATTACGGTTTCCCCACATAAGTGAATCAGAAGATTGACCTGTGCCAATATGGTATTTTTTATTTGGATCCAACTCTAAAGCCGCCAGCTTCTCAGAAAGATTAATTTCAATATCCACCTGATCATCATTAAAAAAACTTTGAATACTGCAATATGTACAATCAAATCCACAACTACGTACAACATCTAAGGTGAGTAAATTACAACACCGCGTTTTTTCAGAAGCAACAGGACATGCCCCTAGTACCTTTTCCTCTTTGCCGATTTCTCCAAAGTGAATCGGATGCTTCTCTATATTTTGAGAACCACTCTCATAACTTTTTTTGTTCTGCTTAACCCCAAGGTGTAGTTGTTGATAAAATTTTATAATTTTAGAGGTGAGAACTTTGCCAGTCAGGCTGTCTTGCCACTCCAAAGGCCACTGCTGAACTAAAGCAGCTTCCTGCCAAGATTGAGCATCTAAAGTTATATCCAAAAGAATCTTCTGCTGCTGGAAGCTTAACTGTAATGTACCAAAGAGATCTGTCCATATTTTACTATACTCAGGATCAACTAAATTCCATATTTTTTCAAGTGTTGGATGAATCACGATTACCTTTAACCTTTTATCTAAGCTCTTTTTTCCCTTAGTTTATGCTCAGTACATACCATGTAGCGTTATTTTTGACAAATGGTCCCTACTAAGGAATCATAATAATATTAAATTCGTAAAACTTATTTTATTTAGGCATATATATGACAGTTGAAATTGAACAGCCTGCTGAAGAGACTCCAGAGGTCGCAGTAGAAACTATATCCACAGATGATCCGAAGGGACAATATCAAAAAGGTGACCCTTTACGCTTTGTAAGAGTTCGCTTTCCTGGTAACTCTAAATCTTTCCCATTTATGATTGGTGACCGCTATTTTCAATATGGACAAAAAATAATTGCACCTAGTGACCGTGGAATGGCATTGGGTTATATTAACTCATTTCCATATGAAGTGCCCTTTCAAAAATCAATGCTACCTCTTAAGTACATTAATAAAGTAGCCACTGAAAAAGATATTGAAGAAGATTGCCAGTACATTGACCGACAAAAAAATGCTGAAGTAATCTGTATTGATCTAATTGAAAAATATAAACTAGACATGAACATCACTCATGTTGAGTTTACCCAGTTTGGAAAAAAAGCAGTACTCTATTTTACAGCACCTAGCCGTGTAGACTTTCGATTATTAGTAAAAGAATTGGTGACCCAGTTAAAAACACGTATCGAATTACGCCAAATATCTGGAAGAGATAGGGCCGCTGCAATTGGTGGTATTGGAATTTGTGGACGCCAATTATGTTGTTCATCCTTTCTACAAAAATATGGCAATGCTAGCATTAAGATGGCTAAAAACCAAAGTATGATGTTAGTTGGTAACCGCATCAATGGTGTATGTGGTCAGCTAAAATGCTGTATCCAATATGAAGATGAAGTATACTCCTATAAGAGACGAGCTCTACCAAAAGAAGGTAGTATCATCAAATTACTAAATGGAGATTGTGGCAAGGTTCTAAGACTTGAAATTTTAGCAGAACATTTTACTTTTTTAACAGATAAAGGTGTAAAAAAACTTTTTGCTGTTGATCAATATGACCATAAAAACTCTAAACCTGGTGATGACTATAAATTTCCACAACGCTTTGAGCATATTAGTGATGAGAGCTCTACTTTAATTACTAATAAAAAAGCTACTGAAGTTACTTCTCAAGCCAGTATGATTCAAATGCTCAAAGATCAGTCTGGAGATGCTGTACCAAGTGAGGATAAGCCTACCTTAGACAAACCAGAATCAGAGCCAGCAGTCGTAAATACTAATACCGAAAATAAGAAGCCAGCAAACTCTAATCGCAACAAAAACAACCGCAATAGAAATAATAAAAACAGACGCCCAAAAAATGGGGAGCGACCTGAACAGGGGCAGCAACCTGCTAAAAATCGTAACAATCCACATAAGACTGCTAATAAACCAAAGCAAAAGCCTGACTCCTCCACTAAAAAAGGAGATAAGGATGGTAATTCTTTTACATACCAAAGGCGTAAGCCAGAGTAGCTAATGGTGAATCCTCTCTCTTTTTTACATACCTCCGATTGGCATTTAGGTAAAAAACTTTTTAAAGAGAGCCGCCTAGAAGAGCAACAACACTTCTTACAGTGGCTACTCCTTGAAGGAAAACGGTTAAACCCAGATGTCTTAATTATTGCAGGAGATATCTTTGACTCTCCTATCCCCCCTACTGAAGCCCTAGAAGCCTACTTTAACTTTCTTAAAGAGTGGACCAATCAAAATCCCAAGAGTGCTATAATCATTACTGCAGGCAATCATGACTCTGGTCACTTTTTAGAAGCACCAAAAAGTTGGTTAAAAGATAAAAATGTTCATGTCTTTGGATATTTAGCAGAACATCAAGTTGTCTCAATTAACAAAAATGGTATCGACTATAATTTTCACTCTTTTCCCTATTTTCGCAGCAGTGAAGTATACAAAATTGTAAAAAACTTTCCAGGTTTTGATGAGCAACAATGGGAAGATGATGATAACTATGCAGTAAGCCTGCTAGAACAAATTTTTCAACAAGATATCAAACCTGGAAAAAACATTTTGATATCTCACCATGCCTTTGGCCCATTTTCCAGTAGTAAATCAGAACAAGTTATATCTTTTGCAGGAAGCTCCTCTATTCCTGTCTCAGTTTACAAAGAGCACTATGACTACATTGCACTGGGACATATTCATAAATTTCAAAAAATTGGCTCTAACCCACCAGCATACTATCCTGGATCTCCAATACCGTTTCGTTTTAGTGAGTCAAATGATAAATTTATTATTCACGGAGAATTTTGCCAAGATGGCTTAAAGCTAACACCGTTAAAGATTCCTCTACTCAAGTTGCTATACCACGTAGAACTTTCAGATAAAAATATACACTCTCAACTCCAACAGAAAAAAGACGAATTACTCGCTCTCAATTGCCCAATATTTTTAATGGTGAGAATTAACTTATCGCAGCCTCTTTATAAAACCAATAATGATATTGAGGAAGTATTCAAAAACTCAAATATTACGGTTTTAAGTACCCAGCTAATCTTTACACAAGATGTCGGAAGTAGTGATGCTATTCATAATGATATTTACAGTGGGGATATCGCCAGTACTTTTAAGCACTATTATACTCAAAAGACAGGTTGTGAAAAAATTCCAGAGCATCTCGAGATAGAATTTAATAATTTGTTAAATACAATTTCAGGTCATGACGAATCATGATAATCAACTCCTTAAAAATTAATAATATATATTCTTTAAAAGGAAGTCATACCATTGATTTTCAAAAAATCCAAAAGCACTCTACGCTATTAGCCATTACGGGAAAAACAGGTGCTGGCAAATCAACTATTTTAAATTGTATCTCTTTAGCTCTTTTTGGAAAAACTCATATCAAAGCATTAACCAAAGAAGACTACTTAACGTTAGGTGAAAGCAGAGGTAGCATTGAGCTAAATTTTAGCATTACTGGTAAGAACTACATTGTAACATGGTCACTTACGGCTAAAGGGAGCCTTTCTCGTAAAATAATTATTGATAACAATGTTATTACACAAAAAATTAATGAGCATATTCTTAAAATAATTAAACTTAATTTTGATCAGTTTAATAAAACGATCATTTTGAATCAAGGTGAATTTGCAAATTTCATCAGCAGCTCCTTTGCTCAAAGAAAAGATATTCTAGAAGAGCTAACAGGTACTCAAAATTTAAAAGAACTTTCAAAAAAAATAAAAGTTCAAATAAAAGATCTTGTTGCACAAAAGCTGCAATTAACAGATAAGATTGAGGCATCTACTATTATGGGCCCTGATGAAGAGGCTGAGCTACAAAAACAACAAACAAACATAAACATTGACTTAGACAAGTTCCATGACCAGCGATTATCTCTAGAACATATCCATCTGGTTTACAATACTGTCTACAAAAACACTGAACGTTTTTTAACTAACAATAAATCACTTAAATCATGTCAGAATGAAATAAAGGAGATTATTTCTAAACAAAATGGTTACAAGTCTAAATTAGAGCAGTTAAAAAATAAATTTACTATAATAGATCAAGAGTTTAACCAGTTAAAACCTAATATAGAAAAAGCGCTTGAATTTGAAATCAATACAAAGTCTCAACAAGAAAAACACTCCTTTATCATAAGTGAAGAAAAAAAAGTTAGTTTAAAAAACAGTGATGCTTTACAACAGGACATACTTTTAACCAAGAAAATAGATAGTTTACAAGCACAAAAAATGTCTCTATCAAATAGCCTTGGTATACTTACCGAAAATATTTCCCTCTTAAATATTCAACATGCAATCACTTCATTAGATGAACTGCCACTCATCCAACAAAATATTAATAATATTAAATCTCAACTTGAAACTAATCATCTCCAGATAACACAGGATAAAACAGTCGTTAGTAATCAAGAAATAGACATTTTAGAAATACAAAAAAAACTTATAATTTCTGATGTTGACCAGTACTCTCAGGAAGTAGCAAAATATCAAAAAAAGGTAGAGCTCACTGATTGCAAAATACTGGAGCTAACAGTTTCATTTGAAAAGCTCAAAGAGAGAAACACTACATATAAAAACATTTCACAAAGTATAAAAAAACTAGAAATGGATATTAAAAATAATCAACTGTTGTACGATGCCAAAGAGAAAGAGAAGCAACATGCAACTCTAATTTATGAAAATATTTTAAAAAACATTGAAGTTCAGCAACTTCAAAAAGCTATTCATTTAATATCAATAGAAAATAGTAACCATAGCCACTGTGTTGTATGTCACAATCCCCTCTCATCGAAGGATATTATAAAAAATGTCGGAGATATTCAGGAGCTACTACTTCAGCAAGAGAGTGCAAAGCTTGAATTAAATGACATTGTAGCAGATTTAGCAAAACATCAGTCAAATGATCTTTCCTCCAAGCGAGAACAAGCAAAGCTAAATACAGAAGCACTGTTTATCCAAGATGAAATAGCCGTTCTGACCAAGCAAACTGTACAAAGTGATTTAATGGCACTACGTGACAACAAAGCGAAATCCACAGAGTATATTTCTCAACTTCATGCATCTCATAAAGAGATAGCGTTTTTGACTAAAAATATTGATCAATTAAAAGTAAAAATTAAAGTGATGCTTGAAACTCAATTAACTTCCCAGCAACTACTTGATGATAATATGAAGACTCAGAAGATTCAGTGGAAAAAGATCTCATCATATTTTGAACAACAAATGTCTGAGACACATATAAAAGATATAAAATCACTTAAGATGTTTTGCCTACGTGTTGTTGATATATACAACATGGAAAAAGA
Organism: Bdellovibrionales bacterium; assembly: GCA_030638415.1. Lineage (GTDB taxonomy): Bacteria > Bdellovibrionota > Bacteriovoracia > Bacteriovoracales > Bacteriovoracaceae > DAOWEO01. Next base: position 27,773 of record DAOWEO010000129.1, on the reverse strand, counting down.
GATCAAAGATTTTAAAAAATACCAGCAAACACTTATTAAACAGCAAAAAGATCTCGAAACTGAACGTACAGCTATTGAACAGATTATCAAACTAAATCAAATTGAGGTAAATGTATTAATAGGTATTGATAATTCTCCCAAAATATTAAAACAGCAATGGGAACAACGACTAAGCTCTGCAACAGCTGAGATTAGGCAGCTACAAACACTATTAGACAGTGAAGAGTTTCAAAGACGAGATATGCAGGGAAGAATTGAGTTATTAAACTCCCAGACAAAGCTTATCCTTCAAGATTCAGCTGATTTATTAAGTACTATTCATAGTATCAACTATGATGTGGGTGACAAAGTCACAGATAAGGCGATTAGGTTTAAAGATAAACTTGAGACAATGATTAAAACTCCTCAACAAGATACCCTTGTAGAGTTTCAATATTTAATTGATGATTTGGTTCAAAATCCTCTTGAAAAATTGAAACAATCGATTGAATTACTAAAAGATAAAAAAAGTAAGCTAGATGAACGTATGTATATTCACCACCAGCAGCAAGAAAGACAGCAACACATGGTGCACCAGTTTGAAAGTATAGATAAGGAACTACTTCCTAAGCAGGAGCTCTTTCAAATTCTAGGTAATGATGAATTTAGAAACTATTTACTCACTATAATTGAACAACAACTAATAACTCAAAGTAATCTAGAACTACAGTCACTATGCTCTGGACGTTATAAGATCATTCAGCAAAGTAGTGAATTTTATATTATTGATGGTAATAAAAATGGACAAACTAGAAAGATAAGCACTCTGTCGGGTGGTGAAAAGTTTATGGTTAGTTTGGCCATGGCCTTAGCACTTGCCGAAATGACCAGAGGAGCAGCAAAGATAGACTCTTTTTTTATTGATGAAGGTTTTGGTAGTCTAGATTCTGATTATCTAGATGAAGTATTAGAAGTACTTAATGATGTGCAGGCACGTGGAAAATCTATAACAATCATTACCCATATAGAAGATCTATATCGCAGAATTCCAGTAAATTTACATATTAAAAAAGAACATAATGGCGAATCAAAGATTCACATTGTACATAACTAGTTTATATTTGAATAAAGTGGTGCAAAAGACAGTGCAAAAGAGTTATAAGATGTTGGTTGTTTTTCACGAGGTACATTACGCTTTCTAACTACATACGTTGAAAGATATTCATAATCACACCCTTTTACCATATGATAATGTGCAACCGATACCTTGCCATAATACCTTTTTACTTTATTTAAATATTCATTAGTACTACTGCCAACAACTCGTCGACGTGCCTTCCACCTGTTGACCCAACCTGGTCCCATATTATAAGCAACTGTAGCCTCTACATAGTTACCACCAAACTGCTTTAATAATTTAGATAGATAGTATATTCCCAAATGAATATTTGTAATAACTTCATTTCCTTTATGCTGAGGCGAGTAACGAAGTAAGCCTAATAAATATTCCTTAGTCTTAGGCATAATCTGCATAATCCCATCTGCTCCAACATAACTTTTTGCCTTAAAATTAAAATGGCTTTCAGTCCATCCAATAGATATTGCCCAGTATGGATCAATTTTATATTTTTGACTGAAGTAGAAAAAGTAAGGAAGTAGGTGTCCTGCTCTTTTTTGTAATTTCTTAGGTAAAACTGCTAATACAGTCTTAGGAAGTTCTTGACGCTCAAACTGGGTTAAGTAGTGCAGAGAAGTCCGATGATTAAATGCTCTTTTAATCCCTGTATAGTCATAATATGAGTGTCCATTAGTGGCATTAAACTCACTTAATGAGATAGAACCATTTACTGCAATAACAGGAACTGTCTTAATAGAGCTAATAATAGGAACAGAAATTAGCGGTCCCATGTGAACCCACGACGGAAATAGAATAAACGAAACAATAATGCTCATGCCAAGCATCATTTCAAAAGTAAAATTCACAAGCTTTTGTTCATTACGAACAAAGACTCGACGAAGTTTGCTTCTAGTAAGCAATAGGTTCATATACCTTCCTCAAATAATTAGTGAAAGGTATATATAATGGTCATTTTCAAAGGTAAAGCTAAAATAGAAAGCTGTGAATTTTTTTCCTAATATGAATTTTAAGCATCTATCTTTTAAAAGTTAACTAGCTAATTTAACGTGCTTAATGCGGTGCTAAAAAATTGAGGCATCAAATTTGGTTGTTAAAAGCTCTAATGCCTTCATTCCTAATTCTGAATTACCAGCACTATTAAGTCCCGGAGACCAAACTGCCACAGAATAGCTTCCTGGTAATACTCCAACAATACCACCGCCAACACCACTTTTCGTTGGTAGGCCAATTCTGAAAGCAAATTCACCAGCATTATCGTAAGCGCCACAAGTGAGCATTAGTGAGTTAATACGACGTATTTTAGACTTATCAAGAATTGATTTACCATCATTTCCAATACCTTCTCTGGACAAAAAACTTACTGCACAAGCAAGGTCGAGGCAACTCATCTCAATCGAACAGTGGCCAAAATAAGCTTTCAAAACTGTTTCAACATCATGATTCAAATTACCATAGCTTTTCATAAAGTGAGCAAGTGCATAGTTACGATGCCCTGTTGCTTGCTCAGAATCAAAGACCTCTTGATTTATATTAATCGAATCATTACCACTCTGGGCCCTAATAAAATCTAAAACTGCATTACGAGGACAATCAAAAAAATCACATAGATAATCAGTCATCACAATTGCACCAGCATTAATAAATGGATTGCGAGGACGTCCATTCTCTTGCTCTAATTGCACTAGTGAATTAAAAGAAGTTCCTGATGGTTCACGCCCTACTCTGTGCCAGCGATCACTATCTGTATGCATCATTGCTAAACTTAGAACAAATAGCTTTGAAATACTTTGAATTGAGAAACTAGTTTGATAGTCTCCAACGCCAAATGATTCACCTGAGACAGTTTTCAGTGCAATACCAAACTGATCAGCAGGTACTTGAGACAAAACAGGAATATAATTCGCAAGCTCTCCAGCCCCAATCAAGCCCTTTAGCTCACTGTAAATCTCATCTAATATTTTTTGTTCATTACCCATTTTAGCCTCTATATTATAATTCAATTTGGGATATTCTTCCTGAATATATAAGAAGGAGTGTAAGATGAAAATAGGTATATTGGCTTATTTGCTTCTACTTTTTATCTTAGAAATAAGGTGTGCAGCAATTGCAGTAAGAGGAAGTTGTTTATCTATAACTCCTTCTTCTACAGCGGATCCAGCGATTCCCCAAACAACAGAGGACTCTTCATCTTGTGCAATACTATAGATAGCGTCATAATTTCGTAGTTTTTTTAGACCTTCTGTGCCATCTTTCCCCATTCCGGTAAGTGTAATAGTCACTACTTTCCACTCAGAACAAATTACTGTCGCTGATCCATATAATGAGTCCACTGAGGTAGGCTGCCCATCCCACTGTCCACTTGTATCATAATCAAGAATAAACTGATCCACCTGTCGATTAACTTTTAAATGCTGGTCTCCTGGTGCTAGGTATATGTGCCCTGCCTCAATTATAGTTCCTTTTTCCGCTCGTGATACTTCCATATCACACATCTGATTCAGTCGCTCTGCAAAGTGCGATACAAATGCATCAGGCATATGCTGGGACACTAAAACAGGTGGGAAAGTCTTGGGAAGGTTTACTAAAATTGTTTCTAAGGCTTGTGGCCCTCCAGTAGATGACCCAATTAATACAATCTTTTTTTCAACTTCTTCGTTAGCAAGTTTCAAACTTTTCACATTTAGCTGATGTCCAGAAACCTCTTTCTTAATACTTTGAGACTTTTTAGCAGTCCTCAGCTTTAACAATATATCTTGTTTCACTTCCTTGAAATTATTTGACTGGGGTTTTTGCACATAATCAATTGCCCCTAAGTCTAATGCCTTAAAGTAAAACCCTCCATCTTCTTTAGAGAATGAGCTTAATATCAAGGTTGGTATATTATATACTTTCACCTGCTGCTCTAAAAATTGTAGGCCATCAATGTTAGGCATATTAATATCACATAAGATAACATCAACACCTTTTTCATTATTGGCTAAAAAATCAAGGCCCTCTTGGCCATCATAAGCATGTCCAACAATAATAACATCTCTGACATCATCTAATAATTTTTCTATAATAGTATGGATGGTTTTAGAGTCATCTATGCATAGAAGCCTTAAAGCATTCTCATCTTTACTTTTTACTTTTTCCTCTTGAATATTAACTTCTTTTTTAATCTCTTCTAGTGTTCTAATTACTCTGGCACTTTTGCAATTTTTATGAATACTATCTCTAATTAATTCAAAATCACTATCCATACCTGATAGGTGTTCAGAATGACCTAGAATTAAAAAACGCTCAGGCTTCAAAACTCGGGACATTCTTTTTATACAATCTTCAATCTCTGCCGGTGAAAAATATATAAAAACATTTCTGACAAAAATAGCATCATATACATCTTTATTATTCTCAGTAAAAGTGGAGAATAGATTTTGCACACCCCATTTTATTTTTTTTTGCAGTCCTTGGTCCACCTGAAAAAAACCTTCATATTTACCTTGTCCATTTTTTAAGTAATTATGATATCTCACAGGAATACTTTTTAAATGTGAATTAGCATACACTGCTGTCTTTGCTAATTGAACAGAATGAACATCTATGTCTGTCGCATATATTTCAAAGTCAGGATATAATTTATTCTCACGATAAAACTTATCTATAACCATTGCAAGTGTATACACCTCTTCACCAGTTGAAGAAGCAGCACACCAAACTTTAAAAGTTTTAGACAGCAATTCCTGATCAATCATAAGGTGATAAAGAATATCTTTTTCTAAATAATCAAAATGACCTGCTTCTCTAAAATAATTAGTTGTATGTGTCGTACATAGTCCAATTAAAAAAGGAATTTCTTTATTAAAAAAATGAGTCAAGATATAAAAATACTCTTTGAAGTTTTGGAGTTCAAGCTGAATTGACCGTTTGTAAAGGCGTGTCTCTATCATTCCCTTTTTATTAATGGGAATATTTATAGAGCTAACACTTTTGATAAGGATTCGAAGTTGTTCAAATTGCTTTGAACTTAATTCCCATTGAGCGCTAATAACTCCTCCATACTATTTAGACAGTCGCAACATTTCGATATTTATCTACTTCCTGCTTATCAATCAATTTAGAAAGTTCCACTAAAGTAATTAAATTATCATCAAAACGAGCTGCACCTATAAGATACTCTGGATCAATATGAGTATCAATAGTAGGCAGAAAGGAGACATCATCAATTGACAAATTTTGTACCGATACTACTTTATCAATTACAACACCGATAGCAGTATCCTCTAAGTCCAAAATCATTACAAATGCACTTGTCTCATCGTTATCACTTGTAACATTAAATTTCTTACGGAGATCAATGACTGAAACCACTCGACCACGTAAATTCATAATACCTAAAAAATATGCTGGAGCATAAGGAACAGGTTTAGTAGGTTGCTCTTCGAGTACTTCTCTCACAGACAACAGTGGTGTTCCGTATAAGTTTTTTCCAACTTCAAAAATTAAAAAACTATTTTCACCCTTAGTCATTTCATTTTTTGCATTTTCAATATTCTTATTAATTGATTCCATTATGCTACTTTCCTTGATGTTTTCATGCTTATTAAAGATGGAATATCTAAAATCAGTCCCGGTTGCCCATCACCTAAGATCGCAGAGCCACTTAAGCCTTGTAGGTGTTTAAACTCCAAACCAAGATCCTTCACTACTACGGATTGTGTACCTACAATTGTATCAACAGCTAAAGCATATTTTAAGCCATCAATCACCGTAATAATACCAATTTTTTCTTTTTCCGACAGTACAGAAGCATTCGCTCCAGTAAATACATGAGATAATGAATAAAGAGGGATCTCTTCATCTCGCACATTTAAGACCATAACCTGCTCATTAATCTGTCCTATTTTTTTTCTATCAATTTCAATTGTTTCCCATAATTGTGCTAATGGAATTATAAATCTCTCACCTTCACTAATTATCAACATTCCATCAATAATAGATAAGCTTAATGGAAGCTTTATGGAAAAGGTTGTTCCCTCTCCTAACACTGAAGTAATATTAATAGAACCACTCAAGGCTTCAATAGAGGTTCTAACAACATCCATTCCAACACCACGACCGGAGAGATCAGAAACTTGCTCTCTAGTTGAAAGACCACTTTCAAAAATAAATTTATAAATATCACTATCATCTAAATTACTGGCAGCTACAGCGCTGACCAAACCTTTAGAAATAGCCTTCTCTAATATTTTTTCTTTATCCAGTCCTCGACCGTCATCTTTTATTTGTATTTTTACAATTCCCGCATCTAAGGTAGCATTTAGCTCGACTGTTGAAATTTCCGGTTTACCGAGCATTAACCGCTCTTCCCTACCTTCAACGCCATGATCAATTGCATTTCGAATCATATGAGTAAGAGGATTAGAAAGTGAATCAACAATAATTTTATCAAGTTCAATATGCTCACCTGTCATAATAAAATTAATTTTCTTATCTTGAGCATGTGAAACCTCTCTAACAATTCTATTCATTTTCTGAAAAGTTTGTAGTAGAGGAAACATTCGCAGGTTAATACACACATCCTGCATCTCTTTAGTAATCCCATTGAGAGCATCTACAATGCCATGAACAGGAGCGAATTCAATACTAGTTAAGCTTTTTCGTTTTTCATTTAACATACTTTGATATATTAACAACTCTCCAAGAGACTCGATAATTGCATCTAGCTTACTCAAACGTACTTTTAACAATTCATCTTGTTTAACGACTTTTTTTGTAACACCTGTTGCTGCTGAAGATGCTTCCTGACCACCATCATTAAATTTTAAAATATTTTCTTGTTCTACTATCACGACAGGCTCTGTGCTAATCTCTTCCAGAACTTCTTCAGCAACAGGATGTGCCACAACCACTTGCTCTCCTGCTAAAATTGCCTTCAAAGATATCAGAGTACTTTCAACATCAAACTCTTCAGTTGGATGCTCTTCAAGAAAAAATAAAAATTTACTAACAGTATCATTGCCAGTCAGTAGCAGACTTACAGTATCAGGGGTTAGCGGAATTTTACCCTCGCGGATCATTCCAATAACATCTTCAAAGACATGGACAAAGTCACCTAATTTACTAAAGCCTACTGCACGACCAGATCCTTTTACATTATGGGCCATTCTGAAAATATTGCTCAAGTGCTCATCAATGTCTTCACCGTTCTCTAAAGCTAAAATGGATTCTTCAGCTACTGTCGTCAAATCTTTCGCTTCGGTCAAAAATTCCATTGCTATTTCTAAGTCTAATTCTTCCACTATTCACCTCGTGTAGTCGTTCACACCTTATTTATCGGATAAATAAAAAAAAATTTTAGACTATTTAATGATATGTAGCATAATATTAAATTTACGTAATCATAGTTAATATTCCATTAATTTCGAAGAGTTACAAATACAAGAGTAAAACATTTTCTTAAACGCAGTCCAGTTTTTCAACTTTAAATTTTAGAATATGCTATGATTTTATAAAATTAACAATGAGTCACTTTATGAAAATCCTTATTTTTTCCCTGTTTTTCTTGTTCGCTACCCCTACTTTTGCAGAGGACTTATGTGATTTTCATCCTGAAGCATGCCCTACTAGCCTACAAGATATTACTGGTGGTACAACAGTACAAACCATTATAGATCAGGCAACTTTAATGACTCCTACTCTTACAAATACACCGGGGAAAACTACAGGTAAAACAACAGGACTAGCAATTAATTATTCATCACATATAAAGGTAATTGCTCTGCCCCTATCTTATACTTTAAATAAAAAAAGTGAAATTAATGTCTCCCTACCTTACGTCAGTAAGAACTTAGTTGGTCGGTACTCCATCTCAGATACTGAACTTACACGATCAGGTTTGGGAGATGTTACAGTTGGAGTTACCCACAACACTAAAAGAAAAAAAATATTTATTACTTCAAATGCTGCTATAAAATTACCTACCGGTGATCAAAAAAGCTTTGCAGATAATACTGAACAGCTTCCTTTAGGCTCAGGATCTTTTGACCTTATTTTTGGTAGTTCCGCAACTATGAAAATGGAGCAGGTATCAGGACTTTATCTTACTGGTAGTCTATTTTTAAGGCTAAATGGAGCTGGTAAATATACAGAAAATGCTACTATTAATTTTATTAGCGATGATTACCATTTTGAAAATAGTGCTGGTAACAGTCTCACTATATCTTTGAGTGGAGTATATAAACTCCCACGTCCAAAGTGGCTAGCCTATGCCAACATTAAGTACCTACACCTAGGCAATAGCTATGAAAAACTATCTAGTGATATTATAACTAACCCTGCCTATGAACGCGATCTAGCAGACTCTCTAAGTGCTATTGATATAACAATTGGTGGACACTATCAGTATCAAGGAGATATCACAATGCGTGCAGGCATTACTCTTCCCTTAATGACAGGATATGATGACTCGGTTACAAGTGGTGCGTCTCGTGAAGTAACTTTTGATTTTGGTGCTGACTATTTTTGGTAGTAGTTACCTATCCCATACTGAAAATTTCCACGCTGCTGAACCACCTATTGCGGGATGATCTTGTTGCTCAGTAAGAGTCCACGATGAAAAATCAACTTCAGGAAAGAACGTATCGGCACTAATACTATAATCAATTTCCGATAGATAAATTCGATCAACTACTGGTAAAAAAAGATTATAAATCTCTCCACCACCAGCAATAAAGAGCTCCTCTTGAGCAAAGTCCACATGAGTTGCGACAGAATCTATAGCATTCTGCAAAGAGTTAGCAATCACACATCCTGCAGCGGCTTGATACTCACTATTATTAGTTAAAATAATTGTTTTTCTTTTTGGCAGAGCTCGCCCAATAGACTCAAAAGTCTTGCGTCCCATAACCATACAGTGGTTTGTAGTCAGCCTTTTAAAGTTTTTCATATCTTCAGAGATATGCCATAATAGTTGGTTATCTTTTCCAATCTCTCTATTTTTTCCATGAGCAACAATCATACTTATGCGCATCTAAACCGCCACAGGAGCTTTTATATGTGCATCACACTCATAGTGCTCTAAAGTAAAATCTTCATATACAAAATCAAAAATTGACTTCACATCTGGATTAATCTTCATTGTTGGTAACTTATGTGGGGCTCTAGTAAGCTGTAGCTGAGTCTGCTCCATGTGGTTAGAATAGAGATGAGCATCACCCATTGTATGAACAAATTCACCAACTTCTAGGCCTGTAACCTGTGCCATCATCATTAGTAATAATGAGTATGATGCAATATTAAAAGGAACTCCTAAGAATATGTCAGCAGATCTTTGATAGAGCTGACAAGATAATTTGCCATCAGCAACATAAAATTGAAAAAATGCATGGCATGGTGGTAGGGCCATCTCTTCAACCTGTCCGACATTCCACGCAGATACAATTAATCTCCTAGAGTCTGGATTATTTTTAATCTGCTCTACAACTTGTGCTATCTGATCAATAGTCTCACCTTTATGGTTGAGCCAATGGCGCCACTGTGCCCCATAAACTGGTCCAAGATTTCCCTGCTCATCTGCCCACTCATCCCAAATTTTAACCTTGTTCTCTTTTAAATATTCAATATTGGTTTCACCTTTTAAAAACCATAACAACTCATGAATTATTGAGCGAAGATGAAGCTTTTTTGTTGTCACCAATGGAAAACCATCTGCTAGGTCATACCGGGCTTGATAACCAAAAACTGACTTCGTTCCTGTTCCTGTCCTATCTTCTTTTAATGTACCTTTTTCTAGTACATGGCTCATTAAATCTAAATATTGTTGCATTTATACCTCTATTTTTTGTCAGATAGTCAATATCTGTTTACAATAACAGTTCAAACAAGTTTTACATGGATGATAAGAATGAACAAGGTTCAAACTGGAATTGAAACACTTATTTCTAAGCAAAAATTTCAAGATATTTGTACAGGTAATTTAGCCCTACTATATCATAGTGCTTCTGTAACCTCATCATTTCAATCCACACTAGAAGTAGTTAATGAACTCTTTCCTAACCGCTTAAAAAAACTCTTTGGTCCACAGCACGGAGTTGTCTCCGATGTTCAAGACAATATGGTTGAGAGCAGCCACTCAAACCACCCCCACTTTAATCTCCCTGTATATAGTCTCTACAGTGAAACGAGAAAACCAACTAGTGAAATGTTAGCTGGTATTGATACGCTACTAATTGATTTGCAAGATGTTGGAACGAGGGTCTATACCTACATTTCTACTCTACAACTATTATTAGAGAGTATTGCAGAACATAAATTAAACATAAAAGTTATTATTTTAGATCGTCCTAACCCTATTGGTGGAACCATTACGGAAGGCAATATTTTACAAGCTGGCTTTACCTCTTTTGTGGGCATGCTCCCCATCCCCATGAGACATGGTATGACTTTTGGTGAAGTTGGACTTTTTATTAAAAATCACCTAAATCTCGATGTGAATTTGTCCATTATTCCACTAAAAAACTGGACACGAGAAATGAGCTTTATCCATACAGCTCTACCCTGGGTTAATCCATCTCCTAATCTAGCAACCAGCAATAGTGCCTTAACTTTTCCAGCAACAGTACTATTTGAAGGTACCAATATTTCAGAAGGACGTGGAACAACTAGAAGTCTAGAGGTTATAGGCCATCCTGATATTAAAGATCCTTTTAAATTAAAAGCTGAATTTTTAGAATTTATTAAGGAGTTTAACTTAGAAGGTTTTATACTAAGACCTCTCTACTTTGTTCCTACTTTTCAAAAGCACTGTCAAAGCCAATGTGGAGGTTTTCATATTCATGTAACCGATCCAAGTAAATTCCAAGCATGGCTACTCGGACAACTCCTATGTTACTTCCTCTACCATCACTCTGAAATCGATTTTCAATGGAATAATAATCCATATGAATATGAATTTAACAGTATTGCCATTGATCTCATAAATGGCAGTGATCAGATACGTAACTGGATTGAAAAAAAAGAAGAATTATCCCATATTTTTAAAATTGAAAAATTAAACCAAGCACTCTTTCATAAGCAACGTAGTGCTGTCTTACAATATACTTAGGAGTATTAATGGAACAATTTAGTTATTATGCAAAAATGTTTGCGAGCACGGTCTGGAGTCTCCCTACCGTAGTTGTACTCTTTTTATCAGGCTTACTTTTTTCTGTTTACTTTGTCTTTCCTCAGGTCAGACTATTTAGACACTCTATTAATATTATTTTAGGCAAGCATGACGATCCCAATGATATTGGAGAGATTTCCCATTTCCAAGCACTGTGCGCTGCTCTATCAGCGACGATTGGACTCGGGAATATTGCAGGAGTTGCGGTGGCGATTTCAACTGGTGGACCTGGGGCAATTTTTTGGATGTGGATTGCAGGTTTTCTTGGTATGGCCACAAAATTTGCTTCAATCTCACTTGCACTAATATATCGAGAGCAAGGAGAAGGCGGACAGATCCATGGTGGTCCAATGTATACAATTAAAAATGGATTAGGTAAGGCATTTTATCCGCTGGCAATTGCCTTTTCTATTTTTACAATCGGTGGTGCAATCGGAGCTGGAAATATGTTTCAAGCAAACCAGATGGCATCAATTTTAAATCAAACCTTTGATGTTCCAAACTGGGTAACAGGTGCAGTATTTATGGTACTAACCGGACTAGTCCTAGTTGGTGGAATTAAAAGAATTGGACAAGTGGCATCAAGCCTTGTGCCAACCATGGTGGTTGTCTATTTCCTAGGTGCAATTGGAATTATTATTATCAGCATTGATCAGGTTCCAGCACTATTTGCACAAATTTTTACAGATGCATTTACAGGTACTGCAGCAGTTGGTGGATTTGCAGGTGTAGCTTTTAGACAAGTTGTAATTCAAGGTGTTCGCCGTGCAGTATTTTCCAACGAGGCAGGATTAGGCTCAGCAGCGATGGCACATAGTGCAGCAAAAACAAGTCCCATTCAAGAAGGCATCGTTGGAATGCTAGGACCATTCATTGATACAATTGTAGTCTGTACCTTAACAGCATTAGTACTACTTATTACTGGAGCTTGGACTAATGGACAAGGATTAGAAGGATCACAGTTAACTGCCTTAGCATTTACCCAGGTATATGGAGTTTGGGGTGGGTATATGCTGACTCTAATTATAATCTTATTTGCATTTTCATCAATTATCTCTTGGTCTTACTATGGTGAAAAAGCAGTGGTATTTCTTTTTGGCGAAAAAAGTATTATTCCATATAGAATAATCTTTTCTATTATTACTTTTTTAGGAGCAACGGTACAGCTCAGTCTGGTGCTTGATATTGCAGATGGATTCTTTGGGCTAATGCTCATACCAAATTTATTGGCAAATATAATGCTCTCAAAATCACTTAAAAAGAAGTTAAAGGCGTATCAAATTGATCTGCGTGCCAAAAGAGTATAACTAGTTGTTTACCTTAAAAAAATTACATCTATCGTTAAGAGAGTGGAAGGTTGAAGCCTTCTGCTTTCTTCCCACAACTTCTCAACCTGTAAGTAGCCTTGCTGTTTTTACACATGGGTATACTGCACATAAGGGGACTATTTTAAACTGGGGTGTCCAGTTGGCCAGTAAAAATATCCCAACAATTATTTTTGATCTTCCTGGACACTACCTTGGTAGTTTCAATGAGGTGTTAGATTTTGCTGAATATGACCAGTTTGTTCATCAGTTTTTTGCAGAAGCATTTAACTATTTGTTACAAGAAGTGAATGATTCGACAGTACAAAATGTCATAATCGGCGGACATTCGATGGGGGCACTAATGTCCCTCAGAGCATCCACGCTACAATGTTTCAATAAATTTAATAGAATAATTATTCCAGTGGGATATGGTATTAGTAGTCAGGGTAAATCTCATCCTCTCCAAGAACCATTTTTCAAACCATTTTTAAAAATCAGACAACAACTAGTCTCTCCAGCTCTTGCACCAGCGGTCGTATTACCATGGCTTGAAACAACTAAAAGATCTATAATCTGCACCGGAGAAGTTATTCATATAATATCAGGAACAGACGATGTCATTATAACTGCTGATGCAGCAAATAGAATTATTATACATTTAGGAAAAAATAATACAGTGACCTACGACCTACCAAGTAGGCTACCTCACCACCAACCAGAGTTGGCGATTAAATATATTTTAAGATTTTTAAAAAAGAATTTACTTCTGCCAAAATCTTAAGTTTTTTAACATTCCGATTCTACCTGTTCTTTCTAATGGTGTATTTTTAAATACACGACGAAACTCACGGTTACTCATCTTTTCGAGCATCAATATTAACTCATGGGATGGCATGGTTAAAAATTGTGATAGGTTTTGTGAAATATTAACTTCTGAAGCATCTAATACTTTCAGCTTTTTTTTATTCCAAGGACAGACATCTTGACAAATATCACAGCCAAAAATTTCACCGTTAGCATTCTCCATTCCATCAGGAGCTGGACAATCTTTAAACCGTTCAATTGTAAAATTACTAATACACTTATTAGCATCTAAGGTTCTATTATTTAAAATTGCATCAGTAGGACAAGCATCAATGCAGGTTTGACACGTACCACAGTGATCAGCAACAGCTATTTTATTTTCTAGAGATAGTTTTTCTGAGAAAAAAAGTGATCCCAATATGATAAAGCTACCTTCTTGAATATTTATAAACATAGAGTTTTTCCCAAACCATCCCAGCCCACTTCTTACAGCAAGATCTCTTTCTAAGACAGGATGAACATCTAGGCTTAGAGTAAATTCAATCGAGCTATGTTTACTTTTTATTTCTTGTGCAATACGATTGAGTTTTTGTTTGAGATAGCTATGATAATCCTCACCATTAAATCCAAATAGATAACTCGCCATTTTTAAACCATTCGAGTTCGGACTTTGGTAAAAACCTTCTAAAAACTTTGCCACATTTGCATAAGAAAAAAGAAATACTAATGAACTTTGAAACTCTGGAAAAAAAGCACTTAGTGCTTCTCTCTTTTTTCCACGCTCACCAGAAAGGTATGAGAGATCACCATGCAATCCCTCTTTTAACCACTGCTCAAAAGAGTCAAAAGTTTGTGCCTCATCTTTTTCACTATAACCCCATCCTGCAATGAAATTATCTCTAACATATTCATCCAATAGTAACTTAAGTGACATTACTCATCATCAATATTAGAAACTAATTGAATTGCCCCTGTTGGACAAACTCTGACACATTCAAAATCGACTGTGCAATTAGGAGCATTTTCTTTCACCATAATAACTCTTCGATTGTCAGCATGGTTTGTTTCCCAAATATCGTGGGGACAAATATATACACAAGACTGACAAGCAATACATTTCAAATGATTATAATAAAGTGATCCATCGTCAAAATGGCACTCGTCCATTGCTTTTTCACGGTCTTCTTTGCTAACTTTACGTGTAATAAGCTCGACTTTCATCGAATTTGCCATCCCTGATTTAAATAGATTTCCAACTCCAGTAGTCACAACAATTTTGTCACCATTCTGTAAATCATACTCATCACGAACTTTATTAATTAGACTTCTTTCAGTATCTTTCTCTGCATCTAACTCAACACGATAAGGCACGACTCCCCACAAAATACTCATCTTCCTTAAGGCTTTTTCATTATTAGTCATTCCAATAATAGGTCTAACAGGTCTAAAGCGTGAAAGTTTAATACAGCTATTACCACTTTTAGTTACCGATACGATAAGCTTAGCATCTACTTTTTCAGCAGAAACACTTGCCGTCAGCATAACCGTATCCTGAATATCAGGAAGTGCAAGATCTCTTAAGTGCCCACGCTCTTTTGGTGTTTTTTCTGCTTCCAATATTATTTCATCCATTGTTCTAACAACATCTACAGGATATTTACCAACTGCTGTCTCGCCACTAAGCATGACCAAATCGGTGCCATCCCATACTGCATTAGCCACATCTGATGCCTCTGCTCTAGTTGGAGTGAAGTTTGTAATCATTGTTTCTAACATCTGAGTAGCAGTAATAACGGGCTTACCAACCTCATTACACCATCTGATTATTTTTTTTTGGATTGCAGGAACTAAGTGATTACCAAGCTCAACTCCCATATCCCCTCTCGCAACCATCACAATATCCGCTGCTTGAATAATTTCATATAAATTATCAATTGCTTCAGGATTTTCAACTTTTGCAATAATTGGAATTCGCTTTTTCATCTTATGCAGTAAAAACTTTACTTTGTTGATATCCTCTTTTTTTCTCACAAATGAAAGAGCGATAAAATCAATATCTTGCTCTAAAGCAAAGTAAAAATCCTTTTCATCTTTATCAGTAAAACTAGGTGCAGATACAATTGTATCAGGAAGATTAATACCTTTATTTGCTTTTAACATTCCACCGACTTCAATTTTTATTTTTAATAAATCATCAACCTCTTCAATGATAATGGCACGTAACAGACCATCATCAAATAGTACTCGTTCTCCAACGCTACAATCTTTGACTAGATTTTTGTAGGTAGTAGGAATATAATTTGTATATTGAGGATATTTATCTTGCAAAGAAGTTGGACCAATATACCACTCTTCATCCTGTTTTAACTCTAGTGGTTTATCAATAAGATCAACTCTAATTTTAGGCCCTTGTAAATCAGCAAATACACCCACCTCTTTATTAGCTAGCTTTGATGCTTTGCGAACATTTTTAATTACTTCTGCATGATCCTTATGAAGCCCATGGCTCATATTGATACGAATTACATCAAGTCCTGTTTCAATCAATTCTTGAATTTGCTCAATCGTTGAGCTCGCAGGTCCTAAGGTTCCAATAATTTTTGCACGTCTTTTTGGTATTTCTGTCAAAATTAATCCTTTTTTAGTGTTGCAAGAGTAATTCTCTATAGACAGAACCTGTTAAGAACTTAAAATTATGACTATATTTAGATTTTTTTGTTTATTTATTAAAGTTTAACCAATGGTACCCGAGATGTTTAATATGTTTTATAATCAAATTAGACCATTGACACAGCACTTAACCGACACAGCACAAAAAAAATACAAAAGTGCTAAAATCCGATATGAAGTGAAGCGACTAGTCCAAGATGAAATTGCAAAAATTGCAACAAGAGCAAATAAATCTCCCTATATTGAAGATCATGTTGCATATCTAGATCAGAGCCATGAAGATGCCAATGAAGGTAGCTGGAGAAATCCACCTGCTGAAGTAAAAGATACTCAGGCAAGCTTTAGTGATGCTGTTTTAAAACAACTCAATATTATCTAGCAACTAAGTGTCTGAACCTTTTCCTGAGCTTTTTCCTCAAGTTTATTTTTATTCAACCGATACATATTTAAGATATTCAATTTTTGGAGGAAATATGGCAAAGATTTGCTTTTATTTTTTATTATTTACTCTTGTATCATGCTCTTTTAGTAGCACGAAGCCAAAAGGTGAAGCGACTGAGGATGAAGTTATTGAACTAGTTTCTGACACTGAATATGAAACACACTCATCTTTAAACCTCTATGATGATACGACACAAGAGCAACTAGCAGCTGATATAACAATTGAGACCAAAGTACCTGAATTGGTTTTTGAGAAGCAAACTTCCAGGCAAGAGGCTGAAGCTCTAGTACGATCACTAAGTAACTACACGGTAAAAAATGGTGAAACTCTAATGTCTATTTCCTACCAGCTATATGGTAATTCGATTAAGTGGCGAGAGTTAGAAGAAATTAATCAAAATGCTCTAGTAGACAATGTTCTGCCTAAAGGTATAGTAATAAAATACTATGCTCCGAGTACACCACCAAACTTTCCACAAGGCAGGCCATACATTGTACGTGTTGGAGATTATCTATCAAAAATTTCAGAAAATATCTATAATAGAAGATCAAAACTATGGCCTTGGCTTTGGGAAAATAACAAAAATAATTATTCCAGCCCTGATCAAATATTTGCAGGCCTACCAATCTACTACCTACCTCTAAATAATCAAATATTAGTTGAATATGGCTATAAGCCGATCAAAAGTAGAGATGTTGCTTCAAAACTTTAGATTACTTAAAAATGTAACCTATTCCCACCCCAATTCGGTTAACAAGTAAATTATCAGGGCCAGACATAGAGTGATATTTATATAAAAAATGCCAAAAATATTGTTTATTAATTTTTTTATTTATATACAACATAAGCTTGAAACCACTGTAAGCAATACCTGGGTCATAAATTTCACTACCCGATGTATAACTTGAAGTGATATTTTTTGATAAACTCGCTTTTACATATAAAGCATGTGTAAAAAAGTTAAAGGTTCTATCGATACCGAGAGTCAGATAGATGACCTTACTTTCATTCATTTTAAAATCTTGTGTCATTTGAATTGATTCTAAATTAAAAGTTGAAAAAGTTTCTAGATCAAGACCACCATAAATACTATATGAGAGTTTTGGAAATCTATAACTAAAATATCCATTAATTCCCAATTCAGGAGTTATAGAAATTGTATCATTATTTAAATTATTAGTATTAGTTCCAAGTTTTGAAATATAAATACTTGATGAAAAATGATATTTTTTATTCTTCGGAAAATATAAAAAAGCACCACCTAAGGTAATAAATGAGTACTGAGCAAAATCAATCTTTAAAAACTTTTCATTACTTTGATTAAACATCCCAGAAGAAGCCATATAAAAAACTGATGCACTAAAAGACTTCCTCTTTTTTAAAATTTCGGCTTCCCTCTTTTTTTTCTTCTCACGCAGCTCATGTTTATATAGTTCTAACTTCATCTTGTCCAAAAACTCAGCATTTATAAATAGCTTTATATGTGCCCCTACTTTCAACTTCTCCCAAGATGCTATATGTGGGTTCTCTTGTTTAGTTTTTATAATCATCGGTGAGTGTTTATTAATTACAGCATCAATTCTCACAAACTTTTTTAAAATACTTGCGTAGCTATCTTTAGCTCCAACAATATATTTTAACGTAAAGAATTTCTGTCCAAAAGCCGTTTGCACTGAAAAAATTAATATAAAAATAATAATTTTGGTTATCATTACACTATCCATCCAACGGTGAAATGGGGAACAGTAATATTCCTACATTTGAAAAAGCAGATGTTCGTCCCCAGATATCAACAATTTTATATCTATAGTAAAAAACTCCTGACCTCTTACTTATCCAATATGCAATATTTGATTTTATTGATTTGGAAAAAATCCTATTTTTTAGTTTTTTATCTTTAAATACTTCTAAAATATATAATTTTGCGGTACGAATTTTAGCCAGAGTTATAATATTGGTATGAATACCTTTACGCTCTTTGTAATAGATGATTTTCTTTTTTGATGTATTTACATATGGCCTATTGTTTACAGGAAGCTTTAAATCAAAATATTTAACAGGGCTACCTCGGTGGAACGAACTATCACTTTCACCGCTGTAAACAATTTTCCAAAAATAACGACCTACTTTATCTAAGATGACTTTCATACTATTTTGATTATACCTTACTTTACGCCTAGTAACCTCTGTTAAAAACGCGGTATCTTTTGCCAGTAATAGAGTAAAGTTCATTTTCCTAAGTGCTTTTTTACGTCTTGCAGCCTTGTATATTTTCTTTAATTCAAACTGTTTGTTCCAGCGTAACGTAACCATTTTTTTATGTTTTTTAAAAAATAGTTTTCGAGGAGAGCGTATTTCATATAAATCATAGATGGTATCAAAAAAGACCCTCCCCTTAACCATTCCGGAGTTATCTTTGACTCGTAGGTATATTCGTCCCGGTTTTTTACTTTTAAAATTAAATTTATTAATATTTAACTTCTTACGCCAGATAATCTTAGCAAAAATACTTGTTCTAGAAGCCTCCACAACATAAGGACCTTTTAGCTTAGTATTAAACCTTATTGGTATATTCTTTTTACCATCCCTAATGTAAATTTTGGCACCACGCTTGGGCATGTAAAAGTGGACAGTGGCACTGTTAAGAACAGAAAACTCACTCCACTCTGACCAAACAGCATTAGGTAGTACCAATTTTGCTCTCCATTTATAACTGTCTCCCCAGAGCTGGTTGACAAGTAATTTTGGTGTCTTTGCTTTTATCTTACGAATACTTGTTCCATTATCAATTTCAATTATGTATGCATGAGCTCGGTTAGACAGGTTAAATGTAGTAACCCCATCTTTTATACTTATCTTTTCACCAATCTTTGGTGAGAGCAGCTTAGGAGGTTGAACAGGATTAACTTGAAAGGCTAAAGGTTCAGTTCTAATTGTAAGAGTTTTATCAGATATTTTTTTTGTAATTCTAATCCAATACTCACCTACTGGTATTACTGGTAAATTATAATAGTTATTCGTTGTCTCTACTCTTTTTTGAATCTTTGTAAAAGTCTTATCCCTAGACACTTCAACAATATATAGATCTCCAGCATCTCCTCCACTCCACTCAAAAAGAGAACTATTTGCTATGGAAAAATCAATTTTACTTTCTGGTTTCCTATTTACCAAGGCCATTACAGGTTTAACTTTTAAGTTTTCTGTTATAATTACTTCTCGTCCTAAGTCCACTTTAACTTCTGACTTGCCCATAATAATACCTGAACCTTTTAGAACTTTTACAGATATACCACGCAAACTCTTTTTGACTGAAATTTGAGATAACTTTTCACTAACTGCTTGGAGCTCTATGGTCTTTCGACCAACTCTAACCTTTATAAGCCTCTTTTTTTTACCTAGTAATACTTTAACTGCTCCACGCTTAGTATCAAGCTGTAACTCTCCCTTAACAATTTCAATGACCACTAGGGACTGTGGCATAATATCTAACTTATAAGATTGGTGAAAATCAACCGTAGCTACTGAGTCTACATCAGTAAAGATATAATCCCCTTGATAGAGTTTTTGAGATTTTTCTACACTCTTCCAAGTAATACCATCAAAGTTTTTCTTTTTTACTTGGTTAGAGAATGATTGTAATACCGCTATTACAGTAAGATCTGAACTAGAGCTACTACTTTGTCCCGTAGTATAGAAAAGATATCCACCTATCAAAGACAAGATAACAGAAAGAGAAATAACTACCCGGTCAAATTTATTCATACATTTTCTTTTAATAAAATTTTAATTACTCCGACTTACATATTATCATATAGATGTTCAACCACCAAAAAGGTTCAGGATAGGCAAAAATGGATGAAACACGAACTCGTATTCCTATAAAAGTAAAGATTCTACTCTCTTTAGTACTGATAACTTTTGTCTCAATAGGTCTAAACCTCTATTTCACAATTGATATTTTTACTCAAGATAAAAAAAGTTATATTTTTGAAACAGCACTACAGGAGTCCAATAAAATTACAGACACAGTTATTTTTCCAATCCAACAAATAACTGACAATTTAGCTTATATATCAACACTACGGTCTCAAAAACAAATTAGTAATTACTTCCAAGGTCAGCATGAAATTACATTTATGCAACATGTTAGAAATAAAACGGTATTAGGAAGTATTAATACCACTGATCTAACCCTAAAAGAATTAGTGAAAATTTCAAAATATCCTAATTCATCACAGCAACCAATTTTTCTGGGAAAACAGTTTTTCTATTTAATAAAAAGTGAACAAGCTGGCAGTCAAATTACGATTTTGCTTAATCTAGAGTCTATATCAAAGCAGTTACAGCGTAGCAAGGTATTCAAAAGCTATCTCTTAAGTAAGACGGGGGTACCCTACACTAAAACCATTTCAAAAGAGACGCAAACGTCAATACATTCACTACTAAAATCAAAGTTTAATCAAGGAACTAGAGAAATCCAGATTCAAGAGACTGACTACCTTTCATCATTTATAAAAAATAAAAAATATAATTTTTCAGTAATTACACTCATTAAAAAAGAGAATGCTTTTGAAGTTATTTCAATTTTAACAAAAAAAACAATCTTTTTTGGTCTGATATTATTAGGCATTGCAATGGCCGTTGGTACTATTTTTTCAACATCTTTGACTCGTCCTATTAATATTCTCTATGATTTTACAAAGAAAATAAGAGAAGGAAATTATAGTGAGAAAGTGACCGTGAATACTAATGATGAATTACGTGTTCTTGCTAACTCTTTTAATGCTATGACCTCCGAAATTTCTAACCTCTTAGCAAACAAAGAGCTGATGATCAAAGAGCTAACAATTGCGAAGGCTCAGTTAGAAGATTACAGTAAGAACTTAGAGGTATTAGTAGAGCAACGTACTGCCGAACTACGTGAAGCACATAACTTTATGGCAGCAATGATTAATAGCTTAGATCAAGGTTTATTAGTCTTTAATAAAAACTGTATAGTATCACCGACTTATACAAAGGTATGTGAAGAGCTTTTCACCCTTCCTCCGGAAGGAGAGCACTTTGCTAAATTAATTGGAAATTCTAAGCCAAAAGAAATTGAAGCACTAGATAAATGGAGTGAAATTGTTTTTTCTAACAAGCTACCATTTGAAAGTGCAATTGGACTAGCGCCTCAAGTAATTAAAAGAGGAAGTAGTATCGAAGATAGTGAATTCCAAGTCATTGATCTAAGTTACTACCCCATGCGTAACGAAGATGAAGAAATTATCAACATTGTTGCTGTTGCAACTGACAAAACAGAAGAGGCAAGGTCTAAGGAACAATTTCTAAACAAAGAGCAGTATGTTGAAATGGTCATGAAGATGATTCAAAATAAAAAACAATTTCTCTCATTCATTCAAGAAGTTGATAATATTATCTCTAATATTGAACGGAATTACAATCAGGTGAGTAAAAAACAGATTCCATTTTCATGTGAGACTTTTTTAATAGACTTTCATACTTTAAATGGTGGATTTGGGATGTATTCAGTACTCGCTCTACAGCGATTTGCAAGAAAGATTGAGGGAGAATTAGTTGCACTAAGAGAGCAACCTGATGAACAAGCGATGAAAATAATGCCAGCTCTAGGTAACAATATTACTGAGCTAAAAAAACAATACACTAATTTTCTAACTGAGTGTGCAACAATCTTTGGTAAAAGCTTGGATGATGAACGATCAACTGTTGTAATCAAAAAAACTTATATTGAAGAGCTCCAATATAAACTATCTGCAAACGAGCAGGATTCAATCAATTATTTAGAAGAATTTTTTATTAAAATTCCAATTCTAGAACATTTCACACCATATATTGATCTCGTCAGTGACTTACAAACAAGATTAGATAAAAAGATTAATCCACTTACTTTCATTGGAAGTGACCTTAGAGTGTTACCAGGACAATATATTGATTTTTACCAAACACTAGTACACCTTTTTAGAAACTGCTGTGACCACGGAATTGAGCAGCCAGATGTACGTGAAAAAAGAGGTAAAGACCTTGCTGGTACAATTGAAGTAAATACCTTCAAAACTAGTACACACCTCGTTATTCAAGTAAGTGATGATGGAAATGGAATAGACCCTGCAAAAATAAGAGAAAAACTACTAGAAATGAATCCTGATAAATCATACGATCATATTAGTGATAAAGAGATAATCTACCAAGTCTTTGAACCTCATTTTAGTACAGCGACTAATCTCACATCTGTATCAGGCCGTGGAGTTGGTATGAGTGCGATCAAGGAAGTTGTTCAAGCACATAATGGGTCAATTAAAATACAATCGAAGCTAGAGGCAGGAACAATATTTAAATTTTTACTACCTAGCTAATACTGCTAAAATCTTATCCTTAACTACTTTTTTATTAAATGGTTTTAAAATATAATCAGAAGCCCCTTCTGAAATTGACTCCAAAATAGTCATCTGTTCACTCTCTGCAGAAATCATGATTACAGGTACTTTACTATAACATGCTGTCGCTTTGATCTTTTTTAATAACTGCAGACCAGTCATTTTGGGCATATTAATATCAGAGAGAATTAGTTCAAATGGTTCATTTGCCGAACCTTCAGCAGCGATTGACTTCCATGCATCTTTTCCATCTATCGCTTCTTGAATATTTAAAAAACCCAGCTCTCGTAAAATTGCAATAACCTCAACACGAACAGTTCTACTGTCATCAATAACAATTATTTTTTTACTTATAAAATCTTCAGTTGTTAACATTTTTTTCACCTACCATAAAATATCTATATAAAATAATAACATTACCAGTACAAAATTCAATAAGTATGAATACTATCATACAAAAAGTTTCTTATAAATTATTTTGCCTCAATAACTTGTCACATTTCATATTTATTAAATATTTTAGCCGAGAAAAATAGTTCCACTCGGCATTTTTTTCCTAGAGATTCCAGACAGTTAGGATTTTCTTTAATAAAAACTGTTAAAATCCGATGAGTCAAAGATGAAAGGTAATAAAATATTATAAGACTATGAAAAATGTAAACAAAGTAAGCACATTTTTTAAACAATATAGAGCAAGTTTTGCTCCAGTGCATTCTATGCTCTTAATGTTACTTATATTATCTTCATGCTCAGGAGAGATTGGAAAAGTAATTGTCAAAGACATGGTCAACCCTGATAAGCTTCCACCAATTATTGAGTATATAACTGACCCTACAGAGAGTCCACTCAATGATCTTAACGGCTCTCGTGATTTTACTATAAACTACAGCGTTGAAGATGATCCAGCCGGAACAGGTATTGCCTCTGCAACTCTACTATTTACTCCTAACTTTGGTGTGATTCCATTTAAACTTTTAGGTAGTATTGAACCAGGTTTAAGTAGTGCAACAGTTTGTATACCAAATAAAACAATGGTTAATCCAGTTTTTCAAATTATAGCAATTGATAAAAATAGTAATATTACTAAAAGAAATCTTGGTGACGCTGTTGGAGAAGCTTTCACTACACACTTAACAACAGTTGATCCAATCACCGTACCAACGGTAACTTCACTTGTAGGTGATTTCACTAGTTTGGCCGTACACGAGTTGGAAGTCAGTGGATGTAGTTTAAACCAATGCTCTGCCTCTTCCTTGAAATATGAAGATCCAACAAATAATATTTTTGTAATGGTCACTACCGATGGTGCGGACCAAGTTGCAGCCACTGCTCCAGTTGCTGGTGATCCAAATTGGGTTAGCTGTGAAGATGCTATAAATTACAACTTAGCTCCTACTGATTTTACAACAGAAGGAGAGTATATCTACTCTTTATGGATCAAAAGTGAAGACACCGAGTTTGATAATGTCACACTGATCACTCCAATTATATCTACAGCATCAGAACTTGCAAATATTACTTATGATATTACTGCTCCAACAGGAGCTGCACCTGTTATACTAACTTTTAGCAGTGTTGTTGATACAGATGGATTTAATATTGATCTATCATGGACAGCTTTTACTGAAACAAATCCTGCTCACTACATTATTACAACCTATACCGATTTGACTTGTACTACCGGAGCATTTGAGCACCCACCAACTACAACCAACGCTCTTGCTGATTCAACAACTGTAAATAATTTATTAGAAGGAGAATTCTGGGCAACCGTAACAGTAGTTGATCAGGTTGGACTTACTGCCACATCTGACTGTTCCGTTAGTTCGGGAGATTTAGGAACTCCTGGTGGATCTATCTATATTGATACATCTTCCCCTACTGATAATGGTGCAAATGTTCAGTTTCTTGATGAATCTGCAATAAATGGAGATATCCTAAGGATGGAGTGGACCACTTTCACTGATAATACTCTCCTTGTAGATCACCGAATACTTACCTATGACAATTCTGATTGTTCAAGTGGTGTAAAAGATCATGGTCTCACCGGTTCTGGGGACTATACCAATGATACCATTGTTACGGGTCTTGATTCGAATGGAGAATATTATGCCAAGGTTATCGCCATAGATATTGCCGGTAATGAAACCACATCAGCATGCTCTACCGATTCTATCGCCGTTGATGTTGAATCTCCTGTTAGCCACAGTAGTAATTTAGTATTTATTGACACTTATGATGATGACAAAAATAATATCTCTGTTAGCTGGCCAGCCTTTACTGATTCGAATGGGCTTATTAATCATCGAATTCACCTTTTCTCTGAGTCTAGCTGTTTACCAGCAAACGAAACAGGTTTTTATGATACAAACTCAGGTACTAATTCTGATTCCATAGTCGTTGATGTTGCGAGTGATGGAACCTACTGGGGACAAGTAGAAGCTTTTGATACTCCTGGAAACAGCACTACCACGGCATGTTCATTGGTTCCTATTATTGTTGATTCAACCCCTCCTGTTGCCGCTCCTGCAAATTTTACTTTTGCTAACGCTTTTTCAAATAGTAGTAATGATATTGACGTAAGTTGGACTGCTTTTACTGATGATACTCTTGATGACTATTCCCTTGCCATTTATACAAATTCAACATGTGCAACACTCCTGACAGATTATGGCCGAACAGGAAATACAGATGTAACGAATGATACTCTAATTGATAATGTCACTCCAGATGGACCGTATTGGGGAATTGTAACTGCACATGATAAGACCGGACATTCTACTCCTTCACTTTGTTCCCCTGATTCAATTATAATAGATACAATAGAACCATTAGGTCCGGTTAATTTAGAATTTATACATGATTACAGTAATACAGGAGATTTAGTCTCTGTTAGTTGGACTGCTTTTGATGAAGATAATCCTAGCGACCACCAACTTTATACTTATACTGATTCAAACTGCCTAGTTGCGAGTGAGATTGATCATGGGCTTATTGGTGGTCCAGGAAGTGCTGATGCGCTTGTCATCAACGGACTAACCGATGGCCATTATTGGGCAAAAGTAAAAGCAATTGATAAAGCCACAAATGAAAAGACCTCACTATGTTCTCCAGATAAAATAATTGTTGATTTAACACCTCCAGAAGGCCTTGGTGTAGAGGTTATTTTTGCAGATGCAGAAGTTATAGATGGAAATGATACTACTGTTACTTGGACTGCTTTTTCCGATGACAACGGAATCGATGATTATCAAATTACAACTTATACGGATGCACTATGTACAAGTGATACTGGAACTGTAACCCACCCTCTTATAGGATCAAATGCAATTACCGATTCAACAACTGTTGATATTCTCGATGATGGACATTATTGGGCAAAGGTAACGGCCTTTGACCCTGCTGGAAATTCGCAAACTTCTGGCTGTTCTACAGATGAGATAATTGTTGACTCTAGTAAGCCTTCTGATGCTCCCGCCAATCTACAATTTGCAGATATTGCCACAAATATTATCGATAATATTGTTGTAACATGGACGCCTTTCATCGACCTTACATTAGAGAATCACCAAATATTTCTACACCAAACTTCAGACTGTTCTGACGTTGCAGTTTTCAGTGGATGGACAGGAAGTCATGATGCAGAAGATAAAGGGATTATTGATAATCTTGCGAATGGTAAATACTGGGGTAAAGTGATGGCACAAGACCGTATGCTGCCATATGAAACAACTTCAGACTGTTCAAATGACTCAATTATAATCGATACAATCAATCCTTTAGATATAACAGGTGAAGCTACAACTAATTTGGTATTTACGAATGATTACAATAATACTGGAAATGATATCGACGTGACGTGGACTGCGTTTACAGATACAAACCTCACCAACCATAAACTTTTTACCTATACTGATTCTGCTTGCACCAACCAGGTCGGTGACCATGCACTGACTGGAAATAATAACAATTTTAATGCATTAGTCATCGATGGATTAGATGACACTGTTAACGATGGTAAGCATTATGGAAAAGTTAGAGCAATCGATATTGCAGGGAACTTTGTTGATTCAGCTTGTTCAAGTGATTTTATTATTATTGATTTAACTGATCCAGCAGATATTGGTGCAAACTTACAGTTTACCCAACCGCGTGATATTGATGGAGATGATATAGCTGTTACTTGGGTGGAGTTTACCGATTTAAATGGTATTGCCGATTACGAAATTACAACCTATACAGATGTATCTTGTTCATCAGGAGCAATACCTCATGGCTTAATAGGATCTGGCGCTGGAACTAGTAGTGATGCACTTAGTATTGATGGAGTTGCTGATGGGGAGACTTGGGCAACAATCACTGCCTACGACAATGCTGGAAATAGTAAGGTTTCTGCTTGCTCAACCGATTCAATTATTGTTGATTCAACACCACCAGCAGGTACACCCAATTTACAGTTTACTGCTGCATACACCAACCAGATTGATAACATTGCTGTTACCTGGACTGCATTTTCAGATCTCACTCTTTCTGATCATAGACTTTTTACATATACAGACTCTAGCTGTAGTGCGGGTGGTGAGTTTGATCATGGGCTTACTACTAGTGATACGAATAGTGATTCTATAATTGTTGGTCCACTTACACCAGATGGACAGTTCTGGGGCAAGGTACATGCTTATGATCTTATGGGCTTTAGTACTCTCTCAACATGTTCAACTGATTATATTACAATCGATACAACTCCTCCAGCAGTTGGTCCAGCCGCTCTACAATTTGTAAATGAGTACAGCAATACTGGAAATCTTATATCTGTCAGTTGGACTGCCTTTACAGAAATCAATCCTGATGATCATCAACTTTACACTTATACTAATTCGGCTTGTGATGCAGG
>DAOWEO010000049.1 GCA_030638415.1 Bdellovibrionales bacterium | reverse complement strand
CATGGTCGTAATAAGAGGCATGAATACACTGATAAACAGGGAGACAAGAGGAGTTATGAAGAGATAAATGCGAGGCTTGTTGGATTTTCAAATATTTAAAAAGAGGAGATTTTGTATATGGAAAAATTACTATTAAGCATTACAAGTAAGTGCCAATGAGCTATTATCCAATGGAGATTGAATCTAATAACATCTCACCGCTCTTTAACAAGAAAATATGGAGGATAACAGACGTCGCAGAGTTTTTACAATGCTCTATGAAGACGATCTACAATAAGACGAGTAAAGGTGAAATACCACATATCAAAAAAGGGAAGCTTCTCTACTTTCGCCCAGATGAAATTGAAAGCTGGGTAATGGAGGGTAATGTATTAAAAAATACAAAAAGATTCCGGGATATGTAGGCATTCGAAAATATTTAAAAAGTGGACGCTATGAGGCGGTAAAGCGAATAAATGGGCAACTGTTTTCAAAAACATTTTCTACTTTGAAGGCAGCTACTTATTGGCGAAACTCTTTTAACCCATTTGAGGTAAAGTCAGAGGAAAAGTTTGAAAAAAAAACAGCGATGACTTTTCAGGATCTGTGGAATAATTATGAAGAGTCATATTTTCCCACTTTGGAGTCCTCTTCTCAAATAGTAAAAAGATTTAGAATCATGTCTTTTTTTAAAGAGATAAAAGATTTAGATGTGAATGATATTACTCCTGAGTTTTTAGAGTATTTACTTCGAAAAAAGAAAAAAGAGGTAAAGAGTGATATTACGTCTAGGCGTTGTAACTTTAATAAACCCCTGAAAGAACTAAAGGCTATTTTCAACTGGTACATCGAAAATTATAACTATAAGTTTCGAAATCCTGTTTTAAAGCGTCATTACGTTCAAGGAGTTATTAGAGCAATACAAAAAAAAGAGAAGGTTTTAAAGCAAGAGCAATTGCTAAAGTTTTTTAAGGCATTTGATAATTCTCTCTATCAAGATTTTGCAATCATTCAATTTTTTTGTGCAGCTCGATTTGGAGAGATTGCAGGAATGCAGTTAAAAAATATTGATTTGAAAAATAAATCTTTATTAATAAAAGAGGTGGTTGTTGAAGATCATAGTAAAAGATTTTTGGAACTTAAATTATATCCTAAAAATGGTCACCCTAGAGCGGTGGCCATTACCTCTGAGATATTTTTTAATGCTCTTTTTAGAAGGTTGGCCTTAAGTACTGATGGATGCTCTTATCTTTTTCATAAAGAGCAAAAGCCTCTATCATACCGGTCGGTCCAGTATCATTATAACAAAGCACTGGCAAAAGCAGGACTGTTTCCTCAGTTTAGCTCAACCCACATTTTACGTTATTCGATGGCCACAGAGTCAAGGCGAGTTATGGGAAGCTTAGATGCTGCTCAAGCAATTACAGGGCACCATTCTATTAAGATGATTGAACAGTATGCGAGACTGCCAGATAAACTACAAAATGAGACAATCTCACGTGTCGGACAAGAGCTACAAAAAAGTTGGGATGGGGTAGAATTGGCCCGAACAGTTGGGACGAGTTGGGATGGGAAGGTTGATTTCTAAAAAACATCAATTAATTTAAGGAGTTAGGGGTAAAATGGTCGGGCTGATATGATTTGAACATACGACCCCTACTCCCCCAGAGTAGTGCGCTACCAAACTGCGCCACAGCCCGACAAAGAAAAACGATAGCGATTTCAATGAGTTTTGTCTACTTCCTATAGGAAAAAAGTACCATTCACCGCTAAATGAATAGAACCCTTATCAATCCTCACAAAAAACCGAATAAGAGATGTCAGAGACTCTATTTTGGGAGGGCGAAATGAGTGGTGAAAGTGGAAAAATGGTCTGTTATCAATTCTATAGTGATTTAGGATTTCCAATTTTTATTAGATTTAACCAAGATGCCTTGTCGTTACACTTAAGCTCATTTTTAGAAAAAAATCGCTTTAGTGTACTTCCAGATACGGAAGCAGCACAGATAGATAAGTTAGTTGATGAGACTGAAAATGCTAAGTTATTAAATATTGATCTGTCTTCACCACAGGTGGCTGCGCAGATTAGGTGTTTTTCTGAAACAGATACCTATGGACCTGAAAGTGTCACTCCACGTGATGGCTATAAAATTTATCGTTACAGAAATGAGGCAATAACTATTTTTTCTCATCGCTCAAAAGTTTGGCAGATGGGAGTTTTTGAAAATTTTGGAGCAGACGAACAGGCGGCTAGAATTGTTATAAATCGCTTTTTAGCTTGGGCACTCGTTCCACTGGGAATTATATCTTTTTGGGGAGTCCCAGTTGATGAAGGTGCAGTTGTGTTAAAGCAGAGTGAGTCGGCTGGTGAGTGTATCTATATTGATGTGAAAAATTATCGGCAGATGAGCCTGGACGGAATTATTCAATGCAAGGAAGCATTCCAAATTTTACGTCTTGATCCCGTTTTAAAGGGGAGGACAATAGGTATGACTAAAGAAGAGCTACTAAGTTTTCTTTATCAGTTTTGTACCTACTTTGATCATGGTGGATTAAGCTATCCTATCAGGCAAATCATCCATCACCTCAGCCGTTTAGCCATTGGCCAAGTGTACCCTGAAGAGAGTTTTAGGCCACGTACAAATCTATCTGCTGAGTAGACCATTGCTAAAATAAAACTCTAGATGATATAGTAGCGTAAATTTGTTACTAAGGAGTTTACATGTCTGCTACTAACTGGATTGATCCTGTTATATTTTCTATTGGTCCGCTGGCGGTACGTTGGTATGGACTGATGTACGTTATTGGATTTGTTCTAGCCGGTTTTCTTTTAAAGAGAATGATTGATGAAGGTTTTTTTCAAATTGGTAAAGAGAAAATTGACTCACTTATTACGACAGAAATAATTTTTATGTTTTTGGGTGCCAGAATAGCATACGTTTTCATATACAACTGGGACTACTATGGTAGCCATCTTTCAGAGATTTTATCAGTATGGCGTGGTGGACTGAGTTTTCATGGTGCTGCAGTAGGACTTTTTATTGGAGCACTGTATTTTGCTAAAAAAAACAAGCTACCTGGTTTTCAAGTAACCGATGTGGTCTGTATTACAGGGCCATTAGGAATAATGTTTGGACGTATTGGTAACTTTATAAATGCAGAACTTTATGGCCGCACAACAGATGTTTCATGGGGAATTATATTTCCCGGTGGAGGACCTTATCCACGCCACCCATCGCAGCTTTATGAATCACTATTTGAAGGTCTTATTCTATTTTTAATTTTATGGTTCGCTCATAAAAAAGTTAAATCATATGGGATTATTACAGGAGTGTTTTTTGCAGTATATGGTGTGTTTAGATATGGGATTGAGTTTTTCCGTGAAGCAGATGCGCAGTTAGGCTATTACTTCGGTGGGACTACCACGATGGGACAGATTCTTTGCCTTATTCAGATTCTTTTTGGTATTTCACTTATTGTGTATGCTCTTAAAAAGAAGGACTCTGTTGCGATGAAAATTGCTTAAACAGAGATTGGTATTTTTCTAACTCTGATGGAATACTTGTTGTTACCGCCGTGAAATAGAGTGGAAAGCAAGTTATTGTACAGGTGCCAGAATAGATGATTCTGGCATTTTTTTTATTTTTCCAAATATAAATGGCATTTTGTTCAATTTTTTTGTAGCTATCTTGTTTTTGAAATCTATTGATTATAGATTGGTGAAATACATCGTGCAGAAAATAGGTTGGTAGTCTGCCGTAAAAGTCTAAAACTTTATTTTGATGTATTTGCACAAAAACTGGAAACTTATAACGAAGTTGTTCTACTAAAAAACGATAGCTGGTTACACTACCTTCAGTTTTTATTAGAGTACCTTTTCCATATTTTTTTTGCAGAGAGTCAAGAGTCTTGCCAGGCCAAAAATCATTAAAGGTGTCTAAACTAAAGTTATAGTTAGGTGGATCTACTTTGGCAGTAGCTGCTTGTATAGTTAAAAATAGACACATGAGTAAAATTCTTATCATCACAACCTAATTATACACTTTTATTGGTCTAAATCGTAGGTAGGACATCTTGGTACTTGACGATGCAGGGTGTAAAACCTGATAATACTTGGATGAACATTTTTGTTCATCACTTAGGTTATTAAGGGTTTATTTTGATTAAAACATATTTTGTATTTTATATATTTCTTTATAGTATTTTATGTTCTTCATGGGCACAAACTCGAGATCCAGGTGCTATTATTGGTAGCTCACAGGTAAAAAAATATGAGAAGGAGAGTTTCTTCTTGTACGGTACTGAGCATTTAAAACTATCTCAGAACTATTTTGATATTCCTGTTGTCTATAATAAGCAAGTACGTAAGTGGATTAAATATTTTGAAACCCGTGGGCGTGGATTTTTTGAGCGCTACTCGGCTCGTGCTGGTAGATATGCTCCAATTTTGGGTGAGATCTTAGAGCGCAACGGTATGCCACGTGATCTGATTTTTTTAGCTATGGCAGAGTCTGGTTTTAACAATAAGGCGAAGTCATGGGCAAAGGCAGTCGGACCTTGGCAGTTTATGCCTTACACTGGGAAACGCTTTGGTTTGAAGATTAACTGGTATATTGATGAGCGTCGCGATCCTATTAAGGCTACTCTAGCAGCGTCTCAGTATTTAGCTAAGTTACATGACATGTTTAACTCTTGGGAACTCGCAGCAGCTGCATATAATGCGGGCGAGGGAAAGATTGGACGTGCGATTAAGCGCTATAAAACACATAATTTTTGGAAGATTGCTAAGGGAAGGTATTTAAAGCCTGAAACCAAGAACTATGTACCCAAGATTATGGCCTTGGCGATTATTGGAAAAAATTTAAGCCATTTTGGCTTTCATGATATTGATTTTGATAAGCCACTTGATTTTGAAGAAATTGTACTGCCACCTCAAACTGATCTTTATAAAATTGCTGAGGCACTAGATCTTTCTTTCGATGATCTTCACTACCTTAATCCTGAACTTCGACGTTGGTTTACTCCTTTAGATATGATTAGTTATCGCTTGCGTGTTCCACCAGGATATAAAAATCGCTGGGAAGCGAATGTTCAGCGTATTGGTGAGTTTAAAGCTAATGATTTTCAACGGTATCGTGTCAGGAGTAGCCGTAGTAATTTACGAGATGTGGCTAAAAAATTAAAAGTTGCAGATTACGTCTTAGAATCTTTAAATGGAATAAAAAAATGGAGTCGCTTAAAACGTGGGCAGCTTATAGTTTTACCATTTAAAAAGGGGCACTCGCGTAAAGAGAAAATGTACGCGGACCTTTATGAAAAGCCACGTAAAAGTGTACTTAGAAAAAGGGCATGGAGAAAACGTTTAAAGCGAGCACTTAAACGTGGTAAGCGCATTAGAGTTCCTTCTCAATACTACACAGTAAAAAAGGGTGAGTCCCTTTGGTCAATTGCACGTAGGAATCGTGTATCTCTCGATACTTTGATTGCTAGTAACTACAAACTTATTAAGCGTAGATCAATTCGTAGTGGAGACCGTCTAGTTTTAAGATAAGTAAGCGTAGAGAGTAAAAATGTATAAAGCAAAATTACAAGGTTTAAAAAAGAGCTCGTTAGTTGAGCAAAAGAGATCATTTTCCAAATATATTGTTTTTGGTTCCGGAGTGGAATCCTGCATTGTTGCGCAGGATTTAGCCAGAAAGCATGGTGAATTATCTGTCTGCTGGTTGACCGAAACAGAGTTATCCTCGCGTGCCGTAACTAGAACCTTTCCAACCTCAGTTAGAGGAGATGCAAATGTTTTACTCCTACAGGAAAAATTTCCAGATATTACCGATATTAGTCAGGCACTGTTTTATAAAGATATGAAATTCCGATCGTTTACTGGGCGTAGTAAGCCGATGCCTCTATTGGGTGGAGAAACATTTTATACGCAGACAGGTGTGATGTTACCACAAGAAAAGAGTTTTTCTGATGAGGAATTTGCTCATTTGTTGAAACTTCATAAAATTGTACATATTGAAAAAATTGTCAAAGTTAGTTCATTTGATCTACTTGAAAAAAGTGAATGGGAACTGCATACGGCAAATCATGAGGTAATTAGTTGTCAGTACCTGATCTGGGGAGATGAGCCTTTAAGCTTTCACCACCTAATTGAAGATAAAGCTGACTTTGGAGAAATTCCAAATTTTTTAGCAGAGTCGGAATCTCTTAGTCAGCTCTACGTCTCTTTTACTACGAAAAGTGAAGTGATTAAAAGTTTAGATACTTTTTTTATTCCTCTTAGTCTTACTCACTCTGAAGGTCATTTTATTGGACAGTTTTTACCAGTTGAAAATGGTGGTGAGCAAAAAATGGATTTTATCCATTTCTTTGATGAAAGCAAATATAATGAAGATGAGATTATTAAAAAGATAAAAAGTTTAAAGCGAAGTTTACAAAAGATTTATGATCTTGATAAATATAATAGCTTTCTCACAGAATACTACTCTCTACGCAAAATAGATGTTGCTGTTGCTTATAATGACTTGGTGATACAACCTCTATTTCAAAAATTTCCAACACTACTTTGGGTTGGTGAAAATGCACCTCTACAAATAGATAATGAGAGTTATTGTAATATCTCACACTACATGCGTGCAGTGGAAGGGATGACTCAGTTTCAAAAATTAGACATTTAGTTGCCTAAAGGCTTCATAGCAACAAGTCGTTACGGCATTGGAGAGATTCAGTGAACGAACGTGTTCATTCACAATTGGTAGCTTGTATGAATCGATCTTACTTGTGATATCTAGGGGAAGTCCTCTGCTTTCAGGCCCAAAAACCAAGTAGCTAGATGGTTGCAGCTGGGTACTAAAAAAAGTTTTTGTTGCGTTCGCTGAAAGGCCGATTAAGTGTTGTGGTTTTTCGCTTGAAATAAAATCCTGCCAGCTCTGGTACTCTGTTAGTTCTAAGTATTGCCAGTAGTCGAGACCTGCTCTTCTGAGAGCTTTTTCACTAAGCTCAAAGCCATAAGGTTTAATCAAAATGAGTCTTATATTAAGTGCTAAACAGGTTCTCCCGATACTACCTGTATTACCAGGAATTTCGGGAGTAACCAGTACAACATTTAGCCAATGGTTATTAACCATTCAGTAGATGGTTAACCATTGTTCTAATCATGAGTCCTGAAGCACCTTTTTTGGGACAGTATGGTAAGTGAGTTTGCGCATCACAGACTCCTGCAATATCAAAATGGGCCCAAGGAATATCGTTTTTAATAAAATTTTCTAAAAAGGCAGCTGCTTTTGAACTGCCACCAAAACGGCTACTACCAATATTTCGTAAATCAGCAATAGGGGATTTCATATCTTTATGAAACTCTGGGATGATCGGTAGTTGCCAGATATATTCGTCACAGTTTTTGGCACTCTCTTTGAGTGACTCAATTAGCTTTTGGCTATTGCCCATAAGTCCACAGACCTCATTTCCTAAAGATACTAGAACAGATCCTGTTAGAGTGGCAGCATCTAAAATTTGGTCTGGTTTTTGATCACAAGCGTAATCCAAAACATCGGCTAGAACAAGTCTTCCTTCGGCATCTGTATTTAAAATTTCTACTGTTTTTCCATTTCGTGCTGTCATAATACTATCAGGAACAGTGGCGATACTGTTAACCATATTATCAGTCATTCCAAGCAGGCAGGATATTTTAATGTCTGCTCCCATGAGAACTGCGGCCCTAAAAGCTCCGTAAACAGTGGCAGCTCCACCCATGTCTGTTTTCATATTTACCATCGATCCTTTTAAGGAGTACCCACCGGAGTCAAAGGTTAGCCCTTTTCCTACAAGTGCGATGTGCTTGGTGTCAGCAGTAACGACCTTAGGTGTATAGGTGAGGTGTACCAGACGTGGCTCGAAGGCACTTCCACTGTTTACAGATAGAAATAGTCCCATGTTTTCTTTTTTTATAGCCGCTTTATTTAGTATTTTTACTTTTACATTATTCAGTTTTGAGGCATCTTCATCAACCATTTTGGCAAAGCTTTCTGAAGTGAGTTCATTTGGAGGCATGTTTACGAAATTTCTGGCAATAGTGATACTCTCGCCAAGACTTTTAACTTTTCGCAGTATTGTTTGTGCATCCTTTTTTGGGAGTGAAACAATTTGCATGACAATCTTTGAAAGAATTTGTGGTGACGCTTTTTTGTAGGTGGTAAATTGGTAGTCACTCATATATATGGACTCTAGTGCTGCTTGAAAGTAGTGTGCAGCATCAGTAGCAGGCATGAAGTGTTCCATATTAATTTCAATTTGCTTATTGCTGGCCTTTAGTTGGTTAAATGCCAGTGCAATCGCTTTTCTGATGGATTCCGCATTTAATGGCTTTTGTTCACCAAGGCCAATAACCATAACTGTTAGCCCTTTGGTCATATTAAAGAAAAAGGTCTCATCTTTGTTACCATGGAAGTGTTTTGCGGATTGAATATTTAAAAATGCTTTGGTTGTCGCTTTATCCCAGTGAGATATATCGATCTTTTTTTTCTTACAAAATGCAGATAAGATGAGTAGCTCTGAGCTGGCCAGTTGTTTTTTAGTTGTATTAAGTTCTAGTTTCATATGCTCTCCTAAAGATTGTTAAAAATGATTTGTGTAATAATCAAACTAGCTGATATAATACAGCATTGTATCAAAACTGAGAGAAAAATGTTCAAGATTATTTATAAACATTTAGCCTATAATTTTATTGTTCCTTTTGGCTCTAGCCTTCTCTTTTTTGTATCATTTTTGCTAATTTTTCAGATTTTTAGAATTCTGGAAGTGATTATGCAAAAAGAGGTTAATCTACTTCTAGTTGCTCAGCTTATTGGACATATAGGAGTCTCTTTTTTACCAAATGCAATTCCGTTGTCAACACTCTTCGCAATTATCTATGTTCTGGGTAAATTGAGTGAAGATTCAGAAATGATCGCTTTGCGCTCTTTTGGTTATTCAAAATATCGTATTTTTGCACCTTTTATGGTGATTGGAATATTAATCTCATTGTCTGTCTACTCGTTAACTCAAACAATTATTCCCTACTCTCAAAAAGCCTTTAAAATAGGAGTCTTAAAGCTTACATCTAAAAGTATGTTGAGTAATATTAAAAAAAATGAGTTCTTTGTAGATATTCCACATACTGTTTTTTATGCCGAAGACAAAGAAGGTAAGAATTATAAAAATGTTTTCATTAATCGTAATAAAAATGGAGTAGAAACTGAAATCACTGCACAGCATGGTTTTTTCGTAAAGCAAAAGTATGATAAATGGGGTGCCGGTAGACTACGTATGACACTCTTTGATGGGAATATTCTTGAATTTTCAAAACAAGGGGACTCTTTTAAAAAGATTTTTTTTGAAAAATATGAATTTCCAATTATGGATCAGGGATACTCTAAAACTAGTACCAACAAGTTATCAACGCTGGCAACCCATGAACTTGTAAAAAAAATGAAAGCGATTAAGCAGGTTAATAAAAATAGTTATACAAAGAACAGAGGATTAGTCAGATTAAAGATTGAATACTGGGACCGTTTAAATAATGCACTATTGCCACTGCTCTTTATTTTCTTAGGATTCTCTTTAGGTATTAAACAAGGCCGAGGCAGAGGAAGAAACTCTTCAATGCTTGCATTTGGGGTTATTATTTTATACTACACACTCTATTTTACAGGAGTTAGTAGTGCTAAGAAATTTATTGTACCTGCTGAATTTGCAGTATTTTTTCCTGCCAGTTTTCTATTTTCAGTTGGAGTGTATAATTTTAGAAAGCTAAACTGGCTATCTTAGATTTTATTGCTTCTTGTTTGCTTTCTCTTTAATGTACTGTTCAGAAGTAATAACTTTTCCATTTTTTTGAAAAATAAAAAGTGGTATTTTAAATTCAGGTGCTCTCTTTTTAGGAAAGACTAAGCTTTTGACTCCTGATCTCGAAGATATTTTTAGTAGCCTATTGTTAAGATAAATTTTTGTAGCATTAACATTCCCAACAAAAATTTTTAGCAGATCGGCTTGTAAGAAAATAAATTTTCCTTGCTTTAAAACAAATTTATGAATTGGTCCATCATCTATTTGATAGGTTAGCCAGCTGTTTCCACTTTGTGCTTTCATCAGTATATTTTGCTTTGTTTCTAAGGTTGCTTTAAGAAACTCCACTGGAATATTTGTTAACTCTTCTTCAATATTATTATCGTTAAATTGGTAAAGAGTTGTTGGCAGTGGAGAAAATGTAATCTCTTTTACTTCCTCTTCTTGATCAGCAGTCTGCTCTTTTTTTGTATCCACTGTTTTTACAGGAGGAGTTGGCCGTGGGGTTACCACTGGAGTTATTGTCGGAGTTACTAAAACGTCAGGCTCGTTGGTGCTGATGACTGGTTCATCTACTGTAAGAGTAGTCGATAGTGTCGGCTTAGTAGGGCTTTCAATAGTTATCTCTTCAGCTATCGGGTCATTATTAACAGAACTACTACTTTGCATAAAGTATAAAATTAGTATTGCTAACAGGGTGATTGGAACAGCAAATATAAGAATGTTTTTATAATCTTTCGGTTGTTTTTGACCATTTAAAATAATATTTTCTGGTTCCTCTTCTAAATCGCTTGCTGAGTCTATCTGATAAAGATTGTCTAGTAGATCCAAACATTGAGTATGAGGAATTTTTAGTAGCTGAGCATAAGTTTTAACAAAGCCTGTTACATAAATTTTTTGTGGCAGTGCTTCAATATTATCATCTTCTAAATTTTTTAGAATTGATTTGGAAATACGTGTTTCTCTAGAAATATTTTCTAAATGGAGCTTTTGTTTTTCTCGTTCTGTTTGTAGCAGTTGACCGAGAGTTAGGGGAGTACTATTTTGATCTTCTTGCATGCTAGTTTCTTTTATATTTTTTAGTTGTATTGGGTTTTTGTGAAATAGATTCAGTTTTGAATTCATGTTTGTTTAATTCTTTTAATCGTAGCCTGGCCATCTTAGCATAATAAGAGTCAGCAAAGCGTTTCGTTAGTATATGAAATGATTCCTGTGCTCCTAATAAGTTACCTAGTTGTAAATAGAGTCTTCCTAAGTAGTAGTGAGGGGCTGGATAGTTAAAACAATCTCCAGAACGTGCCATTTTGTATTTATCAATAGCTTTTTTATAGTTCAACTCATTTTGTTCTAGTTGTCCTAGTTTTAAGTTTGCTACGCACTAATCACTCTTCTCTTTAAGTGATTTATATAGGTACTGCTTTGCTTGCTTGTTTTGGCCTCTCTTCTCTGCCAATAGAGCAAGGTTGTAGTAGACACGAAATTGTTTTTTATAGACCAAATTGTTAAGAATATGTAGATATTCCTTTTGAGCAGCATTATATTTTTTCAAATTAAAATATAAACTTGCTAGGTTATTTCTAGCATCATCATTTTTGGGGTCAATATCTAAAGCACGCTTTAGATGGCGAATTGCTTGTTTTGGACGTTCTTTAAAGTAGTATGCCATTCCCAGATTATTATGGACATCACTACGATTAGGGTTACTTTTATTTGCCTTTAAGAGATAATCTAAAGCTTCAGTATATTTTTTATTTACTAAATATGCAGTACCATGGTCATAGAACAGTTGTGCTTTTTTTTCTTCTACTGTTAATTCTGGTGCACCTTTATTAGAGGCACATGAGATGCAAAATAGTAACATTAGTAAAATAAAAAGTTTGTGTATGGCCATAAAAACTCCATGTCATTATATTAAAAATTACAGACTGTAATAGTGTACAAATCTTGACTGGCTTTTGCAAAAAATAGTTATTTTCTTTTAAGAATAATTAGTGATTCCCAGTGAAATGTAGATGGAAAAAAATCTAAGAGGTATGCATGATCTATTTGGTACTCATTAAGTAGATTCTTGGTATCACGGATAAGAGTTGATGGATTACAGCTAAGATAGACAATTGTCTCGGGATGAAATAGTTGTACAATCTCTGCAATATTTTTAAGACCACTGCGCGGTGGATCAAGTACTATTATCTCTGCTGCTTTGATTTGAGATTTCAAAGACTTAAGAGCTTTTTTCCCATATATATCAAGTTGTAGGTAATTCTGGTTTTGGTGTTTCATATTACGAATAGGTCCACTATCTACAACGGTGATATGGTGGTTTTCTAGTTCTTTCGTTAAGTTTCCATCTCCTCCAAACAGATCTAGTACATGAACTTTCCTGTCTGTAGGCAGTATCTCTGTATAGATATTAGAAAAAATTTCCAAACATCTTTGGTTTTGTGGCTGGTTGATCTGGGTAAAGCCACCTGCGGCGTATCTTTCATTGTAGGATAGCTTCACTGCGTTATGTTGTTGGTAAATTTCAAGGTGCCCTTCGGTGGGGCCTTGGGAACTTGCCTTAATCCAACTTTTATTTTTATAGAGCTCATCAATTGCCTGTTTTATCTCATTGCTGGGCAGTAGGCAGGAGGGAATTGGTAAAATTTCATCTTTTGAACTGGCAATCATTCCGAGTTGTGAGGTTCTTCTGTCATA
The DNA here is from genome assembly GCA_030638415.1 of Bdellovibrionales bacterium. Classification (GTDB taxonomy): domain Bacteria; phylum Bdellovibrionota; class Bacteriovoracia; order Bacteriovoracales; family Bacteriovoracaceae; genus DAOWEO01. Next base: position 216 of record DAOWEO010000049.1, on the reverse strand, counting down.
GTGAAGCTGCATACGGTTTCGGTAATGAAATCTATCTGTTGCAGCGACTGGTGTAATACGTTGTGTAAAACCACAGCTGGTAAGCTGCCTTTTGAACTGTGATAGCTTTTGCTCTAGTTCAAATTTATAGCTGGTATGCAGGTAATGACATCCTGAGCACTTATCGTAGTGGGGACAAGGAGAAGCCACTCTTTGGGAGGATGGGCTAGTAATTTT
>DAOWEO010000043.1 GCA_030638415.1 Bdellovibrionales bacterium | reverse complement strand
TTTTTATTTTAATAAGATAGAACTCCTAACTATTCAAACATCCATACAAAATCTGGTCTAATTCTTGCTTCTAACAAAGAGTTATTATAAATAATGTAGGAGCACTCTATGAAGAACAGTTATATTTTTATAACCTTTCTATTAATGTCATTCTCACTTGGAGCTGCTGAAAGCTGTCCTCTCGAAAATGTCAAATACAGGCCACTCAGAGAGTCTGTGTCCATACTCCTAAAAAATGTACAACTTGCACCAGGATGTGAAGCACAAGCAGGTGCCCTTCAAGATGCGAGTCAAAATCTCAGTGATATTATAACAGATAACGATGAGCCAGCTACAACTAGTAATGATGTAGATAGAACAACTCAATTAACCCAAACAACAGGTGCAGCAATAAATCAGACCACAACTGCAATCAATAGTATCTCTTCCATCAATAATGTACTTCGTGGAAAATGTGGAAAAAAACTTATGAATACATTTGATTATATGGAAGCCTTAACAGATACCGTTGTTGGACTAGGGCCTTTACTATTGCTATCAGAAGGAAATACTTCCCTAGTACTTTATACAACAATCGCCGGACAAATTATCAAGGGACTAATTGATTTTTTACGTGGAAATAAAATTGATATGGCAAAGCAAGAGACACGTGAACAATTTATTAAAAACTCATGTGCCTTTTATTCACTCAACAATAAAATTCGTGCACTACTATATACTCTCAATACTCAAACGGAACGACTTGATGAAAAATTAGAAATACAAAAACAACTTTTATCCGAACTCCAAGAACAAGAACCAGTTGCACCACAACATCAAATACTAAATAGTGAGAAACAATTTAAGTTACAACTTGTAGAGTTTAATCGTTTTAAGGCCATGCTAGGTAAAATTAGCTCAAAAAACTTTATCTGCCTGACAGTCAAGCGCAGTATTAATAAGGGATTTGGTCAAGACATAGTATCAATGCTGGAGTCGCTATTAGATAACTCTGAAGATGCTGCAGATATCCGAACCTTCACTAAATTTTTTAAAACAGAAATTAATTCAGCCGATCTATACTCTGGCGAAAAATGTGATGAGCAAGCTCAAGACTGGATTGCAGCAATAAATGATTTACAAAATATTACTGCAGAAATCATTAAGCAAAACGTAAAAGAGTTAGACAACTTTGAACCATACAAACTTTTCCGTGAATGGGAAAAGGATGTTGCTACTGTCACTAATTCTATACAAAAGCTAGAATCACAAAAATTATCTCTTGTTGACATGACTTCAAATGGACACCATGTAGACCTGTCAGAAATTTTAGATAATCGCGATACCATCAAGCTGGCCCTGTTTGAAAATAAATCACGTCGATCCAAAGGTGCAGCTCATTCATGGCTAGAATATAAAGTTGAACAAAGCCATAAAAGCTTACAGCTCTTTATAAAAAAGAGAAAAGAATTCAACCGTGAATTAAAGCAAGTAGAATTAAAAGCATTAAACAATTATGAAAAAAATGAGTTTTGTGCACAGGCTGAGACGCTTTGGGACTCTTGGACAACTGCATCCTCACACATAGGTGCCGCTAATACTTTTTGTAGTGTATTCAAACAAGTTATTCAAAAAAGTGAATTTAGTGATACTTACTCATATTGCTATGCTGTAAAATCAGTAAAACCATGTACTCCTACAATATTTAATGAGGACGATGATGATAGTGACTACTACCCATTTACCCAAAACTGTAACAAGAGTAAAAATGTTAATTCGGTAAAAGCTCAACAAGCAGAAATTAAAAAATATGAAAGTACTATTATAAATATTAGACAAACTTTAGAGCAGCTGAGCTGTGAAGCACCAGACTTATATACTTTATAAGTACACATTGCTACTTCACTCTTTTAAATATATACAGTGGAATTATCATCAAAAGTGCCCCTAACATATAGGTGAACTGGCTTCCAAAATTCCAATACAATATTGTTGTGAACAGTGGTCCCAAAACTCTGGCCATTGCCCCATATGATCTAAAGAGCCCAATTGAAACTCCCTGCATATTCCTATCACAAGACAGGCTCAGTAGTGCAGTTAAACATGGCATCACAAGAGCAGCTCCTGCAGATAGTAGTAACAAGCCAATATAAAGCATAATTACCCAATCAGACAGCGCAATTACTAGCAGACCAAAAGTCACCATGATTAGGCCAATCCAAACCAACCTTCTCTCGCCGATAGAATTGGCATATCTTCTGACAACTCCCCCTTGAACTACTACCATTACCACTCCACTAAAGATAAAAAGATAAGCATTTTGTAGTGGAGAGTAGTTAAAGCGTTCAAAGCTTAAAAAGGTTAAAGTAAATTCCATACCAGAAAAAAGTAGGAGATAGAAAAAGTAGCTAAGATTAATATATCTAATGCGTATGTGTGAAACTTTGGACAAAAAAGGAAGCCACCTACGCACGATATTCATTTTGACTTTTGTCCTAAGAACGTATGTCTCAGGAAATAAGAACAATAAGAAGACAAAATTTATACTACTCAACACCATACCTAAAAGAGCAATAAGAGCAAAAGGATGTTTTATAGGTAAACCCCATAATCCTTCACCTAGTTCTATCGTTGAAAGAACACCTCCTAGTGCAGGTCCACAGATAAAACCTAAAGCAAAAGCAATACCAACAAATGCCATACCCTTAGAGCGACTGTTCTCATCTGTAATATCAGCTATTACAGTTGTAGCAGTCGAGACATTACCACCCATCACACCACTTAAAAGACGTGCAATAAAAAAAAGAGTAAAACTATCTGAAAAAAACCACAATCCATAACTAATAACTGTTCCAAAAGTAGTTATCAACAGGATGGGCCTTCTGCCTATTTTATCCGACCAACTACCCCATATTGGAGCAAAAACAAATTGCATAATAGAGTAAACACTTCCTACTACTCCTCCAAACAAAACCATTGAATTTAGCATTTCATTTTCAGGGCCTAGTCCACTCCACGACTCAATAAGATAAAAAATACCGCGTAATAACTTTCCATCTCCATCTGCCTCTAAGTAAAATTTAGCAATCTGCGGAAATATAGGAAATATAATAGAAAAGCCCACCAGATCTAAAAATAACGTCACAAATATAATTTTATATATGGATTTATTACCACCACAGCTTGTCATCAAAATTTTCCTAAGCTAGAAGTTAATTAAATATATACAAGGATCGCAGTTATGACAAAAACAAAGAGTGCTAGGCAGAGCAAAGAGCTTAAAGGTGTAACATTATTAGGATGCGAACATACTAACTACGCCAATAAATACAATCCAAAAATACTTGAAAAATTTCCCAATAAAAATCCTAAGGACATCAGCTGGACCAGCTTTATCTGTACTGAGTTCACCTCTTTATGTCCTAAGACAGGACAGCCCGATTTTGCCAAAATATATCTAAATTACATTGCAGACAAATCGATGGTGGAGTCGAAGTCAATGAAGTTGTATCTCTTTAGCTTTAGAAACCATGGAGACTTCCATGAGGACTGCGTGCAAAAAATATGCAATGATTTGACCAAGCTTCTTAAGCCACGCTACCTTGAAGTGATGGGTGAGTTTACACCACGAGGTGGCATTGCAATTTTTCCATATTGTTCAAGCTCTAATAGTGAAAAGACATTTAAGCAGTTAAAGCAAGAACGTCTGCTTCATTATGCACCAGGAAAATATTCAATGGATCTAGGAAAACTGTATTAAGCAGATACTACTGCTTTTACCTTAGCGACAACCTCTTCAAGATCAAACGGTTTAGAAAATAGACCAGTTGCTCCATCAGCAATTGCCATCTCCTGCGTATAATCAATAGAACCTGTAGAAAAGAAAAAGGGAGGATAAGATCCTCCCGCTTTAAGACTTTTTAAAATATCATTACCCGTCATATCATCTAGATTTTGGTCAGAAACGATAGCGGCAATGTCATTATGCTCTTTAATTAAATCAAGAGCACCTTGACCAGTCAGAGACTTTAAAACTTGAAAATCTTCCATTTCGAAAAATTCAACTAGCAAATCTAAAAGATCTGCTTCGTCATCAATCAATAAAATCTTATAGGACATATGCCCTACTCTAGAATTTCAAGAACGCTACGCTTACGTAACTTTGTTGAAGCAGCAGTCAAAATAACACGTAAAGCTTGTGCTGTTTTTCCTTTACGTCCAATAACTTTTCCACGATCTGAGTCATGAACATCTACTTCAATAACAGTCGTCTGCTCGCCAACTACTTCATTAATTTTAACTTCTTCAGGCATATCAACTAAAGACTTAGTTACATACTCAATAAGATCTTTTAACTCACTCATGAACAACTCTCTTATCTTAATAAACTGTTTTAGCTAAAATTATTTTAAACTAATTTTCTGCTTCTTTAGTAAGGTACGAACTGAATCAGTCAGCATTGCACCTTTAGAGATCCAGTACTTCAACTGGTCAACTTTAACGTCAACTAAGACATTGTCTTCTTTAGCACTAGGATTATACTGTCCTAATTTCTCAAGAAAACGTCCATCACGAGGACATCTAGCATCAGCTGCAACAATAGTATAAATAGGTTTATGAATTCGACCACCACGGGCCAAGCGAATCTTAATCATTTTTACTCCTCAATAACATTTACAACATTTGTAAAAAAACAATTAGTTAAAATTTTTAAAGGGATTCACCCCTTTTGTCAATTAGTTAAGGTCTAAAAATCTGAATTCTTCACTTATATTCACTCTGATACATCATTTTTAGCTATTTACAATAAATTAACTTTAGTATCCCAACATATTAACGAAGATAACCAACCTATACTTTCATGCATTAAAAGTTGTATATTGAAAGTACCTATTCAATTATAGACATTGTCAGCTGATGTTGTTTTTGTAAAACTAAAATCAATATTTTCATTCTGAACATGATACTTAATCTAATGGAAAGTGGAAGAATAGCTTTGAACTCCTATAAAACAG
>DAOWEO010000139.1 GCA_030638415.1 Bdellovibrionales bacterium | reverse complement strand
GCATACCTCAATGTTACGCAGATAAATGGGACCGAGCCTTTTGTACGTAGAGCAAAGAGCTTGATGAATGTCAATTTGGTTTGGTCTCCTTTTTATGGAAAAATTAATACCTTTAATAAAATTATCTATTTCGATTTAAGCTTTGGAGCAGGACTCGGTAAAGTTGATATGGAAAGTAATATTGAAAGTGTTATAGATGCTGGTTCACTAACAGAGTATTCAGCTGAAAATTACACAGCCATTATTCTCAAAAGTGATTTGAAAGTGTATATTAATAGACGGTTTCACATTCAAGTCGGAATTCAAGATTCCGTTTATAGTGCTCCTGGACCTAGAGATGTAAATGTAAATATTTTAAGGCATAATATTGATATGTTTGTTGGTGTTGGTTTCTCTTTCTAGGATAATGATTATGTTTAAAGTATTTTTTATATTTAGTATGATGATTTGGCTTGCCACTGCAAATGATGCACAAGGTGAGAGCTTTAAATCACTGCAGAAAAAAATGGAAAAAAAGAGATTAAGTAAGCGATATACTTCATATCAGCTTTATAAAAATGGACATTTTTTTTCTGCCCTTAACTACCTTAAAGATTATTATAAAAAAGCTAAAAAAACTAATAAAAAAGATCCTGAAATGGCAAAGTTGATGGAAGTGCTTTTAGTTAAAGCAGGAACAGAGTCTTTGGGAGATCTTCCTGATCATATGATCAAGGGAATTAATGCTCCTACAGTTGCACTAATTTTAGCTAGACGTATGTATTACAAAAAAGATTATAAAAGGGCTTTAGGTTATCTCGCGAAGATACCTTCAACGCATCGTCTTGCTCCTGATGCATTTATTATGCGTGGAATGATTGCATATGAGAAAAAAGATGATTATGCCAGTCTCAGTGCATATGCACAGTGTTCAAAAATAACAATGTCTTTAAAGGGGGGTACTAAAAGTGCTCCACTCAAACGTTATTATGATATTTTGTCACAAGGATGTTTAATTAATCAGGCACGAATATATTTTAAGCAGAAAAAATTTAAAAAGTCTTTGGAGTTTTATAGTCTAATTCCTAAGACATCGTATCATTGGCCATATATTATTCTAGAAAAGGCGTGGAACTACTACTATCTCAAAGACTACAACAGAGTTTTGGGTCTTTTGGTTACCTATAAATCACCTCTACTAACAAGTTATTTTTTTCCTGAAGCAGAAATGCTGAAGGCGTTAGCGTATTATAGATTGTGCTTGTGGGATGATGCTTTGAATGTAATTAAACGTTATTATTCAATCTATAAGAGTAGAAGTTCCAAATTACATACGATGTTAACCAAGCATAAAGATTCTCATACTTTCTTTTTTGAGCTGGTTAATACGCCTATTGAAAAAAATGAAAAGAAAAATATGTTTATTAGGAACTTAGTTGTCATGGTAAAAAAGAAGGTGAAATATAATTTAGATCAGTTTTCTTATATGAATGCAAAAGACGAATATTATAAATTAAAAAAAGAGCCAAAAGGTAAGCTGCGATCATACGGAATGATTCACGTGCGTGAAGATGCACTGTATCGTAAGGCAAAGATTAACCACTATACTAAAACTACTTTTTTTAATTTTTTAAATGACATCTATCTGTTTAGTCAGAGATTGTTTACCTTAAAATTAGAGATTTTATCATCACAGCGGCATATGATGTATGCCAAAAAGAAGTTTGAAAAGCGTAAACGTGGTGATCTTTCTGAGGTTAGTCGTCAAAGTGATGAGTACTTTTTTGGTTTTGATGGAGAGTTCTGGGCCGATGAACTGGGTGATTACTCCTTTGGGTTGAAGTCACAATGTCAGCAAGAAAGTAGTTTTGAGCGAAAGGGGGAAGAATGAGTAGAGTGTATCTGATAATATTTACTATTTTAAGTATTGGTCTATTTTCTAGCAACTCTTTTGGAAAAGAGACTGTTATTATTAAATATAAAAAATATGAAAAGTTTGATCTTGGCGAGCTAGAGATTAAAGGTAGTATTATTGCTCCTGGGGATCTATCAACAAGTAATTTAGATGTCAGAAAATTTTCTTTGCAAATTTACGAACGCAAAAAATTTGATGACCATATGGCAACACAGCTACGTTCACTGCGGTAGCAGTTAGACCATAAATCTTATATCTACTACCTGTTTTCAAACTGTTACGGCATGAACCTTTTACTTAGTTTAGTAAAAACCTTTCTATTTTTCCTTCTGATGATATAGTGCGTCAACTGCTTTTTCGGAGGAAAAATGAAAGTATTAACATTTGTGCTTTTTGTAATAGGTTTTCAAGTCCAGGCTCATATGACCCATGAAGATGGTGAGTTGATTATCAGTCAAAATGTTTTAAAAAGAATAACTAATATTAAGGTTGTTGATGACTGCGCAACGGCTAATTTTGATAAGGAGCTGCTGAGTTACGGTAGTATGGTTGAGAAGCTTGGTGGATACATCCAAGTACCAACAGATTTTGAAAATAATCTTGAAGGATTTCAAGAGTTTTTAGAGCGAAGTGGAGTTAAGAACTTTTCCGCACAAGAGTTAGGAGTTACTGACAATATTGCCAAGGCACGAGAGCTTGGTTTGAAAAATCTTATTCCTGCCAAGGGATGTTGGATGCGTGGGGTTGCCTTAACTTTATTAGCAGAGAAGCTAAGAGCAGAAGTTAAATCTTCCGTTACTATTTCAAGTTGGTACCGACCAACACTATATAATAAATTTATTGGTGGATCTCGCATTAGTGATCACTTGCAAGCAAAAGCAATGGACATGACTTTTAAAAGTGCTAAGGATCGTGGAGTTGCTCAGAAATATCTTTGTAAAAACTTTTGGAAAGATGATCAGTTTGGACTACAGGCTTGGACGGAAAATCAAAATGAGAAATTAAATCTCTCCGTGGGTCTTGGTGGTAGCTATATGCACATTGGTCTTGGCTCACTTCCAGGTCGTGGTTGGTGGACATATTCATCGCTATTTAGAAGTTCTAAGATAAGAACAGCTTGCTGGAAATACTAAAATATTCTACGATAAGTAATGCTACATAAAATAATTTTACCCTTTACGCACTTGGTGAGCCGTTGGTTACCAAGTGCATTGTTGTTTTCAATTCTTCTAACATTTATTGTTTTATTTGCGGCAATTGTATTTGAAGGACATTCCTTAGGCATAGTGGTTGATTTTTGGGGTAATGGTGTTTGGAAACTACTTCCATTCTCTATGCAGATGGTTTTGATTTTACTGTTGGGCTCAACCCTTGCCGACGCACCTAGTGTTCAGTTAGGTTTAAGAAAAAGTGTTCAATATATTAAATCACCGATTCAAGGCATAGTTTTTGTCACCGTTGTCTCAACCTTTGCCAGCTGGTTAAACTGGGGAATGGGACTAATTCTAGGTGCACTAGTTGCAGTTGAGGTGGCAAAAAAAGTTAAAAACTCTCATTTTCCACTATTGATTGCCTCAGCGTATTCTGGCTTTGTGGTATGGCATGGTGGACTGTCAGGATCGATTCCTTTGAAGCTTGCTTCACCATCTGGATTTTTGTCAAAATTAACACAGGGAGAGCCTATCGCTCTCACTGATACGGTCTTTTCTCCATTGAATTTACTGCTTTGTTTTATATTTTTGGTGTCCTTACCTATTCTGAATACTCTGTTACTACCTAAAATAAGTCAAAGAGTGGCTTACATTGCAGATGTTAGGCAGTGTACAACTTTTGAGCGGTGGGGCTGGAAAAAGTATATTCCAAATCTGATGCTAGGTTTTTTGTTTGGGATGTTTGTTATTAGATGGTTTGCCTCTGGTGGTAGTCTTAGTTTAAATATAGTTAATATGATTCTATTTTTATTTGCAATTTTAGCTCATCCATCTGTAGATTCATTTTTAAAGTCTGTAGAGAAATCAGTTAAAAGTTCTAGTGGTATTATTGTTCAATTTCCTTTGTATGCAGGAATTATGGGAATGATGAGTTCATCAGGATTGACTAATTCACTCTCACTATTTTTTATATCTATTTCATCCACAAATTCATTTCCACTTATGACCTACTTCAGTGCTGGTATTGTAAATTTCTTTGTTCCATCTGGAGGGGGACAGTGGGCGGTGCAAGGACCAATTATTATTCCTGCTGCTAAAATATTAGGTGTTCCTGTAGCAAAAGCTTCAATGGCCTTAGCGTGGGGAGATGCATGGACTAATATGTTGCAGCCATTTTGGGCACTTCCTCTACTGGGTATTTCAGGCTTAGCAATTAAAGATATTATGCCGTATTGCTTGATTGTTGCAGTATGGGTGGGAACAATTACATCAATTGTTTTATTGTGGTTTTAGTTTTTTTCTTCTTCATCTAAAAGATCTAGGAGTCCTGAGAAAAAATTATCTTTATAATCTTTTTCTTCTTCAGATGAAAGATGCTCAAAGCGAGTGCGATCTTGAGATTGATAGAATTCTTCCATACCTCCTAAAAAACGGGATGGAAAACGAGGAACCATGTTACCGTGAATCTTTCTCTCTTTGCACACTGTCATAAATAATTTTTCACGTGCTCTGGTAATACCGACGTAGAATAGCCTGCGTTCTTCACTGATATCATCCCCTTGGGTGATTGACTTTTTGTGAGGTAAAATACCCTCTTCGGCACCAACTAGATATACATAGTCAAACTCTAGACCTTTTGAGGAGTGTAGGGTCATCAGTACAATCTTATTTGCCCGTACATCGTCATCCTCTTTTTCATCTTCATTTTCTTGAAGTTCTTTTAGTAGTAATTTATCAACGTAATTTTCTAAGGTGGCAAATGACTTAAAATGCTTCATGAAACTTTGAGTTGAGTCCACCATACGCATAACATTCTTCTTTTTCATTTCAACGTGCTTGGCAACATCATACTGCTTTTCAATATATTCATAATAATCTAAGCGGTCGATGAGATTTTCTAATCCTACATCGAGTGGCTTTTCTTTAAACACTTGTTGAAAACTATTGATTAAAGCAGTGAAATCTTCAATCTTTTGTCTGCGTGGTCCAGCGAGTTCTGGATGCTTAGATAGTAGGCTAAATAGTGTTTCATCATTGGTTCTAGAATCTAAGAATTTATTAAGGGTAGCAAGACCAATACCACGATTGGGAACATTTAAAATTCTCCTTAAGGATAGTTCATCGCTTGGATTTTTTATAACAGATAAGTATGCGATGAGATCTTTAATCTCTTTTCGATCAAAAAACTTTTTTCCACCTAGAATGGTATAGGGAATTTGATTTAAAATAAGTTGGTCTTCAATCGGTTGAGTCTGCGTATTGGATCGGTATAAAATTGCAACTTCTGCTAAATGTATTCCTGTCGCTTGTAGTTTTGAAATTTCTGAAGCAAGGACTTGGCTTTCATGGTCGGTATCTGCCATGGTCCATAGAATTGGTTTTTGTGTACTCTGTTTTGCCGTCCATAGCGTTTTATCTTTTCGTTTAATATTTTGTTTAATAACCTGGTTTGCCAATTCTAAAATTGTATTACTTGAGCGATAATTCTCTTCAAGCTTTACCATTTTTGCTCCAGGAAATACTTTTTCAAAATCTAAAATATTGGAAATATCTGCTCCTCGAAAGGAATAGATCGCTTGGTCGTCATCACCTACAACGCATATGTTTTGGTGCTGGGAGGTCAGTGCCATGATAAGTTGAAACTGAGGAGTGTTAGTATCTTGATACTCATCGACCATGATATATTTAAATTTGTTTGAGTATAGCTGTGCTACTTCTGGCCAGCGCTTAAAAATTTCCACAGTCAGAAATAAAATATCATCAAAATCAATAGCATTATAAAAACGTAACTTGTCTTGATAGAACTGATATATGTACTCAGTGGCGATATGGTAAGGATTATCTTCGTCATAGTGAGAGGTATTAGGAAATTCCTCACAGCTAATAGTATGATTTTTTAAAAAACTTATCTGAGATTGAATAAGCTCACGTTTAAACTCTTTGCCACCTCTAAATGTCTTAAGTCCATCTTTAATAATAGAGAGTTGATCATTGGTATCAAAGATAGAGAAATTCTTATGGTAACCAAGCCGCGTAATTTCTTGCCGCAGAATACGTACACCGAGAGCATGAAAGGTAAGTAGTGTCATTCCTCGAGTTCTTCTTTTGCCTAGCAGAGAGATTACCCGCTCTTTCATCTCTTTTGCTGCTTTATTGGTAAAGCTGATGGCCAAAATTTCTTTGGGATCAATTTTGCAGTCTTCAACCATATGTGTAATACGGTGAGTAATAGTCCTGGTTTTTCCTGTACCAGCACCTGCTAATATGAGAAGTGGTCCTTCGATAGTGGCTGCAGCATCTCGCTGAGGTTCGTTAAGTCCTAATAGTGCTGAAATGCTATATCCTTATTTTGTGAGTTAAAGAAGTACTCATTATGATGACAAGTTTACTGTGCTTATGAGTTTTATACTTCGTAACCCTCGAATTATCTTATAAAATTGAAGGTGCACAAGCAGTATTTTCATTAAAAAATCCTTAAAAAGGGTGATCTATAACATGCAATATACTCTATCTTTATTGTAAAACAATGAATAGTATATTTTCAATTGTTAATTCATGAGAATTTGGAGGGTTGCAATGGCAATTAAAAAGAAAAAAATGGCTAAAAAAGTAGTAAAAAAGAAAGTAACTAAGAAAAAAGTTGCAAAGAAAGTAACTAAGAAAAAAGTTGCGAAGAAAGTAACAAAGAAAAAAGTTGCGAAGAAAGTAACTAAGAAAAAAGTTGCAAAGAAAGTAACTAAGAAAAAAGTTGCAAAGAAAGTAACTAAGAAAAAAGTTGTAGTAAAGAAAGGTCAAACTCCGGCAGAGTATGACAAAGTTCTCTTTAAGACGATCTTGGAAGTAGTAAGAAAAACTTCAACAGAGATGCCTGATGATGTGCAAAAAGTAATTTTGAAAGCACTGGCTACAGAAGCAAAAGCAACAACAGCTGAGTATGCAATGGACATCATTGCTAAAAACATAGAGATTGCCAGAACAAAGTCGCAACCAATCTGCCAGGATACTGGTACTCTTATTTTTAATATTTATCATCCTGTGGGATTTAACCAAGGTAAATTTTCTAAGATAGTAAAAAAGGCTGTAGTTAAGGCAACGGAGATGGGCTATCTACGCCAAAATTCAGTTGATACATTGACTGGTGAAAATAAGGGAATGAATATTGGTCTCGGCCACCCTGTGATGAATTTTCATGAGCACAATAAAAAAGGTCTTGATGTTAAATTAATTTTAAAAGGTGGTGGAAGTGAAAATATGAGTATTCAATACTCTCTTCCAAATGTACCTCTCAATGCAGGTAGAGATTTAGATGGAGTTCGTAAAGTTATTCTTGATGGTCTTGTGAAGGCTCAAGGTAAGGGGTGTGGACCTGGAATTTTAGGAATCTGTATTGGTAGTGACCGAGGTGAAGGTTACCATCATGCTAAAGAGCAATTTTTACGCACTATGGATGACATTAGTCCAGTAAAAGAGCTCGCAGCACTTGAAAAAGATATTGTTGAGTCAGCTAATAAACTAGGTATTGGCCCAATGGGATTTGGTGGTAAGACAACTCTTTTAGGTTGTAAAATTTGTGTAATGAATAGACTTCCGGCTTCATATTTTGTATCGATCTCTTACATGTGTTGGGCATCTAGACGTCAAGGTGCAGCGGTAAAAGCTGATGGATCTATTGGAAAATGGTTATACTAAGGAGTTAATGATGAGTGAGAATATTGTAAAATTAGACTATCCATATAAGCGTGAAGAAATTAGAGCACTTAAAGTGGGAGATACAGTTTTAATTACGGGGAAGATGTTTACGGGGCGTGATGCTGTTCATAAGTATATTCATGATGGAAATCCTGTACCTGTCGATTTGAATAATCAGATTATCTATCACTGTGGACCGGTTGTGGTCGAAAATAGTGATGGAAGCTACGAAATAAAAGCAGCTGGACCTACAACTTCAATTAGAGAAGAGCCATATGAGTGGGAAGTAATGCGTGACCATGGTATTGTTGGCGTAATTGGTAAAGGTGGTATGGGCGCAAAAACTCTTGCTGCATGTCAGGAGTATGGTTGTGTCTATTTTCACGCTATCGGTGGAGCTGCACAGGTATTAGCGGAGAAAATAAAATCTGTTGATAATGTCTACTTAAAAGAGATAGTGGGTTCTCCTGAAGCCATCTGGGAGATGTCTGTGGTTGAGTTTCCTGTAGTCGTAACCATGGATTCTCATGGAAATTCTCTACATGATGAGGTGTTAAAGCACAGCCAAGAGGTCTTTGCTGATCTAATTAAGTAATTTAGTAAAATATTAAATTCTAAGCGTAAATCATCATAAAAGGTGGTTTACGCTTTTTTATAAATCTGTGTATAATACCTGAAATCTAATCTCTTAAGGAGCAATCTTGAAAAAGTATCTTATTACTTCTGCGCTGCCGTATGCAAATGGTCCTCTTCACTTTGGACATCTCTCGGGAGCTTATCTACCTGCTGATATATATGCCCGTCACCGCCGAAATCAAGGTGGAGATGTTGTCTATATTTCAGGTAGTGATGAGCATGGTGTTGCTATTATGCTGAATGCCAAAAAAGCAGGGATTGATTATAAAAAATATGTTGATGGTTGGCATCAGGAACATAAAGAGATTTTTAAAGCTTACGGTGTTGAATTTGATTTTTTTGGACAGACTTCTGCTGAGTATCACGAAGAAGAGGTCGTTAAGTGGTTTCATGAGTTAAATGCAAAAGGATTGATCGAAACAAAGATTAATCCACAACTATACTGTAATGATTGTCATAACCATCTACCAGATCGCTTTGTTGAAGGAACTTGTTACAAATGTGGATATGAGCAGGCCAGAGGAGATGAGTGTCCAAATTGTGGTGAGCTTATTGAATCAACCCAGCTTAAAAATCCAGTATGTAAGATATGTGAGAGTCGTAATATTAGTGAAGAGCAGGTTACGCAGTACTACCTTATGCTCTCAAAATTTCATAAAGAGTACCGCGAATGGTTCAGTACCAAAAAAGATCTGTGGCGCAAGACTGTATACCCATATGTTAATTCACTCACTGAAGAGTCTCTGCACGATCGTGCGATTACTCGTGATTTAGATTGGGGAATAGATGTTCCTCTTGCTGAAGCGAAAGGTAAAAAATTATATGTCTGGTTTGATGCTCCAATTGGATACGTCTCTAATACAAAACAGTTTTTTAAAGAGAGTGGGCGTAGTGAGGATTACTTATTAGATTGGTGGCAAAATAAAGATGTGGAGCTGAGCCATTTTATCGGTAAAGATAATATTATTTTTCATACTATTATCTTTCCTGTGATGAGCATGGCATCAGGACAGGCTAAACCAGCTGATGAAGTGCCTGCTAATCAATATGTAAATTTAGAGGGCAAGCAATTTTCCAAATCTACTGGTTGGTACGTTGATGCAAAAAAAGCTTTAGATGATTTTGGGCAAAATGCACTAAGGTACTATCTTATATCGCTAATTCCTGAAAATAGTGATTCAAGCTTTACGTGGGATCAACTACAGGTAAAAGTAAATAATGAATTGGCCAATAATATTGGTAACTTTATGAATCGTTGTTTTAAGTTTTTCCAAAAAAACTGGGCAGAGGGAATGGATGCAGAGTTGTTTGATGGCTTTGCAAAATCTTCATATGGTGAAAAGCTTACAGTCGATCTTAAGGCCTTCAATGAGTCTGTGGATGGGTTTCATATTAAAAAAGGTCTAGAGCAGATTATGGCGATGGGCTTTGACGCAAACAACTATTTTTCAGATCAAGCACCATGGGCACAGATAAAAGCTGATAAGAATGAGGCTGCGAAGACTATTGCCTTTTCGACACAGTATGCTCTCGTTCTAGGAGTTCTATTTAGTAGCTACCTTCCAGATTTAAGTCAGAGTATTTTAAAATATTTTGATGCTGTGGTTAGTTCTGAGCAAAAAAGTGCACTCTATCAAGGAGATCTGTCTGTTTTAAAAGATATCTTTGCAAAGGGATTTAACGTAGAGGGAAGTGTTGATGCATTAGTACCAAAGATTGATGATAAGGTTATTAAAGCATTAAATGAAGATTTGAAAACAATATAGAATATATTTAATTAGGAGAATGTATGGCCGGTTTTAATAAAGTAGTAAAGACATACGATGAGGCACTTGCAGGCTTAAAAGATGGGATGTCTATTATGGTTGGAGGCTTCGGTCTTTGTGGAATTCCAGAAGGTCTGATTGATCAAGTAAAAGATTTAGGCTGTAAAGAGTTAACCTGTATCTCAAACAATGCTGGTGTCGATGGCTTTGGCCTAGGTAAGCTTTTAGAAAAAAGACAGATTAAAACGATGATCGGTTCTTATGTTGGAGAAAATGCACTTTTTGAGCAGCTATACCTGTCAAAAGAGATGGAGGTTATTTTAACTCCTCAAGGAACACTAGCCGAAAAAATTAGAGCTGGTGGAGCTGGTATTCCTGCTTTTTATACCGCAACTGGTTATGGTACTTTAGTCGCAGAAGGTAAAGAGACTAAAGAGTTTAATGGCAGAATGTATGTGCTAGAGGAGTCACTTACGTGTGATTATGCTTTAGTCAAAGCATGGAAAGCAGACACAATGGGGAATCTCGTATTTAGAAAGACCGCTGCAAACTTTAATCCAATGATCGCAACAGCAGGCAAGATAACTATTGCTGAAGTAGAAGAGATTGTCCCTGCTGGAGAGTTAGACCCCGATGACATTCAGACTCCTGGGATTTATGTTCAGCGAGTGATTAAAGGTGAATTTGAAAAACGTATTGAACAAAAAACAGTTAAGGCTTAAGAGGTTATTATGGGAATTTCAAGAGAACAAATAGCACAAAGAATTGCACAAGAAATTAAAGACGGACAGTACATCAATTTAGGAATTGGAATACCCACGTTAGTGGCTAACTATGTTCCAGCAGGAATGGAAGTGATGTTCCAATCAGAAAATGGTCTTCTTGGAATGGGTGAGTTTCCTACCGAAGATGAAGTTGATGCCGATCTAATTAATGCAGGTAAACAGACTGTAACAGCAGTGACTGGTGCAGCATATTTTTCATCGGCAGATAGCTTTGCCATGATTCGTGGTGGGCATGTAGATCTTACTGTTTTAGGTGCCTTCGAAATTGATGAAGGTGGAAGTATTGCTTCATGGATGATTCCTGGCAAACTGGTTAAGGGAATGGGCGGAGCAATGGATTTGGTTGCAGGAGCACAAAATATAATTGTTGCCATGGCGCATGCTAATAAAAAAGGTGAATCAAAAATTTTAAAGTCTTGTTCACTGCCATTAACTGGAGTGAACTGTATTAAAAAAGTTGTCACTGATTTAGCTGTTTTAGAAATTAAAAATGGTAAGATTCATCTGTTAGAGCGGGCTCCAGGAGTGAGTGTTGAAGAGATTGTAAAGTTGACTGAAGCTGAGTTGATTATAACGGGTGATATACCTGAAATGCAGTTTTAATATTTAGCAAAAAAAAAAGAGTGGTTTAAACCACTCTTTTTTTTATAAAAAATTATAAATTATCTACGCACCATCACGCTGCTGAGTACCGCGAAAAGGCTCTCCAACCATGTTAAGTACATTCTGTGGAAAGTGATCAATGATATAATCCATCACGCAGCGAATACTTACAACTGAAATAGGGTGGTTGTTATCGTCAACAATTGGAATGTGGCGATAGCCACCAACATGCATATTATTTAATATGTAGGCGATCTCATCTTCTTTATGTAGACATAGTGGCTCTTCAGTCATTATCTCAGATACTGGATGATCAGCAAGATCATTATTAAGTGCCAGCTTGAGCATCACGTCACGTTCAGTTAGAATTCCTGCAACAGTATTATCATCATGGACAACAATAATTGATCCAATATTTCTAGTTACTAATGTATTAACAATACTTTTAATAGTCTCATTTTCTTTTACCGTCACAACTTTAGCTAATTTCATTTTTGAAATAGTTTCATAAAATGTTTCAAAGCTGAAACTTGGCGCAGCCTGGTCTTGTTCTTTCATAATTTGTTGTTCTTCATCAAGATAATCTGTCATGATCTCTCCTTCTCATTCAGTTAAATAAAATGTAGCTCAGTATATGACTGTTTTATGAAACTCGCAAGAGAGAACTCTTTTTTACTCTTGCCTTACTGTTCCTGTCGGATTAAATGTGCGGTGTTTTTGATGTTTAAAAAATAATCCATCTTTGCGCTCTTGATTCCATGTTTGCAGGACTTGACCGTTGTCGGGATCGATATAGGCTTGAAAACTATAGCGCTTATTTTTGTCTGTAAGCACTTCTATAATAACTTCTTGTACTTTTCGTTTTTGACCTTTGAGATTAGCCTGGGTGAAACGTAAAGGAGAAATATTTATAGTATAATCCTCTCCTAATCTTTGGATATATTTTTTATGAGTCTGTTTAAGGGCGGGGGAAAGTTTTGTAAATGCACTCTTTGCTTGTTGGACAATTTTTTTCTTTGTCTCTGCAGACATTTTAACATTTTTTGTACCATGATTACAATGCTCATGCTCATGCTGTGGTACAGGAATAGAAGGCTCTTTTATATCATCTGGTTGCTGCGTAAGAAGTAGATAATTTACCCCGACTATAAAAAGAATTGTGAATAGAATTAGTGCTATTTTCTTTGTCATTAGTCGATAATTATAAACTGAAAATTGATTAATTTAAAGGGCTGAGCACCACTATATTCAAAATCATCAAAGTTATCCGCTTTCCCATCTTTCTCTTTTTCAAAACAATCTGCACAGTTGGTAAATCTAACTCGCAATCGACAATTTACTTTTGTTCCTGGTGGTACCCAAGGATTAATTTCAAAAAATAGTAGATTTGATGAGTGCCATATTAAATCTTGTTCTGAAGCAGTAATTGTCTGCATCCATGTTTTGTGTGAGTCAATTTTTGAATACATCGCACTGTCTAAGTGATTTACTGCTCGAACATAACAATCTTGTGTATCCAAATCTCCACCAAGGCAATTTTTTGCTTCGAGTCCACGATCTGCACGAAACTTTTCTTGTGAAACCCATTGAGTAGATTCCTCTTCATTTAGTTGCAAAAAGCATACTGGTGACGTGTGTTCATTATCTCTTGTGGTGTAGGTACAGGACTCTGCTACGTTTGCCTCCCCAACTGCACTAGCAGCACCTTCAGAATCTGTTGGCCAAATATCTTCTACATTTTCAAAGTGCCGACATGGTTTACCATCTTTAGCATGGTCCCAGTCATTGGCCAAAACTTGTACGCCGGCCATTGATGAGTTGGAACTATTATAAAGATTTAACGATATTCCTACTAATTCTCCGGGGCTGATTAAGCCATTCTCATTGTTATAGGAGTAGTCACTTGGAATAAGGGTAGGAGAGGTAAGGTCTTTGTCTGCCGATAAAAAACCAGACGCTAAAAAAGCTTGAATGGCATTGGCAATTGATTCACGTTTATCAAAAACGTAAGCAATTGATGCTCCAGCAGTGGGATCAAAACCGATGTGCTCTTTTAAAATTAGTGTCGACTTGAGCTGGTTAAGTGAGTTTACTTGCAGCGTATTATTTGCCAACAATTCACTATTGCCATCATCATTGTAAGATTTAAATAGCAGAAGTCCGTAGTGGTCTAAAAGTTGTTCAATGTCATCTTGAGTAAAGTTGGTACATATAGATACATCAGCCAATTTAATTCGTAGTTGGTTTAGCTTAAATGCAAATGTTTGAAAAAAGGAGCGGTAGGTAATAGGGTTTACTGTTTGAATCCACTCTAAAGCGTGCGCCTCATTCAGATTTACAAAATCTGTTTTACCATCAATTCCCTCTGCTTGTAGATCGCCCATTTGCGCCATTGTTTCAGATAGAATACCCATAATATATTTATTTGAGACTTCGTGGTCAAATGTACAATTAGTCATTAGTTGTCTAGACAGAGCAACGAGGTAGTGTGAAGTAATCATTCCCGCTTGGTGAATATCTTCATATAATTTTGTAGGTGTATTTGGATCATAATTTAAAAAATCAGGGTAGCGAAGACGTTCATTATTATCTTCACTTATCCCTGCCGCATGCAGAAAATTGTCTTCACTTATTGGTCTTGCGGCACCATAGAAATTTCCTAGCCCCCAGCTTCCAAAACTGGTATGGCCAGTGAGTGTATAGCTGAAGTAGTCGGCAAGTCCTTCATTGATAGATCCTGCTTCATCATAAAAACGATATCCTAAACGAGTGGCTACAGTATTTTCTTGAGCAAGATTTCTAATATTCATCATAATGTGAACCATGGCATGGCCAGTCTCATGAAAAATAATTGAAGGGTCCTGAGAAAAATATAGTGCATCAAGGTGAGTACCACTTAGCTCGCTATCCATACCAAAACGTAAAACAAATTCTGCTGGAAAAAATGATGCTTGTTTTTCATCCATTCCTTGAGTGTAAGCAGATAGGGTTAATGGGGTATGAATTGATGTGGTTTGGTTAATGGAGTATGGCCAATAAGCTTCTTTAATACTGAAGTTTCCTGGCATGGAGGTATTGTTCATTAGAAGTGATGCTTGATTCCACAGAGCCTCTTGAAAAAATACGATCTCTTTTTTTAAGAGATAAAAAGTATTTACCTCTTGGAATTCACTGGTGTTCGAACCATATGCCCAAGTCCCCATATTTTGATATAAGTAGTCAGCATTTTCATCTTTTCTTACTTCAAATTTAACACTAGTTAAATTTAGTGCTGTTTGTGGGTTAGGATAGCTGATAGTAGCACTATCAGAGAGAATTTGTTGATCAGTAATAAATTGTGGAGTGATATCAAGATAGGTTGATAATGAAATACCCATGGTTAGGGTGTCCCCACCAGATTTTTCAACAGGGTTAGTTGTCATGACATATGATTGATAGGCTCCAACATTATTTGGTTCATTAATTAGAGATTCCGCTTTTCTAGAAGAGCTACCACTTTGCACAATACAACCTGTTAGCAGCAGTGCTGCTAACATTATTAAAAAACTTTTGTTCACTATACGTCCCACTTAACTATCCTCTTTTGGCTACTGACCAATCGTACTATTCATCATGCCCTGCTGTAGGGACATTATATCGTTGGTAGCTTGTTTCATTCCTGTTTGAACATTATTATTTGCAGTACAGCTGGAGATATCTTGCTCTCCTAGTTTTGACCATTCAGAGTTACCACCAGTTGATCCTACTTTTCTAACCGCACTTGCAAGATATTTAAATGCACCACCTTTGAGTTCTTCAGCTGACATTCCTCGAAATTTTTTGATCAATGGTATAGTTTGACATGTCGGTAGAGTAGGATTTGCATCTGTACAGCCTTCTTTCTTTTTTAAGGTATCAAACTTATTCTGGCATATAGATTCGTTATCAAGAATTCCTTTAAGAGTTTTTACTAATCCTTTAGCAGCAGGTGAAAGTTCTTTATACTCATCTGAAGTTACATCCATTTCTGCATAGTAAGTAAAATCGATATTTTTCATATCAAAAAAACCATCTATTGATGCTTTGATTTCTGTTTTTTCAGGTAGTTTATCACCAGAGAAGCACACTTCAATAACAAGAGGAACTTCATCTTCTTCCGCTCCTTCCGCTGTCTTGTCACCCTCATAAGAGTTACACAAATCACGATACTGGCCTACGTGGGCAGTAATATCAGGATTTATTTTTTTACTAATTTTGATAGACTCTGTTGCTAGGCTTGAAGGTGAGTTTTCATTACCACAAGTAGGAACTCTGGATGTTCTAAGCATGTCATACTTCTGGCAAAAATCTGAAAGCTCTTGATTTCCTTCATCATACTGTTTTTTCATATCTTCATTTCTTTTCTTTACCATCTGGGCATATTCTTTTTCTGCCCCAGCACAGTCAGTAGCAAGAGTTTCCCAAACTTGGATGTTGTCTGCTAATACTTGTCTTTGATCATCAATATGCTTGTCTATTTCCGCATCAATTGTAACTTTTTGAGCGGCGATTTGTTCTTTAAGAGTTTGTAGTGCTTCTGGTAGATTCTCTAAAAACTTCATATCTGG
>DAOWEO010000055.1 GCA_030638415.1 Bdellovibrionales bacterium | reverse complement strand
GCAATTGCATTAGTTACACCATAAAACCCAATAACCGAAGAAGGTATCTCAGCACTTTTAGTCACATCTGGATCAGTATCTTCAACAGTACCAATACAAGCTGTAACGCTTATTTGTAACAGTAAAAGTATCAGTAAATTGCTGATGCTTTTATGAAACTTGAAAATGTTTGACACTAAATTCATACTTAACAGTCCTTAGCTTTACGTATCTATCTAAACTAATCGGCATATTTGGCTAAAAAGTTTAATACATCTCTATAACTACTTTATTCTAATGTTGGAAATATACGAAGAGTTATAGTAACTAGCTGAAATTAGATTTATTTTTTGATTAAGTAATTTAAAATGTGACATAAAAAGAAGGCATAAGTTACCTTCAATGAGATAAAACAAGAGTTAGAGGTAGTAAATAGTGTATATAAGGAGAGATGCGAACTATTTAAGTAAGCATTAATTTACCACAACACATCACGAAAAACTCCAATATTACTCTCCTCGAGTCTCTTAATACTTTTTCTCATGTCGGTAGGTATTTTATCTGCTGAAATAGTTTTTTTAAATTCTAGCATGATATTTTTAGCATGGTCTAAATCTTGAGAGATTTTATAGCGGTAGTATGGAAATAGTATAATTTGAAATAGATCAATCTGATCTCTAGAAAATGAGAACTCATGAATATCATCAATAAAAATATAGTAATTTTTTATAAAACCAAAATGGACTTGTGCTCTATCAGCAGCACTCTTACTTCGCACCAAATCTAACTCATAAATCCTGATAATAAGCTTTGAAACTTTTGTCATTTGCAAAGGAGTAGAAGCACCTATTATTTGGTGCAAACTTTGGCGAAGGCAGTGCTGATAGTCTCCTCGCCATGACTCACAAAACATATCAATTTTATTATCAGAAAAAGATTTTCGTTGAAAATCAGCCTGATCTTCTTGATTATAAAAAACTAGAAACACTGCTAAAAGAGTACCAAAAACTGCCAAGAACTTAAGTAATTTATTTAACCACATTGTATCAATCATTAAAAAATATTCCAAAACCAAATTTAACTTTTTTAACTTCTTTTTTAGGCTCAAGGATACGAATTAAAACAGTTTGGTTCTGCCTCGCTCCCTCTGGGATGACATTACCTTTTTTATCCACTTCTACATATAAATGAGCAGACTCTCCCTTACCGATGACAACAATTTTTTTGGGCTGATAACCAAAATATTCAAAACGATTTGCAATATGTGAAGCACGCTCCGATGAAAGGGCCCAGAGATTTTTTATGCCTATTTTTCGACCTTCATAACTACTTGTATGCCCTTCCACCATTATTCTATAAGTCTTAGCCTGAGCTCGTACAATCTCAACAAAAGTATCTACGAATGGAAGCATGTCATCCTTTAGCTTAGATTCTCCATTAGCATACAAAATACTACTAGAAAAAGTTACCAAAAGTTCAGTCTCTTTAAGAGATATTTTAAGAAGTTTTTTTAATTTAGGATGCCGTGAAATTTCCTCAGTAATACGCTTCAGCTTTGCATCAGAACTTTTATACGTACCCTTGAATGCATTTGAAAACTTTTGTGCCTTAGTTGTAAAACCAACAGGATCAAAATTGGCAAAAGCAATCATTAGTATAAAAAAACAAGCAAGCAGCGTCATCATGTCAGCATAGCTAACTAACCACGCTTCACTAACTTCCCCAATTTCCTCATCATCAAAATCCATAATTATTTACGTCCACTCCACTCTATTCGTTCACCTGGTAATAGGTAGCTATTGAGCTCTTCCATTATTAAAATAGGGTTTGATTTATCTAAAAGATGTTTAAAGCTTTCATAGACCATTTGAATCTCAAGACTATTCTCATTCGTTAGTCCCTCAAGATTATCTGCAACTGGTAAAACAAAAAGATTAGCAATCATTACGCCGTAAAGAGTAGTAATCAGGCATACTCCCATCGCTGGTCCAATAGTTTTCATGGCATCAGCTCCACCTAGATTAGCGAGAAGAACAATCATTCCAATAGTTGTTCCCATCATCCCAAAGGCGGGAGGATATTTTCCCATTGTCTTCACTTTTTGCACATCACGTTTTCTTAGCAAAACAACTTGTTTAGCCCGAATTTGTAAAATATTTAAAATCTCTTCACGATTAAGCACTCCATCTGCCATCAATTGCAGACCCTCTCGTAAAAAAGGGTTGGTAGCCTTAGCTGCAACTTGCTCAAGCCCTTCACCACCACGAAGAGCTTCTGCGACATCAATAATATTTTCTAAAACTATTTGCTTTCTCGTAGTTTTTGAACGTAAAAACTGATCAAAAAAAACTTTAAAAAGAACCCATAATTTATTTAAATTAAAAGCAATACTAACAGCTGCAAACGTTCCACCACAAACAATAAAAAGAGAAGGGCCATCAATAAATATCTTAAGGTCTGGAGTCGATAGTCGTAACCCGATAAAGATAACAGCAAAAGATAGTGAGAGGCCAATGGCCGACATAAAATTCATAGAGAATCCTCATCATTTTAAGTAAACAATTTTTTAAACATCTATAATAGTTTATAGTGGTTTGAGCCATCCTGCCAAGGAAATTATATTTAAGGATTCTAGGACTCTTTTTTAGATTCTTTTAGCAGAGCTAAAAAAACTTGAGAGATGGTGACATAGTAAAGTCGACCATTCACACTAATACTAAAAAATAATATTATATGAGATCTGCGGTAAGCCAAGTATGGCAAGAACAGATGGATAAAACAAGGGGAGAGATTCTCCCCCTGCCTGACTAAATCGGTAGTTTGACTATTTTCTATTTTTTATAATGCTCATTAAGATAAGCAACAGTTTTGTCCATAATCTCAAAGTTTTTCTTTAAGAGTTCTGGCTTTTTGAAGTTTTTTTCCATGAATTTTTTAAGTTTCTCAACACTAAATACTTTAGTGTAAGCAAAATAAGCTGTAATGGCTGCCATGTTTGTCGCAGCACGCAGTCCAACTTCCTCAGCAATATCATTCATTGGAATATAAAGAGTCGTAACATCATCACGCTTAACTTTATCCGTTGTTACAGAAGAGTTAACAATTATAAGACCACCAGAAGCAACACTATCTTCAAATGTAGTAAGACTTGGACCATTCATAGTAATAAGCACATTTGGTCTCTCAACAACTGGTGTTCCAATCTCTTTGTTTGAGATATTTACACTACAGTTTGCCGTTCCACCACGCATCTCTGGTCCATAACTTGGAAGCCAAGTAACTTCTAATCCAAGCTCCATTGCAAGATAAGAAATCGTACTTCCGGCCATCAAAACGCCTTGTCCACCAAAGCCAGCAACTTTGAGATTTTGATCCTTAAAAGCTGAAATAAATGACTCATCAGGAGCAAAAAGATCACTTTCCTTATTCATTCCAAGAAGCTTTTCAACTTCAGCAGGAATAACTTCTGCACTATGAAACTCTCTAGAGCTACGCTCTTTTGAAACATCTTTATAGACTCCCAGTGGAAATGCCTTCATAAGTACATCATTAATCCACTGATTTGACTCAACCGGATCAATCTTCCAACCAGAAGGACAAGAAGATAAGATCTCAACAAAAGCAAAACCTTTCCCCTCTTTTTGAATTTTCAAAGCTTTATTAATCGCTCTTTTAGTCTTCATGATATTTTTCGCATCAGTCACTGCAACGCGCTCAATATAAACTGGAGCTTCAAGAGTTGCTAGCATCTCGCACATCTTCATTGGAAAGCCCATCTCTGCGACATCACGTCCAGTTGGACACGTTGACGTTTTTTGTCCTTCAAGAGTGGTTGGTGCCATCTGCCCACCGGTCATTCCATAGATTGCATTGTTAACAAAAAATACAGTCATATTCTCGCCGCGGTTTGCAGCGTGAATAATCTCAGCAGTTCCAATCGCAGCAAGATCCCCATCTCCTTGGTAAGAGATAACCATCTTTCCCGGATTTGATCTTGCAATACCAGTCGCCACTGCAGGGGCACGTCCGTGAGCGGCTTGAACATTTCCAGTATTAAAGTAGTAGTAACCAAATACAGAACAACCAACCGGTGAAACAAAAATTGTCTCATCTGTTACTTCTAAAGTATCAAGTGCTTCTGCTACAAGTTTATGAATACGCCCATGCCCACATCCTGGACAGTAGTGAGTCGT
>DAOWEO010000151.1 GCA_030638415.1 Bdellovibrionales bacterium | reverse complement strand
CTTCTCCACCTAGTGCTTCGGCAAGAACCATTGTAATCGCTGCTGTTAAAGTTGTTTTACCATGGTCAACGTGTCCGATTGTTCCGATGTTAACGTGTGGCTTACTTCTGTCAAATTTTTCCTTTGCCATTTTAATCTCCTGTAGTTTCTATGACCAATGTGATCTATTAATATTTTAAAATAATACCGTAATATACTGTCACTCAGTATGCTTGAAAACCAAATTCATGACAAGCGGAAATTTTTTATCTAATTAGAGGCCCTTTGTAAACAGCTTTTAGCTGATTTGTCGATAATCAAAGGGAAATTTTATAATAAAGGTGGTATTTTCAGCCTGAGGGTCAATCCAAATATCTCCTGAATACTTCTCAAGGTAAATTTTGCTCTGCGCCATTGAGGTTCCCCTTCCTGTTACTTCAGTACTATCAGATGCAAAAGGTATAAAAATATCCTTCTCCATTTTTTTAGAAATACGCTGACCAGTATTACTAATTTTTAATAAGAAGAAAAACTCATCTAAAATTTCAATAGAGATGCTAAGTGATTTTTTCACACCCTTCAGCTCATCTAAATATTTTTCTGCGTTAAGAAAAATATTTACTAAAATCTGGTGAAACTTAACATGTGACAAATACGCTACACTTGTCACATGCTCATAGTTAAAATGAATAGAAAAACCTTTTTTCACAAATCGAGTAGACACAAGTATTAGTGAAGAGTTTATAAACTTACTCAACGGGTACTTGGCACAAGGCGCATCTTCTTCATCTTTACCTAGCAGCCGTAAAGCTTCAATTATGTCCGATATTCTATTCCCCGCACTAATCGTATCTTCTAGCATTTTTTTCCATTTTGCATTATCAAACTTCTCTTTTTGTAGAAACCTGAGCAGTATTTTTGCAGAGCTATTAATAATAGTTAAAGGATTATTAATCTCATGTGCAACACCAGATCCAAGAATTCCTACTGAGCGAATTTTTGCATTCTCTATTCTCTTTAGTTCTCTCTCTTTTTCTAACAAGGCAACTCTTTGCTTTAATTGCTGCTCTTCAACAATAACTACAACCCTCTTTTCCCCCATAAACTCTTGAGAAAATGCGCTTATAGATACAGGGGGCAATGTCCCATCATTCTTCATAATAAATAGGTTATCATCTATTTTATATTCACCCACCTGCTCTATATTCCCAAAGAATTGCTCACACTGTATCCCATGAAAAAAATGCCGCAAGCGCTTTCCAACAAGGTTATCAATTCCGATCAAATCGTTAAATTTTTTACTGGTTTTTATAATGTTATGGTTCTCATCTAAAAATAGGAGTAAGGACGGCACCATTTCAACAAAGTGGTCTAACTGGTCTCGCTCCTTTTCAAGCTCATCAAAAAGAGTGCGAATATATCTCTTATTTCTCACCATTAAAAAGATCAAAATACTTAGCAGTGTCAACAATGACATCATGAATATAAAACGTTTTGGATTCTGTTGTATAATTTTAGCAAAGCTAACTTGGGTCCAAAAGTCATAGGGATAGAGGGATAATTTTCTTAACAATTTATGGACCCTTGAATAACTTGATGGCAAACTCCATTTATGGCCTAGCTCTTTTGCTATCTCGATATTTTGGTATTGAATTCCTAGCAGTGCTGATACTACTCGTATCCTAATATCTTCGCTAACCCCTTTTAAAATCGAGAGATTCCACCCGGGGTATAAGGAAGTGCTTAAGTAATCATACGTTGAGTCATTTTTAGAAAACATAACTTCAAAGTCATTTTTATCAATTTGACCAAAGCCAATTAACTCCTCAAGAGCACCTGTACGCACAATACCAATATCATTGGTACCATTGAGTACACTCAGTACAACTTTATAGTGATCCTTCAGGTATAAGACATCTTCAATATTCAACTTTATTTTTTTATCTAGGAGTTCTTTTTTTGCGATTAGCCATCCTCCAAGTGATTTTTTAGATACTCCTGCAATACGTAAGTCAGACCAGTCAGTAGAATATTTGCTAGAACTACTTTTTTTAAAGACAACACTACCAAAGTCTTCGAGGTATTTCCCCTTGTAATAGCGTTGAACTCTTAAAACTTTTTCAATGCCAAAACGATACTCATTTTCAACATATAAAATTGGATTCATAAATATAAAATCAATGGCCCTATTTTTTATTGAACTGTGAATATCTACAAATTTCATTGGAACAATTTTCACTTTTTCTTGAAGTTCTTGCTCAAGATAGTCTTTTGTTGCGTCCCAGTCAGCCTTTACTGCATGGCTTCCTCTATTGGCAAGAACACCAATTTTAATCTCTGCAAAAGAGCTTATGGAATATGCGAATAGGAAGATAAGTAATATGTATTTCATCACCTATTATTATTTCATATCTACAAGAAGATGCACTGAGTGACAAAAAATACCTAGATAACTTGATAAAATGGAGCTCACGACGAGAGTTGAACTCGTGACCTCTCCCTTACCAAGGGAGTGCTCTACCACTGAGCCACGCGAGCTGAATGAAATTCAAAGGAAAATGGAGCGGGCGATGAGGTTCGAACTCACGACCCCCAGCTTGGAAGGCTGGTGCTCTACCAACTGAGCTACACCCGCTTGAAATAAACGTACTAAAGATGGTGGCGAGAGAAGGATTTGAACCTTCGAAGGCTGAGCCGTCAGATTTACAGTCTGATCCCTTTGACCACTCGGGAATCTCGCCAAAGATGGAGCTGACTATAGGAGTCGAACCTACGACCGGCAGTTTACAAAACTGCTGCTCTACCAACTGAGCTAAGTCAGCCCGAATATCCACTCTTCAGTAAATTATTCAATATTTATAATGTTTTATGTTCCTTCTTTCAAGCTCTTTTTTACTTTTTTTTATAATATCTATCTTTTTTACATGATGCGTTGAGTCTTTTTGAGTTTTAAAGTACTCTTACGCATGATCAAACTATCAATTCTATTATTTTTATTTACTACTCAACTATTAGCCACACCAGCTCAAGTAGTCCTGCTCACCTCCCTTGAAACTCCTAAGATATGGTTTCATGACAAAGATTGGGATGTTACTGAGACAGTAGAGAGACGTTTTAAAAAATCATTTTCAAAGTCTGGCTATAATATAAAAATAATCCATGAAGCCACGGCTGAAGATCTATCCACCCAATTAAAAAACAGTCAAAATAAAGGTGTTTTTTGGGTCTCACACTCTAATGTAGTGCAAGAGGTAGGATTAGGTGTAGAAGTTCCGGACCTTATTTATACTATCGACAAAGTTGATGTAAAAAATATATTTCAAAAGATACATCCTAATATTAAATTTCTTGCCATGATTGGATGTCGTGGAAAATCACTATTTGATAAATTCAAAGCTCAGGGATTTTACAAAAATAATCCCAACTTAAAATTATTTGCTTTTAAAAAGAAGGTAGATCCGAGAAAAGGAATTAGAACTGCTCTAAAAGCTTCTATTGGAGTTCTAGGTCAAAAAGGTAATTTTAGAATTAGTAACTTTCGCCTACCAAATATTATTACAAATGAGCAACAAAGAAGCTACCAAGAACACCTTTGCCAACAAGAAAAATTAATTACCTTGCAAGTTAAACGACAGTCGAATAGTGGTTTAAGTGCAGGATCATTAATAATTGATGGACGATTTATTGCACTGCTACCAGCGACTAAGAAGTCTTTACAAGAACAGACAATTCAGATTCCTGTAAAGTTTTTTAATAAAACAAAAAAGAAAAAAATTATTTTTAAAAAAATAGATGCCTCTTCAGCACAGCTTGGTCTGCTATCTTTCTATAGTAGCGAACCCATTTCATGGAGGTTTTTTTCCAAGCGAGATGGAACTCCTATTGGAAAAAATGAAAATCTTTATATTTTCAAAGGAGATAAAACAGAATTATTTTCAGGAAGTTTAAGCTGTCCTACTTTTGACTAAATCCAGATTGCATTGCAAGTGCTGATGCCACTGACACATTTAAAGATTCAATTTCACCTTGTGATTTAAAAGCAACTATATGTGCCACACTTCTACTCACAGCATTTGAGAGACCAACATCTTCAGCCCCCATAACTAAACAGCG
>DAOWEO010000066.1 GCA_030638415.1 Bdellovibrionales bacterium | reverse complement strand
ATGTCAGAAACAAAAATAAAAATTGTTTTATACTCTCCCGAAATTCCCGGAAATACCGGGAGTATCGGGAGAACATGCCTCGCCCTAAATTACGAACTCATTCTTATTAGGCCATATGGATTTGAGCTCTCAGATAAGTCTGTCCGTCGTGCAGGCCTTGATTACTGGAAGCACCTTACAATCACAGAATACCAAAACTGGGATGAGTTTATAACCAATGAACAGCCTGAAAATATATACTACTTCTCTTCAAATACAGAAAAATCCCTTTACCAAGAGAACTTCGCCGGTAACAGTTATCTCGTTTTTGGCAGCGAAAGTAAGGGACTTCCAACTTCGTTGTTATCCAGTCTAGATAATAATATTTTAAAACTTCCCATCTATAACAAAGTTATTAGATCTTTGAATCTATCCAATGCAGTGTGTGCTGTATGTTATGAAGTGAACCGCCAACTTAACTTTAAATAGTAAGCAAGCCTCTAATCATATAAGAGCAAGATGAAAGTTTTTCACCATACAACTCATATTTAGATTTTGGAATATAACCACTCTCACCTACAAAAGAGAGATGAAGATCTTCTTTCGTATTATGAAAGAGTTGGTCGTTAAACTTTTCAACAAAAGCAGAGTGAGAAATAGTAATAAACTCAGAAGTAATTGTACTTTGCTTAAGTTCAAAAACTTTATCAATCGCTTTCTTTAAAATTCTTATTTTCCGAGAAAGCTCTTCTTCATTTATTTCTGTATGCTGAAAAAAATGAACAAATTCCGTTTTTGACCCCTTTCCTTCTTCATTAATAACTTCACCTATAAAATGGCCATGATCATGAGTATAACTAAGAGGAACAAGTAA
The DNA here is from genome assembly GCA_030638415.1 of Bdellovibrionales bacterium. Classification (GTDB taxonomy): domain Bacteria; phylum Bdellovibrionota; class Bacteriovoracia; order Bacteriovoracales; family Bacteriovoracaceae; genus DAOWEO01. Next base: position 6,094 of record DAOWEO010000066.1, on the reverse strand, counting down.
GGTTTTATCTGAATCAGAAATTTTTTCCTTATACTCTAAAGAGATATGAAGAGAGCTTGTTGGTACGAGGCCATCACAAAACTGACCAATCGGTTTTATAGCACTAGAGTCTTTATCAAGAATCTCGTAAAAAGAGAGAGGGCTTTTTCCCCATATGAGCTCTTCACACATGCAAATTTTCCCGTTTGAAATTGTTACTTCCCAGTGAGTTTGCTCTACTAAGTCATCAGCAAGAACATGCTTAATTTTTATAATATTATGAGTTGAAACACTTCCTTGAATTTCAGAATATTCCTCATCAGACAATCGGGGATAATCACTGATTTTCACAGTAGGCAAAGTATAAAAATCTTCTCCTGATAAAAGTTTGAATGATTTGCTTCTTTTACCAAATTCCCTAAATTTAAGATCTTTAAAAAAAAGTGATTCCACCTGAACACTTTCACTTTGATTAAAAAGTACTTCATATAATTCAATATTTTCTTTCCCTCGAACGGATGAGGGACCTTTAAGTTGAAAATTACTTTGTTGTATATCTTGATCTGAAATAAACTCTATTTGATCAGATTCATATTGAGAGAGAAGATTCAGATAACTTTTTCCAATGTAGTAATCATTACCAATAACTAAAACTTTTTTGAAATATTTTTCAAAATGAGTTTTCTTCTCTTTTCTAAGATTTTCAAAAATATTTGCAACCATTAATATTCCGTTTTTTTTTACTGAACGATGAGCCTATCACCTGCTCGAATAAGCCCTCTTTTAACAAGCTTATAATTTGAGGCAATAATAGTATTTAGGGAGGTTCCCGTTTTCTGAGCGATATTCCAAAGGCTGTCACCTTTACTAACTACATAGTAACGACTTGGACTCGAGATCTTACGCCCCTTTCTTAGAGCAATCTTAAGACGTCTTTTCCATGCTTTTCTTTTTAAAACACTCTTTCTTGGCTTTTCATAAAGATCTGCATACATCGGTGCTTTCTTACTTTGACCCTGGCGAAAAGGTAAAATAATTCGTTTACTTCGCTGAAGACGTTCCCAGGATTTTTTTCCATTTAAATATTCAAGAACATAATTTTTAATTTTGAATTTTTTTGCAATGTCTCTAAGTTGAGTTTTTCTTCCCCTCACTTTATAGAGTTGGAAGTCTTTAGCGACATACTCCTGAACTTTAGGAGATTTATCATTCCAAACACTTAAAGATCCAACAGGAATTCGCAGTTTATAAGATTCTATTTGAGGTGGAGTAAACCAACGAAGTAGTTCTGGGTTTAGAGAGTGAAGAGTCTCAAAATCAAGTTCTAAAATTTCTGCAACTTTAAAAAGATCACTCATTGGTGCTAACGAGATCTCTTCAAAATCTAAAACATCATAAAATTCAATATTTTTAAAACCAAAAGCTTTTAAATTCTTACCAATAATAGCAAGTGCCATTATTTTTGGAACATAATTTTTGGTCTCATTTTTAAGATAACGGCCTCGGCTCATTTTCCAAAAATTCTTTGTTCGATAACGTTTTTTAGCACGCCCTATTTTACCTTCCCCAGCATTATAAGCTGCTGCGGCTAATTCCCAAGAGCCAAACAGACTATAAAGTTTTGTAAGATATTTTGCAGCAGCAAATGTAGATTTGATAGGATCACGTCGCTCGTCTAAATACCAGTCGATCTTTAAACCATACCGTTTACCTGTATAGGGCATGAATTGCCAAGGACCTACTGCTTTTGCCCATGATTTTGCTTTACTATAAAAACCTGATTCAGCCATGGCCAAAAAAATGAGATCTCTAGGAAGACCTTCATCTTCTAGAATTTTTCCAAGAACAGGAGCGTAGCGTCCTGATCGAGCACTATATCTTTCAAAAGATCCTCGACCTCGAGTTGTGAAATAGTTGACCCACTTTTTAACCTTCTTATTATAGACTACAGGAAAATCAAAATAGTAATTATCCAACTTTAGATGCTCTGCTCCGTATAAGAAGTAATTATCATGCTCAAAAATCTTATGTTCAGGAAAAAAGGAACTCCCATGAATTGAGTCAACACGTCTCGCATCACTGACTTTTTCAAGTGCTGGAACACGTTCTTGAGAAGAGGTACTTTCAATATGCTTTTTTTCACTCGTTTCAGCAATCTTATCTTCTTTCATTCCCGCGCAGGAAAGTAGAAAAAAAGAGAGAATTAAAAACAGAAAATTTTTGCTCAAATTATTAAATGTACTATAAGACACTATTGATTCCTTTCATTAAACACCACGCTAATTGTCCCCTTTTCAAGGTTAAATAGTCAAGATTCCTTTCAATATTTCTGCATAGCGCCATTTAGCGTTTATAACGAACATGAGGCTCATCTTTATCTGCAACATGTGGTTTTCCAAGCTGGTTTTCTCCCGATGCAATCAATATAGAGACTGTGGCATCTCCAGTAACGTTTGTTACTGTTCTCAACATATCTAAAATTCGATCAACTCCCAAAATCAAGGCTATTCCCGAACTTGGTACACCGATAGCTTCTAAAATAACAACAAGCATAATAATTCCAGCACCAGGAACAGCTGCAGTACCAATTGATGCCAAAACCGCTGTAAAAACAATGGTTAACTGAGCTCCCAGAGATAACTCTAATCCAAGTGCCTGGCTAATAAAGACTGCTGCAACTGCTTGATAAAGTGCTGTACCATCCATATTGATAGTCGATCCAAGTGGTAAAACAAAAGATGCGACCTCTTCTGAGACTCCCAAGTTCTTTTCGCACCTCTCCATAGTAAGTGGAAGAGTGGCTCCCGAAGAGCTTGTTGAGAAAGCTAGAAGCTGAACTGGGGCAATTCCCTTTAAAAATGTCGTTAACTTCATCGGAGTAAAAAATTTAAGAAGTATTGGAAAGACTATGAAACTGTGAATTGTTAGCCCCAACACGACAACAAAACAGTAAAAACCAAGAGCACTTATAAGCTCTATAACCTTAGAAAGATCATCACCTGCAACAGTGACAATAGTATTGGCCAACAGAGCAAAAACCCCTATCGGTGCAAACACCATAATCACATCCACAGTATGGAGAACAACCTCATTAAGAGTCTTTAAAAGATCAACAACCGGTTTACTGCTTTTTGAACTAATCTGAATAAGAGCAATTCCAAAAACAATAGACAGGAATACAACCTGTAACATATTTCGGTTACTAGCAGCAGCTTCAGTTATATTCGCAGGTACCATATCAACCAAAGGTTGCAGCGGGCGACGCTTCTTAGTCTCTTTAGCTAAACTAGTTTTTGCATCAACTGTAGATTGGTATGTTTTCTGAAGACTATTTTTTAAATCTTCAGGAACTCCTGCTCCAGGTTGTAAGAGATTAACAAGTAGAAGTCCTATCGTAACAGCAACTGCAGTAGTTCCAATATAGATTCCAATTGTTTTCCCACCAATTCGTGAAAGTTTTTTCACATCTGATAAAGATGCCACCCCTGTTGCTAAAGAAGTTATAACCAGTGGAACTGCAATCATCTTAAGTAGGCGAATAAAAATCTCACCCCATGGAGAGATCCAGTTAAAAGTAAATGACTGCCAATGAAAGTATGATGCAATCACACCATATATTAGTCCTAAAACAAGACCAATAATTATTCTCCAGTGTAGTTTCTGATACCAAGGCATAAAATTCTCCTAACTCTCCTGAACAACTTTTTTGATATGATAAAGATGGAGGAGTATGTGAAACAATTTCGTTTAATTCTTTTTCTGATGCTTACATTAGCTTTTTTTTCTGAAAGCGGCTACCCCCAAGTCAAGGCGCCAAACTATAATTTCAGCCTTGATTCACTCGCTTTTTTTCTACCTGGTAAATCTCTTATCGAGGCCCAAAAAAAATATGGAAAAGGAACTATTTTAAAAAAAGGTCCAATAACAACTTACCGATTTTATGTTGCCCAAATTCGTTATAAATTTCCTGTTATTATTCAAGCAAGCCAGGGAAAAATTATAGATATGTTTGCCAACCTTCCTACATACTTTCTTCATGATATTTTTCATCAATCACTGATTAATCGTTATGGGAAACAAGATATTTATAAGAAAAAAGAAGGTGGCGCTGTTTATACTTGGAAGAACAAAGATGGTATCAGGCACACCTACTCAGGAACTTGTACGATTACCTGCTTTCCAATCTATTATAGTGCCGGCCCTGCCACAAGTGCAGGAGCTCCCGGAGGGTTTAAGACTCTTTTACTTCAATTCTATTCACAGGAGTCGGTCTTTTAACAGCATAGATTAAAACGGCTATTCCAAAAACTATTTGAAGTAAGCAGAGAATTTGACCCATCGTTGTGGTACCACCAAAGTAGTAACCAAGCTGAGCGTCTGCTTCCCTAAAAAATTCAATAAAGTAGCGAAAGATTCCATAGATGATAAAAAAGATCCCTGTTATCATTCCGTAACTTTTTACTTTTGTTCGAATAAACCAGAGAATAAGAAAGAGAATGAGTCCTTCAAAAAGTGATTCATAAAGTTGGGATGGGTGACGTGGATAAGGACCTCCTCCAGGAAAAATAAATCCCCAAGAGACATCAGTCACTCTTCCATAAAGCTCACCATTAATAAAGTTTCCAATTCTCCCAAACATTACTCCAAGAGGACCCGCTAGTGCCGTAATATCAGTTAACTGTAAAACAGGTAGCTTATTTCTTTTTGCAAAGAAAATTGCACCTAAGAAAAAACCTGCAACAGCTCCATGAAAACTTAATCCACCTTTCCAAACTGCAAATAACTCAGTTAAATGATAGGCGTAATAATCCCAGTTATAGATAAAGACATAAGCTGATCGTGCTCCAACAAACATAAACATAATCTGCATTGTTATAAAGGAATCGATCTTCTTTTTATCCATTTGCAAAAATCCCTCTTTAATCAGACGATTAAAAAGAAATCCGGCACAGATAAAACCGATAACGTACATTAGCCCGTACCAACGAACTTGAAGAGGGCCCATAGAAAAAATAACTGGATCTAAATTCCACTGCATTGATTGCACTCCTTTAAGTAATTAAAGAAGTTTAACCTACACTCTCTTGCATCGACAAGTCTGTTCTTGGTCGAAAACTCTCGCGAGGATAGACAATACCTGTAGATAATCTAGAGAGGTGTTGTATAAGTTGTCTTACGGGATAGCTCAGTCCTGAATAATCAAAGTAGGTACAGTATTGATTTAAAAAACTAAATAGCTCTTCACGACGCATTCCTATATTTCGACCATGAAGTGTTGAATCTAATCGTAAAATGTTAAATGGACCACGGACTTGAGTTGAACCATCAAGGCTAAGAATCGTCGAGTTGAGAACATCTATGAAGACGGCCTCACCTTCTGACTCTGCTTGATTAAGAATGACAACCCCTTCTTCTACTGGCACTCCCCAAAAACCAATAATCCCAAGTGGAGCCAATGCCCATGAGAGATAACGGTTTAATATCGAGCGAAAACTAAAAAGATCTGATTCATTTAAAAAGCTATTGAGTACTCCCATCTTCCACTCATTTAAAGTAAAAGAATAAAGCAGAACACAACCACCACGATAACGATAAATATTATAACCATCTTTAGGAGTTACACTCTCTAGTCCATACGAATCAGTCTCAGTAAAATTTAGAATCTGAGTTGAAAGTATTGGAGAAGCTATCTCTATATTTAAAATTTTTGCATTAGGTGTCTTCTCAATTTGTTCATCTATAGTAAGAGTTTTCTTATCATCAAGTTGAGTAAATTTATGGTCAATAAGGATTTGCTTCAAATCAATAGGTAGTTCAGATTCACAATATTGAATATAGATAGGTAGACCTAGCTCTTTAAAATACTGAAAACAGACCATTTTTTTTGCACTTGTTGCCATCTTATTACCCTCCACAACGCGTCTTACTACTTCATCGGAGTTGAGTTCAAGAATCTAAGAAATACTATGAGTAAAGGGTTTCTCGGCAGAAATTGACTAGACAAATATCTATGAATTCAATAAAATCAAACAATTATCGGAATGTAGCGCAGTCTGGTAGCGCACTACTCTGGGGGAGTAGGGGCCGGAGGTTCAAATCCTCTCATTCCGACCAT
>DAOWEO010000161.1 GCA_030638415.1 Bdellovibrionales bacterium | reverse complement strand
ACTTTCGACAGCACCTGTTGCTAGAGCAATTGTAACATTTGTAATTTTTGCTTTATGGCCAATATAAGTAGTACCAACATCGACTAAATCATCTATAGCAAAATATCCATCAGTTTGGATTGTTGCATATAACCTTGTTCCAGATTCACTTATATAATCAATGAATGCTCTACCTCTATTATCAGCAGACACAATATAGCGTTTTTCAGTTGTAATATCTCCAGTATCTGTAAAGATACCAGCTTTATCGACAGTAAGAATGACCTTCGTTCCTGCGAGAATATATATACTTATACCATTAAGCTCCTGATATACAGAGATCACAATATTAGCATATGGTTCTGCACCAGCATTGGTTTCTGAATTGAATGCAATAACTTTGTAGTATGCACTTGGAGCAAGAAGGTCGGTTGGAGTACCTGAGATACCTCCCGTTGAAGTATTAAAATATAGTCCTGATGGCAAAGTTGCTATCGATGGACAATTGGAAAATGTATTATCTACACATTCATATATTTCAAATTGAAGCTGAGTTCCATTGACTGATGGAGTCGTTGAAAAAGGTATTCCAGACTCAAGTGTCATATCATTATCTTGGTAGGTTATTCCAGTTGGCGGATCTGGAGTTACCAGTACGGGATCTTTAATAAGATCTGGTGGATCAGCATTCCATTTGGTTAAACTATCTGGCATACAGCCAGAGATTAACAGGGTTGTTATAAGGATAGTAAATAGTGTTTTTAGGTTTATCTCTCTCATAGTAATATTATCGTCTATTTATAGTTTTAATTTAGAATATTCTTACTAAGAGGAATATTTTCGAAAAATCAGTGGCTTATGGGTATTATTTTGAGGTAAATATTTCCTGTAGTGCCAACAAAAATTGGAAAAAAAGTCCAACTATCAAAAAACAAGGATTTAGATATTATTAAATTACCAATTTATTTACTGGGTGAAAGGCTTTTATATGAATATTTTAGTTATTGATGATGATGATCTGGCACGAATTAACCTCACTCATATTTTATCTGGTCTTATTTTACCAGAGGATATTTTGCTGGAAACTTCTAATCAAAAAGATGCATTGAATATATTAGCGCAAGAAGATATTGAATTAGTATTTATAGATTTAGACTTAGAAAAAGAGTTGGCAGGTTTAGAAATTATTTCTAAGGCACTCGAACATGATGCATATCCAATAGTACTAAGTGGTAGAGAAGAGAGTGAGGTGGTTGAAGTTGCCTACGAAAAAGGTTGTGCTGATTTTCTTTCGAAACCTCTAACTAAGGATGCACTAAAATTAGTACTACAGAAATTTCATTTTTCTAAAAAATATAAAAATTTAAAGGGAGTTATATTTGAAAAATATGTAACTCAAGATGATAAAATTGTTAGGCAGTTAAAAAAAATAGATGAAATTATTTTAAGTGAAATGCCGGTATTACTGCGTGGTCCTAGTGGGACTGGAAAAACTCAAATGGCGCGTATTATCCACGATGCGATAATCGGAAGCAGGGGAGAGTTTATTCATCTAAACTGTGCCGAGATACCAGAAAATTTAGTTGAATCAGAGCTGTTTGGATATAAAAAAGGTGCTTTTACTGGTGCAGATAAGGATAAAAAAGGACTTTTAGAGCTAGCAAATAAAGGGACTCTTTTTTTAGATGAGATTGCTTCAATGCCACTTACAACGCAACAAAAGCTACTGTTAGCGATTGAAGAAAAAACGTTTTATCCACTTGGTTCAGAGAAAGTAGTAAAATCAAACTTTCGTCTTATCAGTGCTACTTGTGACGATATCGAAGAGAATATAGAGCGAGGTGAATTTAGAAATGATTTCTACTATCGTATTGCTGGCTATAAAATCTTACTTCCACCTTTAAAAGATAGACCAGGGGATATTCCTCTGTTGATTGATTACTTTTTAAAATCTGGACCACGAAGAATAGTTCTAAATTCTAAAGCACATGCTCTTTTAGAACAGTATGCTTGGCCTGGTAATGTGCGAGAGCTAAAGCAGGTGATCGGGAGATTACAGGCAAAGAGCTCAGGAATTATAAGCGATGGGGATATTAAACAACTGCTAGGAGTTATTACGAGTGAAGTTGTTGATAGTGGTGGGTTTTTAGAGATCTCTTATGATATCTCTTCGGAGCTGATTGAGCAGGTTTTAGAACTTGGGCTGTTAAAGGTAATGGCAAATCTTGAGAAAGTAATCGTACAAAATATCTATGAAACAAATGGGCAAAAAGTCAGAACTTCAATTCAGCAATTGCAAATTTCAACGAATAGATTTTATAAAATCATGAAACACTCCGAGAAGCAGGAGGATGATAATGAGTAAAAATGATAAGATGATGACACTGACCCATAATCTGACATCTAGTATCTCTTCTCTGGTTCAGGCAGTAGAAATAATTGCTGAGTGTTGGCCAGAAAATAGAGAGCTATTAGACCGAATGATCCCCCTTACAAAAGATAAAGGTGCTGATGTATTATTGATCTGGGAAGAGTTAAAAGAAGAATTACGCAGCAATGAAAATTAGGGGAATTAGATGAGAGTAGTAATTATCACAATAATTTTAACTGTTATGAGCTCAGCCTATGCAGAGGTTTCTCTTTTTGATCGGGCAACCAATATGCTGCGAAAAATAGTGGGAAGAAATGACCGCATAATTCAGGTTGAGTTGCCAACAATACCTAAGGTAAACAAAGACTCTACCTCAATTGAAACTGCCGAGAGTTATAAAGATCCAAATGCCAATCGCTTTTCGTTAAAAGATAAACAAAAGTTTGATTACTACTTTATTGAAGAGGTATATAAGGCCACCCGACACGTAAAAGCTAATAGTAATGACGTAGCACAGTGGATGAACGTCATTGGCCAAGGTGGATCTCGTGAAGGAGTCTACCGCGCAGTTGTTTTAGGCCGTGATTACCGAGCAATGGAAAGTTATACTAATGTTCGATTAAAGAAAAAAAATATTATTTTTATTGAAGAATATTTGAGCAAATATCTTAATAAAAAAATTAAAGATACAAGCTTAAAAGTAATAAATATGTATACAGTAAAAAGATTAGTAGTAGAAATGTCCCTAGAGGTTGTTGATAGCTTTTTGATTAATGGTAGGCCGCAAGATCTTTTTTCTTGGTATGGACTGATGTCAGCAGAGCTGGCTGAAAAATATCCCAAAGTGTGGAAGAGTAAACAGAGAAAAAATGCAAGTGCTCAGGGCCAGATGGAGTGGGCACGTGCGGTGCCAATACAACTGGTGAAGTCTGAAGTTATTTTAAAACTGCATAAAATTATAAATTTTCTAAATAGAAGTTAGCTAAATCTTTTGAAGAACTTTACCATCAACTATAATTAAAAGTTGGTTACTTTCCTGTAGATATTTTAGCTCTAAATGTTTTTCGGTCGGTAGTGGAGTTGTTTTTATTTTTTTGCTTGGTAAGTCTAACGTACTATTACTAGAAATATCATAAAAAATTACTTCGTTATTAATACGATCTAATAGCATTAATTCATTTTTGTTATTATTAACGGCCATCGCTGTGATGCCACTGGCGATATCGTGGATTGATCTTTTTACTTTTAAGTCTTTATGGCCAGTACGCCCATGAATATTAGCTGTTCTAGATAAAAAAAGAATCTTCCGGTCATGCTTATTTAAGACAATAATACTATTTAAAGCGGAAGAGATAACAAAATTTGTTGCGCCCTGTAAATTAGTATTTTTTAATATTCTAAATGGTGCAACATTGCCTAATATCTTGCTAGAGAAAAAGAATATGTTTCCTGACTTATCTAAAGTAATGATTTCATCATGATTAGTATCTACTTCTAATGCAACTGCTGACTCTATTTTAGTACTGCTTCCTGCAATTAGTTCTATCTTGTTAACTCCATCTTTATTAGTTTCAATGGCAATCATATTTTTATAAGCAAAAGCCGTTGTTTTCTTATCATCTGATACATATAAGGCATTGCTTAGAGCATTAACTCTAAAAAGCTCAATGCATTTTGGTGATACAGAGTCATGACCAAAGCCATCACCAAATAGAGCAAACTCTTGTTGGCATCTTTCAAGCTCAATACTTTGTGCATAACTACCAAAGGCCCACAGAGAGTTGGTTAAAAGAGCAATAAATTGCAACAATATTTTGAAATTCATACTATTCCTCATTATGGTTTAGTCGCGAATACGCTATTAGTTGCTGAAGTTGTACCGTCAGTTGCATTTATAATTGCAGAATAGCTTCCTGAAGCAGACATAGTTCCTAAAAAGGTAACTTGTACTGTACAGGTCACACCAGCACTTAGTGTCGAACCATTACAGTTATCAGTTCCAAACGTCCAGTTTGCCTGATCGGAGCCACTGAGCGATGTCGTAACTGTTGTTGATGCAACATTACCATTATTTATTAGTGTAAATGTGTGAGTTATATTAGTAGAAGTTTCTCCGTAGTTATCTGGATTCGGAGGATTAGGAGAACCCGTTCCAGTGTCCCATTCTAGCATTGCCATATCTTGATAGGTGTAAAGACTCATTCCAATGCCAGTTTGAAGATCACTATTTTTTACGATAATATTAACGACACTAGCAGTTGAATGGTCACCAGTGACACAGCTAAGCGTTGTTGAATTTTCAACAGTAGGTGAGTCACAAGTTATCCCTCCGACCTTGACCGTTGCACCTTCATCAAAGCCACTTCCTGTTATTGTAATTGTTGAACCACCATCTGTGCGACCTGCATTAGGAGATACTGAATCTACAGAGGGGGCAGCAATATAGGTAAATGCACTATGTTCGGCATCACGTTGCCCATCGGAATTGGTTACAATAATGTCATAAGCTCCAGCTGGATGCTCAGTTGTGGTGCATTCGATTGCTGTTGAACCAGTCAAAGTTAAACCTTCACATGCCGCGTCACCAATAGCGACAGACACTCCCGGCTTAAACCCGCTTCCATCAATAGTAATAGTTGTTCCACCGACAGCTGGACCAGATGCAGTATCAATAGATAAAATAGTTGGTGCAACTTGATAGGTATAAGGAAGTGTTCCGCTGAACTGCGTATCAGCATTAGTTACAATAACTAATACTGCTCCTGTAGTATGCGCAGGAGTTATACAAGTCATGCTATCACTGTGAATAACATTTGGTGAAGTGCATGCTAAACCATCTATCGTAACAGTGGCTCCATTAACAAACCCCGTCCCTGTAATGGTAATAGTTGTTCCACCAGTCAATGCTCCAGAATCTGGAGAGAGAGAAGTTAAAGAAGGTGCAGCCTGGTAGGAATAGGCGCCAATCGCTGTGACCTCTTGTCCATCCGAATTCATAATAACAATATCGACAGTACCAGCAGTTGTATGATCACCTGTGGTACAGGCAATTGATGTTGAGTCATTGAAAATAAAATCAGTACAAGTAACGCCACCAATGGTTACACTTGCAGCGCTATCAAAATAATTACCTATTATGGTAACTTCAGTTCCTCCACTAATTTTACCAGCAGTGGGAAGTATAAATGAAAAGAGTGGAGCCTCTTGGAATGTGTAGCCATCTACTAAAATTCCAACTTGTTGGTCTTCATTAGTAACAACTATATCGACAATTCCTGCGACATGCGCAGGAGTATCACAGGTCATACTTGTAAGTGACACTACAGCTGGATTACTACAGACTAATCCACCGATTGTGATGGTGGCATTTGTAAGAAATCCTGTACCTGTAATAGTAGAGCTAATTCCACCGCTAGTTTGTCCAGCAATAGGTGAAATACCTGAAATAGTTGGAGCTGCTTGATATGTAAAAATTCCTAATCCAGTACCAGTTTGAGTATCAGCGTTAGAGACTACCACATCAGTTGCACCTTCAGCATGCGCTGTTGTAATGCAGGTAATGGTGTTGCTGTCTACCACAGTTGGAGATAGGCAAGTTACTGCTCCGATCTCGACCGTTGCATTTTCAAGAAATCCTGTACCTTTAATAGTAACATCTGTTCCACCATCTAGTGCTCCAGCAGTTGGTAAGATGGAACCTATAGTTGGAGCTGCTTGGTAGGTGTATCCACCTACAAGTGTTCCATTTTGAGAGTATTGATTGGTTACGCTAATATCAACTGTTCCACTAACATTGGTAGTAGAAATACAGGTCATGAGTGTTGAATTTATAAAAGTAACTGACTCACAATTTGCTTCTCCAAGAGTAATCACTGTTGCACTATCATCAAAATCAGTTCCTATTATGGAAACAGCTGTTCCACCAGCAAGAGCACCTGCACTTGGTAAAATAGATGTTACAGTTGGAGATGGACGATAGGTATAAATCATTGCAGTAGTTGCACTTTGAGTGTCATAATTTTGAACGGTCACATCTACTAATTCTGCAGTGTGTGCACCAGTTGTACACTTTATTGTTAATGGATCTACGAAAATTACATTATTACAGCTGACTCCACCGATAGCGACCGTGGCATTAGCAAGAAACCCCGTACCTGTAATGGTAACTGCTGTTCCACCCGTTAAGGGACCAGCAGTGGGTAAAATAGAGAATACAGTAGGTGCTACTTGATAAGTATACACTCCAGTTCCTGTCCCACTTTGGGCCAAGGTATCTGTGTTGGTGACTATAATATCTACTGGCGCACTGGCCACATGAGCAGCTGTTTCGCAAGTAATTGATGTTGAGCTAGTTACAGTAGGGTTATCACAAGTCATCCCGTCAATAGTGACGGTCGCTCCAATTATAAAGCCAGTTCCACTAATTGTAATTACCGTTGCACCATCAACAGTTCCAGCATTTGGATTTGACGAAGTTATTGTAGGAGCTGCAATAAAGCTGAAAATATCTATAAGGGTTCCAGTTTGATTATCAGGATTTGTTACTGTTAGATTACTTGTCCCTGCGGGGTGCGCTGCTGTAACACAGGTTATAGAGCTATCGCTTGAAAATGTTGTTAATGTGCAGTCAGTACCACCAACCGAAACAGTAGCACCATCTATAAAATCACTGCCTGTGATAATAATAGTTGTTCCACCATCGGCTGGACCAGATGTAGTATCAATTGATGAAACAGTTGGGGCAATTTGGTAGGTGTAAGTAAGCGGTCCACTGAGCTGCGTATCAGCATTAGTAACAATAACATCAACTGGTCCTGCAGCATGCCCAACAGTCTCACAAGTCATAGAGCTAGAACTTGTTACATTAGGAGAAGTACACTCTTCTCCACCAATTGTTACAGTGGCTCCCGTTACAAAATCACTTCCAGATAGAGTTATAAATGTTCCGCCACTCAAAGCCCCTGAATCTTGAGATAGGGAGGTTAAAGTAGGTGCTGCTTGATAAGTGTATTTTTGTGGACCCGTTCCGACTTGAGAGTCAGGATTTGTTACGACTACATTGACAATTCCTGCAGTGTGCACAGGAGTCTCACAAGTCATTGAACTAGAACTTATTACATTAGGAGAAGTACAAGCTGATACATCAAACAAGACTGTTGCTCCAGTATTGAATCCCGATCCCAAAATGGTAACTGTTGTCCCACCAGCTAATGCACCAGCAGATAGGCTTACAGAGTCAACTGTTGGAGCTGCAACAAATGTAAAACCATCTACTAATGTTGCAGATTGGTTGTCATAGTTTGTCACAATTATATTATTTAGTCCGGAAGTATGAGCTGGAGTTTTACATGTTACTGATGTGTCACTAACATATATACTTTCTGTGCAAACTGTTCCGCCGATACTAATGCTAGGGTCAGGAAAAAAACCGCTTCCAGTAATATTAATTGTAGTTCCACCGACAGCTGGACCAGATGTAGTATCAACAGATGAAATGGTTGGTGCAGCCTGATAGGTATAGCCTTGTGGTACACTCGCTTGCATATCAGTATTAGTTACAATGACGTTTACAGCTCCCGCAGTATGCCCCGGAGTCACACAAGTCATAGCAGTAGAACTTATTACATTAGGAGAAGTACAATATGATCCATCAATTGTTACAGTTGCACCCAAGTAAAATCCTGTTCCTGAGATACTAATGAGTGATCCTCCTGCTATTGCTCCACCATCTGGTGTAATAGTAGAAATTGCTGGAGGTGCTTGGTAAGTAAATATTTCAACGCCTGTTCCTTGTTGAGTGTCAGGGTTTTTAACAATAACGTCAACAGCTCCTGCAGCATGACCTCCTGTCGTACACGCTATTGTCACTGAATTAATAACAACGGGACTTGTGCATACGACTCCACCAACAGTTACTGTCGCACCTGTTATAAATCTATTTCCTTTTACTTGGATAGCAGTTGATCCAGAGCTATGGCCATAAGAAGGCGTAGTGCTTGTGACGGAAGGGGGATCTATATAGGTGTAAGCATTTACTTTTGAGCCTACCTGTTGGTCACTGTTTGTAACAGTTACATTAGTCAATCCCGCGGCATGAGCAGCGGTTACGCAAGTCATTTGTGTTGGACTAGAAAATACCGAAGTTGCACAATTGGTACTTCCAAATGATGCAATAATTCCAGATCTAAAACCTGTCCCCGTAATAACTACTGTTGTGTTACCAGAAGAAAAGCCGGAAGGTTTATCCAAAGATGTCACGGTTGGTGCAGCTTGATAATTATAGGCACTTGAACTTGTATCGAATTGAGAGTCACTATTTGTCACCGTTATATCTGCAGACCCCGCAATTCCAGCAGGGGTGATACAGGTTATCTCTGTTGAGCTTACAAAATATGGTGAGCTGCATGTGATACCATTTATTTTAACTGTTGCTCCTGATACAAAATTAGTACCAATTACAGTAACGGTAGTACCGCCCGCAAGTGCTCCAGCATTAGGAGATATGTCGGTGACAGTTGGTGCTTGTTGATAAGTATATCCATTTTCTAGAGTCCCAAAATTACTATCAAAATTGGTTACTACGATGTCATAAGTTCCTGCAGCATTAGCAGGAATAGTACAAGTTATCGATGTTGTACTAAGGAGGTTTGGTGAGGTACAGTCCTCTGCGCCAATCGTTACAGTTGCTCCGCTTAAAAAGTTCTTACCGCTAATAGTAAGAGTGCTACCACCTGATTCCGCTCCTCGGTCAGGTGAGACGGAGGTAATACTTGGATTGCTGTCATAATAAAAACTACGGATATTACTATCAAAATAACTTATGGAATTACTAACTTTAAGCGCAGCATAACCATCAACACCTGCTGGAGTAAGACAGGTTATTTGCGTTGAGCTGACAACAGTTACTTCAGTACAGCTAGAGTCTGCAATAGTAACAGTCGCAGTTTTAGCAAAGTTTAGTCCAATAATTGCAATTCTCGTCCCTCCTTGGGCATGACCCGTAGGTGGAGATACGTAGCTAATACTTGGTATGTTATATTGAAGTACATCTGCTGGTGGAGAAACTACTTTAGAAAGACATCCTGAGAGCAGAGTCAGAAATAAACTCATAATTAAAAAATTTTTAAGTAGATGTATTTTTAACATTTCTTCTCTTTGTCCTAATTAGGAATAATTGTTTTTCTTCTCCTTGTCTTTACGGTTGGTTTATCTATATCTTTAATTATTTAATCAGTTATTCCCAAAAGGTATTTTTTAGAGAGGTAAGTGCGTAGAGTAGACGCTCTACACCAAGTGCAATACCTGTGGATGTCGGTAGACCTCGTTCTAGTGATTCATATAAAATAGTCGGCTCGCTGAGTTCATAATTATAAATAGATTTCTTTTCTTGAGCTTGTAAGTTGAAGCGACTTTGTTGCTCGTTAATATCTCGTAGTTCATTAAAACAATTGCATAGTTCAATTCCATTCATGTAAACTTCAAAACGTTCGCAAACTCTTGTGTCACTAGTTTTAATTGTTGACAGTGCACTTAGGTGGTTGGGAAATTCATATAATAGTATATAAGGATAATTTTTTAGTACTGGTTCTACAGTATTGAGAAAGAGTAAAAAATATAAATCGTCCCAAGAGTACTTATCCAAAGTTTTGTGGGGTAGAGGGACATCTTTAAAGTCTTTTTGGATAAGTTCATATAAATCATCAGTACCGAGAAAAGTTAAAATATCAATATTGATAATATCTTGGAAGAGGTCCTGAATCGTACTTCTCTGATAAGAGATGTTTTTAATGTTATCTTTTAGTTGAATATTGTGTTGCTCTAAAAATTGGGTTGAGTGGCTGACCAAGTTTTCCATGTCATCCATAATCTTGGTGTAAAATTGATTTGTACGGTACCACTCCAACATAATAAATTGCTGCCTATGAATCTCTGAGCGTGGTTCATCACGGAAGCAATAGGCTAGTGTAAAAATATTTTCCATACCTAAAGAGAGTAACTCTTTCATATGAAATTCAGGAGAGGTATGAAGGTAGTACTGAGTAGGCAGATCTTTAAAAGCTGTTTGAAGTCTGAAAGGGTGAATATGAGTCTCCATACCTGGATTTTGTACCATGGGAGGAGTTAAGACATCTTGAAAGCCTTGTGAATTAAAAAAATCACGTATGGCGGCTAAAATTTGAAATTGTGCTTGTAGTCTTTGGTACTGTGTCATATTTGACTCGTTTTATTGCATGAGTTAGTAATGTACTAAATATTTTAGGAGAAAACATGAATAGCGTATTAAGTTTAATTCAGCAAATATATCAACAATTAGGTAGCTCCCATATGGTTAATGTCGGTGACCTTTTGGGGATACTGGCAATTTTATTAGTTGTGCTAGGTGCAAGTTTCTTTATTTTTTCTAAAGAAGAAACTACACAAATATTGATAGAAGCGGATACTGAGACTAGCCCTGTTACCGCTAAATCCGTTGTACCAACTATCGCATGGATAGATCGTTTAAAAAAAGGTTTGGGTAAATCTAGATCTGAAGTATGGGGAAGATTTGGCGCAATTTTTTCTGGTGGAAAATTGGACAGTGATAAACTTGAGGAATTAGAGGAGCTGCTTTACTCTTCTGATATGGGGCCAGATATGGTTACCGAATTGATCTCGGAGGTTACGACGTCAATGGAAAAAGAGGAGATGAACTTAGATGGGTTTAAGAGTTATCTCTATAATTTTTTAAATAAAAAAATTGGAAATGTGCAGTCATCGGTTAATAGCGAATTATATGATTTTAGCTCCAAAGAAAAACAAGCTCCCAAGGTAATTATGATTGTTGGAGTAAATGGTGCAGGAAAAACGACAACCATCGGAAAGCTTGCAACTAAGTTCAAAAAGCAAGGTGCCAGTGTAGTGGTAGGAGCTTGTGATACTTTTCGTGCCGCTGCTGTAGATCAATTAGAAGTGTGGTGTGAGCGAGCTGGTGTTGAAATGGTACGGGCCAAAGAGGGAACAAACCCTAGTGGAGTAGGCTATGATGCACTGCAGAGATCAATTAATATTGGTGCAGACTACTGTATTTTAGATACTGCAGGTCGTTTGCATACAAAAGATAACTTAATGGAAGAGCTTAAAAAGATGAAGAGGGTACTTACCAAGCTTGATGACGCTGCTCCTCATGAAGTTCTGCTCGTTATAGATGCAATTACAGGGCAAAATGCTATGCGTCAGGCAGAAGAGTTTAATCAGGCTTTAGCTCTTACTGGCTTGATTTTTACTAAGTGTGATGGTTCATCTAAAGCTGGTGGGGCAGTTGGGATTATTAATAAGCTGCAAGTACCAATTACCTATATCGGAGTCGGTGAAAGTGTTGAAGATCTTAATATCTTTAAGCAAGAAGAATACCTCAGTGCGTTATTAGATATAGAACTTTAGTCAATTGATTGACGGCGAAATGAATATCCCTTATTCTAAAGCGGATGCAATCTTTAAAAGATGAAGAATTTGAAATTTTAGGTCTTAAGCTTCGGTTTAAGCCAGAGCCTCTTAATGAGGATAGAGCTAGCACTGTTAGTGCACAAGAAGTTGTTGAACATTTTCAATCTGAGATTATCGCGATACAGAAAAAGTCTCCGCGACAATTAGATTCGACCCAAATTGCTATTTTAGTAGCATTAAAGAGTGTTTCAGAGAGGTTAGAATTAAAAAAGGACTTCACTGAGAACCTGGGACAATTGGAAAAATCAGCAACTGATGCTTTAGATTACTTAAGTGAGATATCTCCAGTACCAAACTAGTGGAGATAATGGTGGATAAGTATTTTTTACGACAAAGGGCTAAGCAAGTCTTGAGTAGTATTGATGTAAAAAAAAATGAACCGCCACTTGCTGCTAATATATTTCAACTACTTTCATCCTTTAATTTAAACGAGTGCATTATTGGTGCGTATGCTCCACTTGCTAATGAACCTGACTGGCGAACTGGCCAAGATTGTTCCGCTTTACAACTAGCATTTTCAAGACCGCTTGAAAAATCTAATTGTAAAATGGAATTTGCATTAAGTGCATTTTCTAACTTAGTTAGTGAGCGAGCTTTCGGTATTAACATGTTGGTACCAAAAAAAGATGCATCAGTAGTTATTCCTGATCTCTTACTTATTCCAGGCCTTGCCTTTGGAGTAAAAGGAGAGAGGCTAGGCAGAGGTGGAGGATTTTTTGATCGTTATCTGGCTGAGTTTACAGGAGTAAAGGTAGGAATTTGTTTTGAAACGCAGCTATGTGCAGATCTAATAATGGACGAGCATGACTGCTTAATGGATATGATAATAACCGAACGCGAAACATACGATTGTAAGCGTACGTAAATATATACAAGGAGAGGATTGTGACAAGTACAGCAATACTAATGATTATCTTAATGACGTTGGTTGGTGCCGGGATTGGCTTTTTTATTAGAAACTTAATGGTTAATGCTCAAGTAAAAAAAGAAGAGGGCAAAGCGAATGAAGTTATAAGAAAAGCGAAAGACGATGCAAATGATATAAAATATAAAGCACGTAAAGAGGCAAAGCAGATCATACGTGATGAGCGTGATGAGCTAGATGTTGAAATGCGTAGTCGTGAAAAAGATTTTAAAGAACAAGAGAGAGAGTTATCTAAAAAAGAGATATCTTTAGACCAGAAGATTGATCATTATACTAAAGAGAAAGAACGACTCGGAGAAGTTGAAAAAGATCTTGAAGGACGTAAGATCCGAGCAGGTGTTGAGATTGAAAAATATAAAGAGAAGCAAGAAGAGCTAGTACAAAAGCTAGTGACAGTTGCTGGCTATACCAAAGAAGAGGCGAAAAAAGAGATTATTGACGCAATGGAAGAAGAAGCGCGTGTTGATTTCGCTAAAGACCTTAAGAGAATTGAGGAAGAGGCGAGAGAAGATGCAGAAAAAAATGCAAAGAAAATTATTTCAACTTCTATTCAGCGTTATGCCGGCGAGTATGTTGGTGATAAGACCATCTCGTCAGTTCAACTTCCTGGAGATGAGATAAAAGGGCGATTGATTGGACGAGAAGGACGTAATATTCGTGCGTTTGAGCAGATTTGTGGAGTAGATCTAATTATTGATGATACACCTGAAATTGCAGTTATCTCTTCTTTTAATGTTGTTAGAAAAGAGATTGCCAGAATGACAATTGAAAAATTAATTGCTGATGGACGAATTCATCCAGCTAAAATTGAAGAGTTTCATGATAAATCAAAAACAGAGATGGATAAGCAGCTACGGGAACGTGGAGAACAGGCACAGATGGAAATTGGAGTGCATGGAATTCACCCTGAAATTTTAAAACTTGTTGGTGCTCTAAATTGGAGAACTTCATATACACAAAACCAATATCAGCATGCTTTAGAGGCTGCATTCATTGCAGGTGCGATGGCCGCAGAGCTTGGATTAAATGTGAAGCAAGCCAGAAGAGCTGGTTTACTACATGATATTGGTAAGGTTATTGATGCCTCTGCAGAAGGGTCGCATGCGGTAATTGGAGCTGATTTTGCTAAGAAATATGGTGAGTCCCCAGATATTGTTCATGCTATTCGCGCTCACCATGATGATGAAAAACCAGAATCTGTTTTAGCACATATTGTTGCTGCTGCTGATGCTCTTTCAGGAGCGAGACCAGGAGCGAGAAAAGCGCTGATGGAGTCTTATGTAAGTCGAATGACTGATATTGAGCAAATTGTTAATAGCTTTGACGGTGTTTCGAAAAGTTATGCAATTTCTGCTGGCCGTGAAGTACGCGTATTAGTTGAGAACGAAAATGTATCTGATGAGCAAACTGTTATGCTCTCACGGGATATTGCTAAGAAAATAGAGAGTGAGATGAGCTATCCAGGAACAATTAAAATTACAGTTATACGTGAGACAAAAGCTGTTGGAGTAGCAAAATAAAAAGTAATAAAGATATTGCAATATACTATTTATGGGGGAGTTTTCCCCCATTGTTGCTTGGTGTAATTATTTACTTTTTTTACTTACCACTTTTTCTACCTTTTTCTTTTTCTTATTTTCTCTGCTGGACGCTATTTCTTCCTGAACTGCGCGAAAAAACGATGCTGCACTCCTATAGGTTTTCAGCGCTGCGTTTACTCTTTTTTATTTTAAAAAATGTGGAAGAAATTAAGCAGTGGGAGAGTAATAGGACACCACGTGTTCTACTGACAGTATCTTTAGTTTTACTATTTACATTTTTTGTTAATATATATTTTATGGCCGCATTTTTATCTGGAATTTTAATCTTTGAATTGTGGTTTCACTATTTCAGCTTCTTGCATAAATTCCCTCAGAGTGTTACTGCGAAGTAGCTGAGATTTCTTTATTGATTCGTGACTATCAAATAAGTAGTGAGTTAATTTTTTCATTTTTTTTAATCGAGCAGTACTATCTAAAAAATCGTAGGTTTCTAAAATCTTATGCATGAAAGCCACTCTTAAAGTATTCTCCTGCGCCAAAGAAAACTTTTTATTATCATACCACTGCTGTGCAAGCCAGGGACGTCTTATCGCACCACGACCAACCATTACTCCTTGGCAGGTTGCAGGGGTATTAAATTGCCTGAGCTGTTCTAGAGTTTGAATATCACCATTGCCAATAATCGGAATATTTGATTGCTTGGAGGCTTGCTTTATCATTTCCCAGTTTGCTTTTCCACGATATAGCTCAGTTTGTGTTCTTGCATGAAGAGTAATCAGGTCTACTCCGCAATCCTCGATCAAGTGCAAAAGGTCTTTAAAGTTTTCACTGTTTTTATAACCAGTACGCATTTTAACGGAAAAATACCCCTGAAAGTTTTTTCTAATGGTGGTTAAAATGTGCTCTAGCTCTTTTAGATTACTTAATAGGTAGGATCCACCCTTATGAGAAACAACTTGTTTTGATGGGCAGCCTAGGTTTAAGTCAATCCATTGAAATCCCAAGTCTGCAATTTGTAATATATTGTAAGCAGAAGTGGATTTTGGTGTGGAGAGTATTTGCAAAATTACTTTCTGGCAGTACTTATCTGTTAGGTCATACTGATCAATACCAAAAAATTTTAGTATAAAAGATGGTTTATAGTTTTGATTTGTCGATAATCTTAAAAAATCGGTATAAATATAGTCCCATGAGGGATATTCAGTGAGTATCATCTTTCTAAAATGGTGGTCGGTGACACCCTCCATGGGAGCAAAGATGAGTGGGGAATTGACCTTTATGTGATACTCCATTTTGATTAAAAGTAATATTTTATACTGTCTTTGTAGCCTGAGTGTAAAGTTAAGTAAAATTAGTCATGAACTATTAGTCTTTTGTTAAAAGTGTGATAAAATGGGTGCTTGAGGAAATGTGAACTTCGACAAGGAGATTGTCCATAAAGCCTCCGGAACATTATTATCTAAACTTAATACTTATTAAAATCACCGACCATTTCAAGGAATTATAATGATTGCTAATGTCTATGAAATATCTGCATTGATATTTTGTTTTATTTTATCAGGGTTTTACTCTGGCTCAGAAGCTGCACTTATGTCGATTGGCATCGATAGAGCAAAGCAATTAATTGAGGATGGAGGACGTCGTGCTGTCGCCTTAAGATTTATGACAGAGAGACCTAATGAGCTGCTCTCTACAATTTTAGTTGGAAATAATCTGGTGAATATCTTCGCGGCATCGTTAGTTACTACAATCGCTGCCAGACATTTTCAAAATAATGCAATTGCTATTTCGACTGGAGTAACAACTATTTTAATTTTGATTTTTGGAGAAATCATTCCAAAGTCATTTGCAAGGTCGAAGGCTGAAAGCATTGCTGTACCGATGATTTATCTGTTACGTATAAATTATTACTGTATGTATCCTGTTATTAAAACATTTACATGGATGGTGCATAAAATTCTAGGAGAAAATGCTCATCTACGTGGAAGAATTGTTACTAAAGATGAAATAGAATATATGGTCAGTAAGGCTGAAAAAGACAAGAGTATGGATTCAAAACAGTTGGAAATGTTGAATTCAATATTGGAATTTCCGACAATAAAAGTTAAAGATATTATGATTGCCCGTCAGAAGGTTAACTTTATTCAGATGAATTCTAGTTTTTCAGAGTTAGTTAGCTTGATGCGTATTGCACAGCATAGTCGTTATCCTGTTTGTGATAAGGACATTGACCATACTATTGGTTTTTTGCATGCCAAGGATTTAGCCTTTGTAAAAGCATCGGAACGTGAAAAATTCAAGCTTGAAGGTTATTTGAAAGAGCCATTTTTTGTCTATGAACATATGAAAATTCAATCGGTTTTTGACCATATGAATAGAAAAAAAGTTCACCTTGCGCTGGTTAAAGATGAGAATGGCTTAGTCGTTGGAATTATCACACTAGAAGATATTATCGAAGAGATAATGGGTGAGATTGAGGATGAGCATGATATTGAAGAGACTCATTTAACAGATGAGGAAAATTTTAACTTAAAAGATGGTATCTTGTTGGAAGGTAGTATCTCTTTGCGTGATTTATATAACGATTTTGATATTAAAATACCTCTTAATGATAACTTTTCTACTCTCGCAGGATTCTTACTTGATATGTTAGGTAATAGTTTTCCTGAAGAGGGACAGAAAATCGTCTGGGAAGGATTTAGCTTTGATCTAAAAAGTGTCGATAATTTTGAAATAAAAGAAGTCTTTATTCAAGATGTCGATGGTGAGAAGCATCTATTCGCAAAAAGTGACACCAAGTAAAATATTTACCTGAAATTGCGCAACGCAGCTTCCCCTTCTTTTGATTAAGCGTTATATTGCCTCGAATTCAACAATAATCGCCGATTAGAGACGATAACCAGAGGAGATATGTATGCTTAGTTTTGAGACTCTTTATTCAATGGGACATGAACAAGTTGTATTTTTTAGTGATTCATCTTGTAACTTAAAAGCAATTGTAGCTATTCACAATACAGTGCTTGGGCCAGCACTTGGTGGTACAAGAATGTGGCCATATGCTTCAGAGCAAGAGGCACTTACAGATGTATTGAGACTTTCACGTGGAATGACTTATAAAGCGTCTATTTCAGGATTGGATCTTGGCGGTGGTAAAGCGGTTATTATTGGTGATCCAACTAAGGATAAGTCCGAAGCTCTGTTTAGATCATACGGACAATTTTTACAATCTTTGAATGGTCGTTATATTACAGCAGAAGATGTGAACACTACTGTTGCAGATATGGAGCATATTTTTACTGAGACGGATAATGTTGCAGGTGTAGCGCAGATTCATGGTGGTTCAGGTAATCCATCTCCTTATACAGCACTTGGCGTATATCGTGGGATAGAGGCTTCTTGTACTAAGGTTTATGGTGATCGTTCTGTAAAAGGAAAGGTTATAAGTTTACAAGGGGCAGGACAAGTTGGACGTAGCCTTGGTGAAATTCTACATAATAATGGTGCAAAAATTATTTTCACTGATATTAATGAAAAAAATATTCAACTTTTTAAAGATACAATTCCAAGTGCAGAATTTGTTAAATCTGATGAGATTTACGACGTTGATTGTGATATCTACGCTCCATGTGCCCTTGGTGCAACTGTTAATGATCAAACAGTGGAAAGACTTAAGTGTCAGATTGTTGCAGGTGCAGCAAATAATCAACTAGCTGAAGATAAGCACGGTGAGATTTTAATGAAGCGAAATATTCTCTATGCTCCAGATTATTTAGTAAATGCTGGTGGTGTGATGAATGTTAGTATTGAATTTGAAGGGTGGAATGATGATAAATCCAAGCGAATGGTAAATACTATTTATGATACTTCATTAAATATTTTTGCTCTTTCAGATAAAGAAAATATTCCTGTAAACAAAGCAACTGATAAATTGGCTGAGGCAAGAATTGAGTCTATTAGAAAGATAAAAGGTGCATACGTTGGAACTAACATTGCTCCTCGTTTTCCAGGTCGCAAGCAGAGATAATTAGTTTTAATAAGACAGTTTTAATATACTAAAGGGGAAGTTTTTACTTCCCCTTTTTTTAAGTAATAATCGGTTAAAATTATAGTTTATGTATTTTAATTAGAGAGGATCAATGGTTGATATAAACCTTAAAAATATTCAAGATAAAGCTTTGGCCATAAATTTAGATCCAACTTTTTATGGTGCTTTTGCAGAAATTGGTGCGGGCCAAGAGGTAACACGTAACTTTTTTAAAGTCGGTGCAGCAGCAGGTACGATTGCTAAAACAATTTCAGCTTATGATATGACTATGAGTGACGCGATCTATGGGCGTGATGAAGGTGAGCGGTACGTCTCTCAAGAACGCCTGAATAAAATGCTTCACCGTGAATTTACAATTGTTAAACAGCGTATTGAAAAAGAGGGTGATGAAAGGTGTTTTTTTGCATTTGCTGATACGATTGCAACAACTGCCTTTGGTAAGACAGATAACGGGAATGGTTGGATTGGAGTACGTTTTCAGCATGAGCCGAACGCAGACCCAAGTAATATTGTAATTCACATTAATTTAAAAGAGATTCAACCAAACCTACAACAAGATGCTGTAGGAATTTTAGGTGTAAATTTACTGTTTGCTGCATTTTATCTTGCTCAGCAAAAAGAGATGATTGTTCCATCTCTACTGCATGATCTATCTGTAAATCAGGTTTCTATTGATATGATCAGAGTGACTGGCCCTGCATTTAAAGGTGTAAATAGTCGCTTGTTATGCCTTGATTTAGTAAAGCATGGACTTGCAGAAGGTATTTTATTTGGAGGGCTGGGGCAGATTTGTCAGCCAAAGGACGCACTATATAATAAGAGTTTATTAGTTCTACGTGGAGGGTTTCGTCCTCCAACACTATTAAATTTAGATATGATAAAAAGTGGTATGCAATGTTTGTGTAAAAATATTGATGTATCAGATTACAGCAGTATTTTAACTATTGCAGAAATAAGTATGAATAGATTACGTGAGCGTGGAGAAGTTGATAATGCAGACTTTTTAGCTAGAGTGCATATTTTAAACGAGCTAGGTTTTAAAGTTCTTATATCTAATAAACGTGAGTATCACTGTTTGAGTAGCTACCTGTCAGAGCTAACTAAAAAGAAAATATCCTTTGTTGCTAAGACACATAACGTGGAAGAGTTATTTGAAGATGGGCGCTATTCGACTGAGCAGGGTGGTATTTTTGGAGCATTGGGTGGAATGTTTGGTCAATCAAAACAGCTCTTTGTATATCCTGATGAGAAAGAGGATGGAGATAATGGACTTAAGTCTTTAAGTGATGCAAAAATTGATAGCTCATTTAAACCTTTATTAGATTATCTTATTTCTAACAATTTCATTGTCGAGATTAAAGATCTAGATAGTAGTGTGACTCACATTTGGTCTAGACGTGTTGTTGACATGATTGAAGCCGGAGATGAATCTTGGGAAGAAATGGTTCCTGACAATGTCAAAAAGCAAGTTAAACTTAACTCACTTTTTGGTTATAAGGCTAAGTCGCTGTAGTACTAGAATCGTAATCCAAATCCTAAATTTGTTTGATACTCAATTTTTCCTTCATTAGGATAGTCTGTAAATACTGCTGTGAGACCTACTGACATTGTTAGTGCATTTGCTACCGCTATATTTACTCCGGTACCAACATATGGATCTACATAAAAAGCACTTTTTTCTGTGGTGCTAACTCCTGCTTCAGTTGTTACTCGCTCGCTAGTTTTACCTTGTGCGCCAGTTCTAAAGTAAAAATTCAAAAAAGAGCTAGCACTCATTGAACTTTTAAGACCAAGTGAAAGCTTAGTAGTTGTCTCGTCAATTTCAATACCTGAATAGCTTTCACTATCTTTACCTTGAGTCGCTTGCATCTCAATTGAGAAAGCACGAGGTCCTACCTCCACACCTAGACCATAAAAAAGTCTGTTGGAAGTATGTGGTGTTGGATAGTTTTTTTGAACTTGCTCATATCCGATAACGGGAGATATTCGCAGCATTCCGAGTGAACTTCCTGTACCAACTGATATAGCTAAAGAGCTAAGTGAATAGAAAGTTATGGGTAGTAAAATTAAAAGTTTTAACATAGTAAACTCCTTGTTCTTTATTTTCTCTTTTTATTTCATTAACTTAAAGGGGGAAAATCTCTCCGTTGGTAGCTTTTTCTGCCTAGTACAATGGACTCTGCTGCTGTTGTATAATTAAGTCTGGAGGGTGGATGAAACAGATTCTACTAATATTATTACTACTTCCTTTAACCATGCAAGCGAGTATTGGATTTTTAGATGCAGCTTATCCAGAGTTAGCGACATCTGGAAGAGCACTGGCAATGGGAAATGCTTTTATTGCAAAAGTTGATGATAGTATGTCTTCATTTTACAATCCTGCCGGTCTCGGAAGTGTGAGAAAACCACACTTATATTTAAGTAATATGTCATTTGAAACAAATAAAGATTGGTTTTCAATTGGGACTGGTGGCAGTGTAACAGATGCAATAGGTAACTTTGTGAAGGCATTTGGCCTTGATGGACAGAGGGAGCTTTTAGTAAACAATACAGGTAAGGTGGCAACTAATCGATTACAATTTGTGCCTAATTTTACTGCGAGATATATCTCTATGGGTTTTCTTTTTTCTCAGCGAACACGTGCCACTATTGGCAGTGAGGCTGGTGCCCAGTTTGAATATGCCAAGCGCTTAGATTATGGACCTTATACATCTTTAAACCTATCTTTATTTGGTGGCTTATTAAAATTTGGTGCAACGGGAATATTTTTAAAACGAAGTGAGGCCATAGGTACTACTGATCCCGCGGTTACATTGAATTTAACAGACAGTGATTATAAAAAAGGTGGAACTTTTATGATGATTGCTGGAGCGAAGTTAACCTTGCCATGGACGGCACTTCCTACTTT
The DNA here is from genome assembly GCA_030638415.1 of Bdellovibrionales bacterium. GTDB lineage: Bacteria > Bdellovibrionota > Bacteriovoracia > Bacteriovoracales > Bacteriovoracaceae > DAOWEO01. Next base: position 34,532 of record DAOWEO010000161.1, on the reverse strand, counting down.
TGCACTGACCTATCATAATGCGATGGGAAATAAATTTTCTACAGATGGCACTGGACCGACAGAGATCCCAAGACAATTAGATGTGGGACTCTCTATGACTCCTCAAATAGGTAAAACTACTCGGATGCATTTTGAGCTAAATTATAAAGATATAAATGATCAGCATACTGATGTCGGAGTTAATAGAAAAATTCTTGCAGGAATTGAAATTGATTTTTTCCGAACCATATATTTTCGTTTAGGTTATGGTGATAGCTTTGGATCGGCAGGCTTTGGTATTAAGACTCGTAGAATGTTATTTGATTTCTCTACGTATGCTGTAGATACTACAACAAATGAGTACCGAGGACATGAAGATCGTCGTTTTGCGATGACCTTTTCTACTGGAATCTAGTATTTTCTAATACTCCCTATTTACTAAGTAAATTTAGGTGAACCTATGTTTAATATTGGTCTTTTTTAAGGCTAAATGTTAAAAGAACTAGGTATTAGCACTGATTTTAAATATAATCTATTTAAGGGAGTTAAATATGGTCAAGTTGCGATTTGTTACTGCTGCCAGTTTATTTGATGGTCATGATGTTTCAATTAATATTATGCGACGTCTTCTTCAATCAAAAGGGGTGGAAGTTATTCATCTCGGACATAATCGCTCTGCCCATGATGTTGTCACTGCAGCCTTGCAAGAGGATGTTCATGCAGTATCTCTAAGCTCTTATCAGGGCGGACATATGGAGTACTTTACATATATTCGAAGATTACTAGATCAGGCTGGTGGTGAGAAGATTCAAATATTTGGTGGCGGTGGCGGAGTAATTACGCCAAAAGAAATTGCTAAGCTTGAGCAATCTGGAATAGAGAAAATTTATTCTCCTGAAGACGGTATGAAGTTGGGACTAGAGGGGATCATTGATGACATGATTTCTAAAGCAACTTTTTCAACCACAGAAAATGTTGAGCTAAAAGCACTGCCAAAAAGTTTTTATGAAACAGCAAAAGTAATATCATATATTGAAGAGGGGAAAAAACTGCCATTTAGTACCGGAGGAGAGACTCCAGTATTGGGTATCACTGGAACTGGTGGAGCTGGTAAATCATCTTTAGTTGATGAACTGCTATTGCGTTTTCATCGCCATCTACCCAATTATAAAATTGCACTTATTTCAGTAGACCCAACTAAGAAAAAAACTCAGGGTGCCTTACTTGGTGATCGAATTAGATTAGGTAGTGTTGAGTTTGAAAATTTTTATATTAGATCATTAGCTACTAGAGACTCAAAAACTGAACTTAGCCCACAAATTGATGAAGTTATTAAGTTTTTAAGAGGGCAAAGTTTTAATCTTATTATGGTTGAAACATCTGGGATTGGACAAGCTGCTGATGCTATTACCGAAGTTGCAGATAAGTGTGCATATGTAATGACACCTGAGTATGGTGCAGCAACTCAGCTTGAAAAAATAGAGATGTTGGAAACTGCTAATATTATAGTATTGAATAAATTTGAAAAGCCTCGTTCGGAAGATGCACTACGTGATATTAGAAAGCAGTATCGTCGTAACCATAAGCTATTTGCAGGGCACCCTGGCAGTCCTACCGATGATGAGCTACCTATTTTTGGAACTATGGCCAGCCAGTTTAATGATGCTGGGGTTAATGGGTTGTTTAAAGAGATTACTGATCAATTTGGATTTTCAAAAGAGCTGGATGATTTTGATGAAATCAAAACAGTTAGGGCGCCTGTTGATAAGCCGTCAATTATTCCACCGGAGCAGAGCCTTTACTTACGTGAGATCTCTAATTGCTGCAAAGATTATAATAAGCAGGTTGCTACTGAAGTAGCACTCTTTCAAGATTTCGAAGCACTGAAAACTTGTTGTAATCTTTTTCCTGATAACAGTGATCTTAGTAGTAAGCTAAAAGAGGTAGAAGAAAAAATATCACCTGATGCTTGGAAGCTTTTTAGAGAGTTTGAAAAGACTGTACAGCAATATGATGAGGGTGTTTTTAGCTACAGTGTTAGAGGAAAAGAAATTAAGGTTCCTACTAAGTTTACTTCACTGGCAATGCAAGAAATTTCTAAAGTAGCTTTTCCAAAATTTATTTCAATGGCCGAGAAGTACCATTTTATTGGGAAGTGTAATCTTCCAGGGTTTTTTCCTTTTGGTGCAGGTATTTTTCCATTTAAACGTAGTGACGAAGACCCAAAAAGAATGTTTGCTGGAGAGGGGGGACCACTTAGAACCAATAAGCGTTTTCACTACCTTTCAGAAAGTGATCCTGCAAAGCGGCTCTCAACAGCATTTGATTCTGTAACTTTATATGGTGAAGATCCAGATGAGCGGCCAGATATTTTTGGTAAAATTGGAGAAGCCGGAGTAAGTATTGCAACACTAGATGATATGGAGCAACTATTTTCTGGGTTTAAACTTTCAGATAAGATGACCTCTGTTTCGATGACTATCAACGGCCCTGCTCCAATGATGTTAGCAATGTTTATGAATACTGCTATCAAACAAGAGCTTAGTGGTGATGATGTTTGGGATATGAAAAAGCGTATTACAGTTATGCAACAGGTACGTGGAACTGTTCAAGCAGATATTTTAAAAGAGGATCAGGCACAAAATACTTGTATTTTTTCATTAGAGTTTTCACTGAAACTAATGGGCGACGTACAAGAGTATTTTTGTAGAAATGTGATTAAAAATTATTATACTGTTTCAATTAGTGGTTATCATATTGCCGAAGCAGGGGCAAATCCTATTACTCAGTTAGCTTTTACCCTCTCTAACGGATTTACTTATGTTGAGTATTATATTAGTCGTGGAATGAAAATTGATGATTTCGCTGGAAGTCTCTCTTACTTTTTTAGCAATGGACTAGATCCTGAATACACTGTCATGGGAAGAGTTGCTAGAAAAATTTGGGCGGTAACTCTACGTGATAAGTATGGTGCAAATTTAAAATCTCAAAAATTTAAGTATCATATTCAAACTTCTGGACGCTCACTTCACGCACAAGAGATCGATTTCAATGATATTAGAACAACCCTGCAAGCCTTCATTGCACTCAGTGATAATTGTAATTCACTGCATACAAATGCATATGATGAGGCCATAACCACTCCTACTGAGGAGAGTGTTCGTCGTGCAATGGCAATTCAGATGATTATTAACCGTGAGTTTGGAATGAACAAAACGGATAATCCGTTGCAGGGTGCTTACCTAGCTGAAGAGCTATCTGATATTGTTGAGAATGCGGTTCTCGATGAGTTTGAAAGAATTTCTGATAAAGGTGGAGTTCTTGGAGCAATGGAGAGTATGTATCAACGTAGTAAGATTCAAGAGGAGTCACTCTATTACGAAACTTTAAAAGACTCTGGTAGCTTTCCTATTATTGGTGTGAATACATATATTGCAGATAATATTGAAGAGCAGCTTCATAAGGAAATTGAGATATCTCGCTGTAGTGACGAGGAGAAGCAAGAGCAAATTACCCGCCTGCATGCGTTTAAAGAGCGTAATGTTGACAAGTCTCAAGTAGCATTGGAGCGGCTGACTGAAGTTGCACTGAGCGGAGGTAATATTTTTGAGGAATTACTGGACTCGGTAAATTATTGTTCGTTAGGAGAGATTACAGCAGTCTTATATAAGATTGGTGGGAAGTACCGTAGAAACATGTAGAGGTTGTGTTGAAAGCAAAGATTTATACAAAAGGTGGAGACAAAGGTAAGACTTCACTAGTTGGTGGAACAAGGTTATTGAAGTCAGATCAGAGAATTGATCTTTATGGTGACCTTGATGAGTTAAACTCTTTTATTGGCCCTATTTTAGTACTGCATGAAGAACTTGCTAAACAAGACTGCGGTATTTTACTGGCATTACAAAATACTCTTTTTGACTTAGGGGCTTTGATGGCCTGTGAAGTACAAAAACGTGCAGAGTTTTCTCTTAATACTATCTCATCCGAGTTTATTACGGAGATTGAAGAGGCTATTGATATTGTCGATCAGCAATTATCCCCGTTGAAAGAGTTTGTAATGCCTAGAGGAAGTGAGCTGGCAACTCGCTTGCATATTGCTCGTACTATAACGAGACGGGTTGAAAGAAAGCTAGTGGGATTTGAGACTAGTTATCCTGACGAAGTTATTGAAAATGGAGTGGTATTACTAAATAGACTTTCTGATTATCTGTTTGTCTTAGCACGTCTTGCAAATATGAAAGGTGGCCATGACGAAATTAAGTGGGATCATAATTAATTTATTTAATTTTTAAAATTCTGGTAAGAATAGCAAAAGGCTCTTTATCTTTATTTTTCTTGGACCCTATCGCATTCTTTGCTCTAACATGTTCAGGGACTGGAGCCTGAGCAGCTTTAGCCCTTGCTCTTCTTCGCTCTTTCAACCTTTGTACTTCGGAGCTTGTTGAATTAGTTTCTGCTAAACGCTCAGCAATGGCATTTCGGTAATTAGAAGTGTGTAACTTAATTTCATCGTCAGTCATTTTAGTTTTTAAAAGCGTAAGTGACGTGTTTCCAGTTTTAACGATGTCATCTAGATATAAGGGAGACTGTTTGATTTGTTTATTGTTGAGAGTGGTTCCATTCGTTGAATCTAAGTCGGTAATAAATGCTCGACCACCACTGAGCTTGAGAGAGCAATGTAGTCCACTTAGCCTTGAATCATCTATTTTTAGATCACTTTTACGTGACCTGCCAATAGTAAATGGACTTTCACTGAGGATTATCTCGTGCTTTTTACTTGCTTCTTTAATTATAAGTATTATTGCCATACAAATATTGTTACAGATAATATTAAAAAATCAAATATGAATTTTTTTCCTCTTCTTCGTATAACCATTTTAGCCAGCTAGATGCTGTATTTTCCTTTATTTTTTGCAATTGCTGTTCATCTTGCTGCTCATTCCACTCGTCGTCAGAGAGAAGCTCATAGAGGTTGACAATATAAAGAGCAAATTGGCTGAAGATCTTTTTAGCACTATCTTCATTGGTGACAGAAAGCATTGGTGTAAAAATTGAGATAGGAATCTGAGTGTTAAATCCTAAAATTGTTTTGTTCCAAAGAGGAAAAACGGCGGGAATTTTTTGAATACTGTCATATATCTTGCTTGAAATAAGGTGTGAACTCTTTGTTGTACTAACAGCAAGCTCCTCAATATCTCCATTTAGGTGAAGAGTGGTATCTGTTAGATGAGAAATAATGAGTGGTAGCAACGTACCCTCAATATTGACGTATTGCTTAAGACCAATATGCAGTGCTTTATGATCTTCTGTCATCTCTTCTACTGGAAAATATAAGGACGGATGTGGAAGTTCAATATCTTGATTAATATGTAGGTAAAAGAAAGATATAAGCTGTTGTTCAAATATGCCAAATAGGTCTTTCGATGTTTTCTCAGTATCTGTTTCTAGATTTGTGTCATATGGAATACCAAAGCCTAAAGTTGTCCAAAAAGCTTTAATATCATCTATGTTTTCCAGTACTTCTTGTTCTGTAGAGCAGTTTTGAGTGGCATGTAGGAGTTCACCAATATATAGGAGATCCTGTAATTTTTGAAACCAGAAAAATCTCAGAGTATCAAATGTTGAGTTTTTTTCAACAATTAGAATTGATATGATCTGATCCCTAATACCTTCTTGCAGTATTCTTATCGGATATGACTCTTCTAGGTAGTCAATTGTCTCTTCAATAAAAGATTGATAATGATCGTCAAGATTGGCAAGGAAGGAATTAAATTTGATTGTATCTATTTTTTGCATAGTATAAAAATGGCTGGGAAGGTCGGACTCGAACCGACGACCAATTGATTAACAGTCAACTGCGCTACCAACTGCGCTACTCCCCAGTACTTAGAAGAATTTATAGATATTTTTACTCAAAATGTCTAGTTTTTTATAAAAAAAGCTCATGAAATATGAAAAATAACCGACAAGTCCAGTGAGGTATTATATGGAAGCTGTTGATTTAGATTCAGAGCAAGATATTCAAGAAGAGTCCTTCTCGACTGAGATCTTCTTTGAGGTGCTCGGATTAATTTCACCGGCAGTCATAGAGTCGATGACTGCTTTTAGTGGAGGAGGAAAGAAAGATCCCTTAGTAGATATTTTATCCGAATATTTAGATCTTGATGAAAAGAAAGTAGTGCCAAGTGAGGATGCTGTCGAAGATGATGGTAAAGCGAAGATACTTCCTTTTGTTAATGCAGCTGATAATAAACAAGAGTCAGAAAGTGGAAATAGTACTAGTAGTTTCATTTTTAAAGAGAAAAAGCGTGCAGAGAAAGTACAGCGCAAGATCAAGGGAAAAGAGATTATCGAGTTGTACCAAAAAAGTTCCAAAGTAAATGTTAAGCAGGAACGAGCATTGAAAGAGGATCTATCAAAGTCCTATCAGATAGGAGTATTAATCAATAAACGGCAGTATTAAGAGTGAATTACAGTACCTTCACTCCCAGGTTCTTTTATTTCATTTAAAAGAGTTGTGGTATTTGCTGTTCCAACAATATGTATTTTTTTTAACTGTTTTTTTAGGAGTGGAAACGATTCTTCCAACTTTGGAATCATACCCCCTTGAATAACTCCTTGTGCTATTTTTTCTTGTGCTTGCGCAACAGATAATTGATCTATCTTAGACTGTGGATTGTTAATGTCTTCAAAAACGGCACCGACTTTGGTTATGAGAACAAGGTCTTTAGCATCAGTATTAGCCGCAATAAAAGTAGCAATTGTATCAGCATTAATATTGAGGCAGTGACCTTGATTTGAAGCACACAGGGGAGAGATGACGGGAATAATATTAGCAGTTAAGAGAAGGTTAATAAGCGTTGTATCTACTGATATGAGATCACCTACAGCACCAAAATCAATCTCTTTTCCACCTGATCCACTGACTATTTTTGGAGGTCTTTTTTCTGCATGAAATAAGTTAATTCCAGACAGAGTAGAGCAGGGAACTTCTTTTTTCTTTAAAAGTGCCAATATATTACTATTAATAATTCCTGGAAGTACCATTTTCATAACTTCTAGAGTCTCAGTGTCAGTTACTCTTCTTCCTCCAACTTTTTTAGGAGTAATTCCTAGGCGCTGAGATAGAGAAGATGCTAGGGGACCTCCACCGTGGATAAGGATTATTTTTTCTCCTTGTAGGTGAAGTTGTTTAACTGATGTAAGTAAATTATTGAGATCAGTAGGATCTTCAACAATCTCTCCTCCAAATTTTATAACAATTGGCCTGGTCATTGTTATGGCCATTGTCCAAAATCAGTAAGTGATGCAGTCTCTTCTAAATTGAACATAATATTCATATTTTGAACAGCTTGTCCGGCAGCACCTTTTACTAAGTTATCGATAGAGGCAATTGCAACAAATGATTTACTGCCGTTTTCTTCTTCCTTGAGACTCCAGCCAACATCAGCGTGGTTTGTAGTAGCAACAGCAATTACTTCGGGTAGGGATTTATTTCCGAGATGTCTTACGAAAGGCTCATCTTTATAATAATTTTCGTAGATCTCAAAGATTTCATCTTCAGTAACAGATGGATCAAGATCAACAATTGTATTAATTAAAATACCGCGTGCAAATGGTGCTGACATTGGAATAAAATCAACCGCCAACTCTTTTCCTCCCGCTTGTTCGAGTACCTGCTTCATCTCTGGCTGGTGCTGGTGAGTAAGTGGTTTATAGCTTTTAAAGTTATTATAGCGCACAGGGTGATGGGTACCTGCTTGAGGGTGAACTCCGCTTCCACTACTTCCCGTTGGACCAATAACTCGTACTTTTCCTTTTAGCAGTCCTGCTTTGGCAAGTGGTAAAAGAGCGAGTGCCGTTGCTGTAGGAAAGCATCCTGGATTTGCAATTCTTGAACTTTTTTTAATTTCTTCTCTGAAAAGTTCAGGAAGACCATAAGTAAAGCTAGGAATGTTTTCAGGATTGGGATGAGTTGTGTTGTAAAATTTTTCATAAATTTTAACATCTGATATTCTATAATCACCAGAAAAATCAATAATTTTGACTCCTAAATCGAAAAGCTTTGGTGCCATTAGATATGATACCTTGTGTGGAAGTGCTAAAAATACAACATCAACGTCTTTTGCAACTTGCTCAGGAGTGAGATCTTCAAAAGTATAGTCAAGTCTATTTAGAAAATTCTTATGAACTTGGCCTACATTTTCTCCAATGTGGTCAATACTCGATATTCTTACTAGATCAACGTTAGGGTGCTCAATAAGTCTTTTTATTAATTCTGCGGCGGCATAACCTGTACCACCCATTAGGGCTGCTTTTATTTTTTTCATAAATTATTCCTCTTTTTTAATTCCGATTATTGTTGAGATTTTTTCTAATTGGTTATTTTCTTTAATACTTACTCTTTTTAAACCTGCTTCAAACATTGCAGTTCCAACATTGGAAAAATTAGATGAGTCTTTATCTCCCCCATAGCGATAGCAACGTTGGTGGTGCGACATAAATGAATTTTTCATAATTATACCGACTTCTAGTTTTTTAATACAAAGACTTTGTGATTTTTGATCATTTATAAAAAGCGAGCAACAAAGTCCATATGGTAGTGAGTTAATCTGCTCAATCGCAATATTAAGATCTGAATATTTTACAAATGTTATATTTGGAAATAGGTGTTCTGTTTTTATAAAATGTCCAAAATCTTGCAGCTCTTCAAAATAATGTATAGATGGAGTTACGTAGTATCCATTTTTGTCACTTTCTAATTTTTTACCACGCATGATTTCTATTGCGCCTTCTCTTTTGGCCATCCCCATATATTGCAGATAGCTTTCGAGACTATTTTCACTTATAAGAGGCCCCATGAAAGGTTCATCTGTAAAGTCTGACGGGTGGTCAATAATCAGTTTTTTTGCAAGAGCATGGGTTTGATCAATGAGTTGTTCAATAATATCAGCATGAGCAAAAACAAGTGCCGTTCTAGATGAAAACTGCCCAGTAGCTTGCAGAGATGACTTAATAAGGCTTGGTACAATAGCGCTAATATCTGCATGTTGATCGATAATACAACTATTTTTAGTACTTAATTGAAGATTGAGCTTAGTTGTTAGATCTGTCTTTAAAAGAGTGGCAAGCTCTTTTCCATGATCAGTTGTTCCTGAGAAAAAAATATTTTTAATTTTTTTTGTTTGTAAAATACGTGTGGACATCTGCGAGTCACCCAATAGTAAATTAAGGCTACCAGCTGGAAAGCTTGCTTCGTGAAAAGAGTTAAAGAGTAGCTGTGCGGTATGAAGCACCTCTTGTGATGGTTTAAACAATATGGAATTTCCAGCTAAGAAAAGATAGCATATTTGTTCTAATGGTAAGGCAAAGGGCTCAGAAAATGAGCCGATTACTAATGCAGGGCCAAGTGGTTTAAAAAAGAATTGTTCATCTTTATTTGTCGTGATTGTATTTATAAATTTTTTGGTATGCCCTATTATATTTGGAATGTTAGATACAGCGCTAGATACTTCTTCAAGGCAGTCCCAGTGCGGGCGTCCAGTTTCGAGAGTAAGTGCATGGGCTAAATTATTAATGTTTTTTTCTAGAATTGTTACAAGATTATTTATTATTATAATCCGCTCAGTAAGCAATGTTTGTTCTAAGTTTTCAAAACCAACATCTAGAGAAGTTAATGCTTCTGAAATGTGTCTATACTCAACCGGTATATTCCATAATTCACTGTCTAGATCAGCGGGTGAGTATTTTTGAGTGAAGAGATCGACACGGCCGAGCCCGGAGGTTGATGGTTGGTTAAACTCACCTGCAAAGTAATTTCCATAAAATGGTAAAAGCATTATAACTCCCTTCTTGTGAGTTAAAAAATATCATTAATTGATTTTTCTATAATATCCATAATCTCTGCAATGTGAGCTTCTGTCAGGGTTATAGGTAGTAAAAAGCGCACTCTTGTAGGGTTGGATCCTGCTGAAAAACAGACAATGTGGTTATCAAATAGAGATTTTAGAAATTTAGTAGTGTCATCTTTGTCTGCCTTGCCAACTTCAAATGATAGCATCGTTCCGATCCCACCAACGTAACCTAGCTTATCTATACCAACGTTTTTTTGAATTTGACCAAGACCAAGCTTAAACTTTTTTTCTAGATCAGCCATTCTTCCGTTAGGTCCATAAAAGTTTCCCTCGGTAAGTAGTCTGACTGTCTTATAGGACATTTTTAGTGCGGCAATTGACCCATTAAATGTACCTGCTACTAAACCAGGTTTAGGACACATTTCGTCAGTATATAGAACGCCACAAGACTGAAATGCTTTACCAATTGTCACTAGATCGACATATTCATCAAGCTCAAACATTTGAAATGCAAACAGTTGATGAGTTCTTCCGAAGGTTTGAACTTCGTCGATCCATATTGGAATATTTTTTTGCTTTGCCCATTCAAATACTGCTACGTAGTAATCACGGTCACCATAAATAAAGCCACCTTCACCTTGAATCAACTCTAACATTAAAACGGCATATCCATCTGGATCTTGAGTCCATGCTGCTTCTAGTGCTGAGATTGTTTTAGATACTGCATTTGTAGGATCATTTTGATCAAAGTGAGGAATGTGAACGACTTCAATATTTTTTGGCATATCCACTCTGTATGCCTCATTGAATGTAATATCTTGAGTTGCAACACTTCTTCCGGCGAAAGCTTTTTCGAAGGCCAGTACCTTATGGCGTGGAGCCCTCTTTTGCCAGGCCATTTTGAGAGCAGTGTCATTTGCAAAGCTACCAGAGCCTGCAAACCAAAAGTTTTTTAGTCGTGATTTTTCTTTAACCGCATCTATTAGAATATTACTGGCTTCATAAGCCTCAGAGTATGGAAGCAGATTGCCACACATCATTGTATCTGAACAAGCAGCTTCGAGATTCGATTTTATCTGTAATGGGTGAGAGTGGCCTAAAAGGTTAACTCCAATGGAGTTAATAAGGTCGTACTTCACTGATCCATCAATTAGTTGGGTAAATGGCCCATGACCTTTTCCAGTGGAAAAGTAGTTATAAAAAAACCCTCTGCCGCGCAGGTTAGAAAACTTGTCTAAATATTCTGCAGTGAGATGTTTTTTGTCTTCATCAGCATCTTTAATATGATTAATTTTAGTCTGTTGTTTTAATATGGTAGAAAAAAGCTGATCGATTTGATTTTGCATGTCACTTGAGATGGTATTTTGGTTCATTTATGGCCTCACAAAAAATTCCTACTATTGATTTTAAATCGTATAAAATAGATAATATGTTATATGAAAGAAAATAGCACAATTGATACATTAAAGACATTAGAGAAGTTCTATGTTGATAAAAAATTTGACGCGGGTGTTGACTACCTAATTGATCATAAAACTGAGCTTCCTGTAGGTAAATTTCACTATTATTTTGGATCTTTTCAGTTAAAGCTAGGGAACTTGGCAGTAGGCAAATACCATCTCAAGCTTGCGGTAAAAAATGGCTTTATTCAGCATGATGTATTTCATAATCTAGATGTTGTTAATACGAAGTTAGAAGTACAAAAAGTTGAGGAATCACTTCCTATTAAGGATAAAATTTTATTTTCTTCATTAAACCTTCATTCTGACTGGTATCTTATTTTGACACTTGCCGTGGTTTTATTATTCTTTTTTTCATACTGGAAAGAGTGGGTTATAAAAAAACGCTGGATTATAGTAGGAGTTTTACTAGCTGCTCTACCTTATACAATTAAATTGTCATGGGTCGATAACCATCAGTTTGCAATTGCGTTAAAACAAGCTGATGTGAGAGAGGGACCGTCCTCACTATATGAAGTCAGTGGCCAACTACCTGCTGGACTAACACTTATTATAGGGCGTTTTTATAATGGGCAGGTTTATATAGAGGCTCCAAATCAATATTCAGGTTGGGTTAAAAAAGAGAACTTAGGGGTTTTCTGATTATAGGATTTTATTTATGGCATATGAGAAAAGTATTATTGAAAGAATGAAATCAGGTGATAGTGAAGTTGACCGCATAGACATGTCAACTTTACGTTATATGTGGCTCTCTAACCCTTTCTTCGCACATAATAAAGATTCATTACCTAAGTTTTTACGTGATGTGCTCATTTTGAAAAATTTCACAGAGAATGAGTTACGAGTATTAAGTAAATATATGCATACCCGCTCATTTTCTAATGGAGACCATATCTTTTTACAAGGGGACCCTGGGGTTGGATTTTATTTTATTCTCTCTGGTAAGGTTGATATTTTTGTTGATGATAAGGTATTTGAGCCTGAAGCATCTGGTGATTTACGTTACGTAATCAGTTTGATTAAAGGTGATTACTTTGGAGAATTAGCGCTATTGCAAAATAATAGTGTGAGAACAGCGACAGCAACTTGTATGGAGCCAACTAGTCTGTTGGGGCTATTTAAACCTGATATGGAAAACTTGATTAATGAAAGACCTATATTAGCAGCAAAGCTATTACAATCTCTTTCGCTAATTGTTACCAAAAGACTTTTTTCTTTAACTTCTGAAATAGCACATATGAAAGTGCAACTGGCACAATATGAAAGCCAAAAATAGTCTACCTATATTATCTCGTGAAAGTCTCAGAGGTAGATTTAAAAAAGAGCGGAGCAGACTAATCTTTTTCGCAACTTGTCTTATGCTTGGTCTTGCTACCTTAACATTTTTACCACGTCTCTCTGTTCCAATGGGTATTGCATATATTCTACATCTTATTTTATCTCCATTGCTGCCATGGATGGGAAGACTAAAAATAAATAAAACTATTTCCGTTTCGATTTTACTTTTTATTTTTGGATTTTTTACACTCTATCCAATTATAAGAGTTGTGCCACTTGTGCAGACTGAGGTTGGCTCTCTACATAGCTATATGCCAAAAATAGAGTCATTTATTACTAAAGATTATCGAAAATATAGTGCTATTTTATATGAAAAGACAGGAATTGAGCTAAAAGATCACTATGTAATTGATACATTTGAATTTCTAAAAGGTCAGATTAAGGTGGGTATTTTATATATTCCACAGCTGCTAGCACTGCTGTTCGAGTGGATGATATTAGTACCATTTTTTCTATTTTTCTTTTTACGTGATAGTCGTATGATGCGGAATTTACTGCTAAGTATTGCACCAAATGTTATTTTTGAGCGATTTTATTTTTTAACACATGAATTTAATAGAAAGTTAGGAGACTACATTTTTGCTAAATTTATCGAAGCCACGCTAATTGGTAGTATTATTACTATTGGACTATCGGTTATGGGAGTTAATTTTTGGCTGATTTGGGGTATTATTGCGGCTGTAACAAATATAATACCTTATGCTGGCCCAATATTAGGTATGTTGCCTGCAATTGTCGTGAGCTTTATTGAATATGGAATTGGACCGACCTTTTGGGGAGTGGTGCTGCTATTTGTGATTGCAAATATTATAGATTTAGCGATTGTCTTTCCTATTTTAGTTTCAAAAATTGTTGACCTACATCCATTAATTGTTGTGGTAAGTGTAATTTTAGGCTCACAGCTGCTTGGAATTGTAGGAATGATTGTCTCTATCCCTCTTGCTGCAGCAGTAAAACTGTTGGTGACAGAGGTTTATAAAGAGATTTACCTTACAGCATCTAAATAATTCAAACACTTTTTGACTAACCACATTAAATGTCTGTATTCTGATATTATGAAGAGAATAAAATTTACAACTATTTTGATATTTTTATGTTTATTAGCATCATGTTCCACTCCAAGGCCATCGGGTAAGACGGAAGCAGAGGTTTTATTTAAAGAAGCCAAAGTAATGATGGATAAGGGGAGGTATTTAAATGCGACTGAGCGTTTAAATGAGCTACGTAAGAAATTTCCTTTTAGTTATTATACAACTCCATCTGAGTTACTACTTGCTGACATACTTTTCCAACAAGATAATTTTGTAGAGTCAGCAGCGGCATATATACTCTTTAAGGATTTTCACCCGAAGCATAAGCGCATTGCATATGTTATGTGGCGATTAGCTGAGTCCTTTTATAATCAGTTGCCAAGCTCTTTTGATCGCGACCTATCGTCAGGATATGAGTCGGTAAAGTATTATCGTGATCTTTCACGTCGCTTTCCTAAATCTGAATATGTTCCACAAGCAGTGGCACGAGTAAAAAGTATTGAGGCACTGATTAAGCAAAAGCAAAAATATATTGCTGACTTTTATTTTAAGACGAAAGTGTATGATGCTGCTGTTTATCGGTATAAATTAATTCTTGATACTTTTGATGATACAGAAATTCGTAATCATGCTATTGAGCGAGTTTTAAAATCTTATGCAAAATTAAAGCAAAAAAAAGAGTGTTCTGGATTTTATCAAGAGTACTTCTCTCTGGTTAAAAAGAGTGAAAAAGCAGTATTAAAAAATATTTATAGGTCGTGTCAAGCTTTGTAAGGAGTATCTGTGCAAGATTTACGAGAGATGGATTTAATGAGTAGAGGTAAAGATCTTTTTGATAAAAAAGAGTTTGATCGAGCTCAATTTGTTTTTAGTGAAATTATTGACATGAGTGATAAAAATGCAGAAGCATTTTTCTATTTAGCAAATATTTTTCATATGAAAGGTGAGATTGGAAAGGCAATCAAGGCATTTACTAAAGTTTTGAGCTTAGATCCAGGTCATACAGATGCTTCGATTAGTCTATCAGTACTTTATAATGATATTGGCCACTATGAAGCAGGGCAAAAAGTTTTTAATCAGGCTAGTGAACGAGTGAAATCAACAAATTCTTCTACTCCAGATGATCAGCATGTAAATAAGAAGTTTGCTTTGAAGCATTTAGAACTCGCTGATCTCTATCTAAGTTATAATCGTTTTGATGAAGCCCTTTTTGAGTATGAGAAGGTGATTGTTTTAGATCCAGATAATTATGAAAGTAGAATTAAAGTTGCCAAAGTATATGCTAAGCGTGGTTTTACTTCTAAGGCATTAGAAGAGCTTAAGAAATTATTGAATGAAAAGCCTGCTTATATGCCTGCAAGGCTTGCTTTGGGTGTTTTGTATTATGGTATGGGGCGTGTAATTGAAGCACAATCAGAGTGGGAGAAGGTAGTCTCAAGAGAGCCTTTTAATGCTGAGGCGAAGATGTATCTGAATCTTTCACAAACAGCTACAGAGACTCATATATAAAAGTATTTCTATAATTTATCTAAAAAAAAAGGAAGCTTATTGCTTCCTTTTTTTTATTAAATCTTAAAGTTAAATTATGCTTGGAGGTCAGCCCTGCGTGTAGGTTGCTGAGTAGGTTGCTGCTCATTCTGCTCTGTAACTGTTTCGTTAGCAGGTTCAACAAAAGTTCTCTTACTGTCATCAGAGGTAAAGCTTACAATATAGCTTTTAAGTGCTTTATAAATTGGCAAGCGAACATCAAGCTTATTGTCTTGAAGTACAATCTGTCTTGCAACTTTACTTTGGTTGTTGATGACAATTGGTGCTTTCATATTTGCATTCATATCAGTAACCATTTGTGGGATAGTTAAAATTGTATAAATACTTGCTTGCGAAAGGCCTTCAATTCCAATACTGGCCATCTCTACCGGCAATAAGTTAATTGTATAGTCAGGCTTAAATATCTTAGGTTCAATAATAGGGAAAGCAACACTTTCATCATCTGTAGATTGTAGCCATAGAATAAGTGTCTGGTCGCCTGGATCAACAACAAAGAAATTTTTAAGTTGTTCGAAGCCTAATAAGCCTTCTTGAAAATTAAGAATATCTTGCTTGGCAACTTCTAATTCACCAAATCTGGTAGTTGTTATTTTCACGTATCTCCTCCACAGCATAAGACGGTATCGTCCTGTCTCTGATGATAGCAGTCAAGAATACAATTTAGCAAGAGTGAATTTTTTGCCTAGAAAGTTTATTACTAGTGTAAGTAGGTGAAAACAATAAAAACTATTTCTTTAACTCGTCTGAAAGGTCTGAAATACGAGAAATATCAGTTTGTGCTGCCTCTTCATTTTGATCTTGAATTGACTGGTAAACTTCTTCACGGTGAATTTTTGTCTCTTTAGGGGCTTTTATACCGAGGCGAACTTGCTTGCCTTTGATTTGAACAACAACAATTTTGATGTTGTCATCAATTGCAATGCTCTCTCCTAGCTTCCTTGTCAGTACTAACATATAAACCTCAACTATTGTCCGAACCTTCCTGATTCTCAGGGAACAATCGACTTATAATATTAATCGGTCAGGAAATCAAGCAAAAAGAGACAGAAATAGTTTAGTTAAGTAAAATTTACCGAGTATGAGATATTTAAGAGGAAGATTTAGTGAAGAAAATCGAGAAGTTTTTTGTTCATTAAATTTGAGCTGGCCTTATAGGTCGTTTCTAAGATGCTCTTTTGTCTGCTGAGATCACTATACAGCTCAGCAATGTCTGCATCTACTAGTTTACTATTACGAGTATCAATATCAATATTATCTTTACTTAATTGGTTTGAGCTTGCCATTAATGTGTTACTTAGTGATCCAACCTTGGTTCTAAGGGTTATGACATGGGATAGACTTTCGTCAAACTTCTCGAGGGTCATTTTGATAGTGTCACTGTCGTTATTTTCTAAACCTATAATCAGTCCATCCAATAGGGTGAACATATTTGTAGGAGCATTTTGAGTTTTGTGAGGATTTACAGAAGCTAATCCTCTGGATGGTAGTTTTTCAGGTTGTTGAAGTTGATCTGTATTTTGAGGAGACCCTTTCTTGGAGTGTAGAAAAATTTCTCGTCCCGTTATATTTACAGGAATGAAGAACTCCTTGCTTATTTCAAGTTCAATGATTCCATTGTCCCCTTTATATTCTCCCTCTGCTGTAAACGGCTGAGTAAGGGTTTTATGGCCTGAAAATATGTATCGGTTGCCACTTCTACGATTGGCAATTGATACGAGCTGGTTTTTGAGTTGAATTACTTCATTGGAGACATTACCTCTAACATCTGCATTATAGATATCTGATGATTGAGCAATTGCAATTTCTTTTGCTTTGCTTAATATCTCAGTCAGTTGGTCGAGAGCTTGCTCAGTAGTACTTAGAGTCATGTGAGCATGGTCAATATTTTTAGCATATTGGCCATTATCACTTTTAGTAGATTTAAGCCGCAGACTTTCCACATTACTAATAGGGTTATCCGATGGCTTGGATATTGCTTTTAGGGTAGATCCTTTGAGTTGAAGATCTTCCAATTTAGTCTTTGTCTTATTAAGGGCATAGCTTATTGCAGCGTGGCTACTATTTTCTGTTACCCGACTCATCGTTTAATACCTAGAACGGTTTGAAACATCTCATCAGCAGCCCTCATCACACGTGCTGATGCATCATATGAGTGTTGAAAACGAACCATATTAGCTGTCTCTTCATCGATAGAGACGCCTGATGTCCGTTCTTTTAGTGCTCTGGTTTGAGCAAGGATGCCTTCAGATTGATCAAAATCAAAGTTAGCTTTTCCAACTTCTAGTCCAACGTTGGCAATAGTTTTTAGATAGTCTTCCTCAATTGTTGCTCTACCATGATCATAGATTTTTTCATGTTGAATTTTTGAAATAGCAATTGCAATACGGTTATCACCAGGGGAGTTAGCTTTTAGAGCAGTGGTAATATTACTAAGATCTTCTTTAACAGCATCTGATAACTGCATGTTTTCTGCAGCTCCTTCTCTTGATACTGGTTCAGCAAAAAAGTTTATCCCTGTAGTTTTTCCTGTAAGATCAAAGGCAGGCGCTTCTCCGTTAGGTCCAAGTTTTAGGTCACGGTTTACAAAACCCTTGCTATGAACACTGTTTGTAGTATTAATAAAATTAAAAGCAAGGTTGTCTATTTTATCTTGAAGTGTTCTGATATCACCGTTACGAACCTGTAAAACTGCAGAGAGCTCACCTGTCCTAAAATTGTTGGAGACAGGAAATCCGGGGCGATCATTAAAAAATACTTCATATGATCCATCGGTATTACTTGATGAGTTTTCTTTTGAGGCTGGGCCTGCATTTAGATCGATAGACTGTCCACCGGCCACAAGTGTTCCAACATTTTTTGCATTAACAACAAAACTTCCTTTGTCATCTACATAGGTGGTAACTTGAAAGTTTTTAGATAAGTGCTGTACAAGCAAATCTCGTTGATCTCTAAGATCTCCTGTTTGCCCACCGGTCACTTCTAGTGCTCTAATCTCTTTATTAAGATGAGAAATCTCTTTAGTCATCTCATTAGTCGTTTGTACGACATATTTAATTTTACTTCCAATATTAGTTGAAATTTCATTAAGTGTTTTTTTTATGCGGTGAAAATCTTTTACCGCAAGTTGGGCAGTGTCGCGAACTACTGATCTTAATGTCTCATTTTCTGGCTGATTGGCGAGTTCTCGAAAGGCATTGTAAAATTTATTTAACGTTTTATTTAGACCATCATTATCAATCTCATTAAATATATTTTCAACTTGGGAAAGTTGCTCTGCACGCTCTTGGTAAAATTGCTTTTTACTGAGAGTTTGATTAAGTCTTTTCTCTAAAAATTTGTCATGTACTCTTTCAGTCCCTTTGGTGACACTACCAGTTCCTGATACAAATCCATCTTTGATAATCGGTGTTGCTGTCGTCTGGATAGTCCTTTGACGTGAATACCCTTCAGTACCAGCATTGGCAATATTGTGTCCTGTCGTCTCTAAGGATTTTTTCGCTGAGAAGAGTCCACTTTTACCAATGTTTAAGAGGTTATTACTCAATCAAAACCTCCTCGCTAAATTTTGCGTTTTACCTTTAGCGTTGTAGGTTTGAAATTTATTTTTACCTAAAAGGCTTTCTCTAACATCTTCAATAGAGGTCATTGCTTTTTGCAAAAATTGCTGGTTAGTCATGTTTTGTGATTGAATTTTTTCGATAGTGCTAATTAGAAAATTGTTAAATCTTTGTAGATGCTTCTCATCTCGCTCTATGTCTGTTGCCAACATGAAGCTTAAGAGATCTTTTACATTGTCTATGTTTGCATCTTTATAGGTTAAGTTAATATCTGTGATTATATTTTCACGTAGGTTATTTATACTATTTATATACTCCATGTGAGTTTGTTTTTTTTCTATAATAATATTTAATTCTTCGATATTGTTTTTAATTAGGCAGTGATATTCGTCACAGGTTAGCTCAAACAACTCTTGGTGAGCTTCACAAAAGCGCTTCCAGATATCTGTAACTTGAAAATAAAAAATGATAATATTATTATCGTTCATACTGTCCTTAACTTAGAATTCACTCATTAGCATTTTATCTGCGAGGGCATCATAATTTACCTGATATGTCCCATTTTGAATTTTTGCTTTAATATCGGCCATCTTTTGAGAGTTATCAATAGGAGCCGATGCATCAACAGACCTTTTAATACGTGCAAAGTCTTTAATGGAATCCGAAATCGCTACTTTGGCATCTTTGCCAGTAGTCGACTTGATTTCTTGAGCTCTATTTGTCTCATTACGTTGTAGAGCCTTGCTACGTAGGGCATTAGCTTTTTTAGATTGTGCACTAGGATTTTTTAGGAAAAAATTTGATCTAGTTGCTGCTACTTCGCTCATAAGGACTCCTTGCCTTTTGTGATCTCTGCTTGTCTTGAAGGGGACATCTTGATTGCATCTCTTTTTTGTAAGAGACTTGCCTGCTGTTGTTTATAGGCTTCGTAAGTTATTTTGTTTCTCAGCCTATTAGGATAAACTTGATTTAGAATCATTTTTTGAATTCCTAAACCACCTTTGTCACTTAGTCTGTCTGCTCTTTTTTGGGTAATGAGAGAGTTATAGTAGCGCTCAGCACTACTTTCCGGAGTAGTTTTCTTTACTGTCTTTTGCATCTGTTCAACCATAAATTGAGCAAATTGAGACTCCATTCCTTTCGCTACCTTTTTATAAGGCTCAGGAATATACTGCTCGCTATTTTCTGATTTTTGAGGCTTTACGGGAATGCTCGGCCTTGCTGCGTTTATTTCCATTAACCATCCTAGTTACTTATTGGGAAAATCAACCTAATTTACCCTGCTATTATTTTACCACTAAGTAGGCAGAAAAATCCACTCTAAAAAAAAGAGCAAATTTTTCTCCTAAAAGAGCTCTATATCTCCGATAAGGGCTCCGTTTTTCTTAAGTGTTTGAAAAATGGAGATTAAATCCTCTGATGAAGCACCTAAAGCATTCAAGCTACGAACTAAGTCATTTAGTGTAGTATTTTTTTTCATATGGTGAAGGTGTTTCGTGGCACCTTCACCTTGGCCTCCAATACTTACAGACAGATCTCCGTGGCTTATGGCAACTTCTGATAATTTAATATCTCCACTCGCTACGATTGTGCCTGTTTTTTCATTTATCACAATTTTGGCTTTTTGGTCAGTATGTACTTTAAGGTTTTCGATAATTGCCATAAGCGGAATAACATTTCTCTTATAATTTGTAGGAATAACTAAATCTAAAGTTGTAGCATCTTTTGCTTTACAAAAAAGACCACCTAAAGATTGATTGATTGTTTTTTCAATTCGGGCCGCAGTGGTAAAATCTGGATTTTTAAGACTGAGTCTAAGACTTCGTTTTTTATTAAAATTAAGTTCGAGCTCTTTTTGAACCGTTGCTCCTTGTGGAATCATGGCGGTTGTTGGAAATCTCTTATTTCCTTTAACTAGTCCACCTATGGAGAGTGCTCCAGATGCCAACGCATATACATCTCCTGTCCCTGCTTTTAGGGGAGTAACTAATAGCGTTCCTCCAGCTAATGAAGAAGCATCTCCAATAGATGAAATTGTAACATCAATGAGTTGGCCAATTCTACCAAATGGAGGAAGCTTGGCAGTTACAATAACGGCAGCAACATTTTTAGAGCTAAGCTCTTGCTTGGGGTTTAGTCCTAGCTTCTGAAACATCTTGGTTAGCGATTGGTTGGTGATCTCTCCACCTCCATCACCGGTACCGTTTAGTCCTATAACCAATCCGTATCCAATAATAGGATTGCTTTGGACTCCTTTTACGGTTAATAAGTCTTTGAGCCGTACTTCTACGGCCTGTAGTGATGATAAACTTAAAAAAAGAAGTGTCATTGTAATTAAAATTTTTGTCATATTTTCACCTTAGTATAAAACCCTAATCGTTTTTTCAATAATGGAGTCAGATTTAATATAGTTGTTAGAACTAATATCCTTTTTATTAACCAGTGCCTGTATTTCAACGGAGTGTTTATTATTGTGGTACATCAACTCTTTTTTACCTCGGATGGTAATATAGCTGTCACTTATACTATCAACAACAATACTGGAAATTCTGTCGTGTATTTTAGTTAAACCTTCATCAGATGAATCTTCCTTACTGGTCTTGTTACTAGCACTCTCTTCTTTATTGAGAGATTTATTTGCATGTTTTTTTATTTTGACAGGAAAAGCTCTTTTTAGTTCACTAGCAATATCTGATTTTAGATCTCCGAGAACATTAATTATTACAATGTCGCCACTAGTAATAGAAGATTGAGCTGTATAAAGGTTAGTCGCATGTGGAGTGGTCCATAGACTTGCCTGGTTATCAGAGCTGTGAAAGTTATCAGCTAGTACTCTTGTCTTTTTGTGATTAGTGTTTCTATTGGTGTATAGCCTTTTAGTCGATGGAAGTAGTATTTTATTATATTCAGAACTCTGACTACGCTGGCCGGCAGTTAAATGAGAAAAACTTTTTTTGCTATTTTTTGTTTGTGACTTATTACCATCAAGTTGTTTGTAATATCCTGAGACCATACTACTGCAGCTAGTTATTAAAAGGGATGTTAGTATAATAAAGATTTGTTTCATAATGTTATTTCCACCTCATTAAAGTTAGAAACTGTAGCAGTGATTGATTTTCCTGATTTTATATTTCTAAGTGTTACTTGTTTTCCAATTGTCCCATTTTGAAAGGGTATTGCCGTGGTAATAAGAGTTATACCTTTGTTTTTCAGTATGACTTTTACCGGAGTGCCTGCTTTGACTAATATAATTGGCGAGATATTGTGGTGTTGCAGAGGCTTGCCTGGTAACAACAATGTACGTGCTTGGTAAAAATGTATATCTTTTAAATTTGTAATGAAGTTTTCTGGTGACTCAACAGTTATTATCTTGGTTTTAATATCACGTAAAGGTGAATATGCCATTATTTGAGAAGTTGAAATAAGTGCTGTGATTTGTGATGTTACGTACAAGTGAACCCATAAAGAACTTCTATGTCCGGTTGTGATGTTTGTCAGATTGAATTTAACAGTCTGCTTTCCTGCTATCAGTTTGTTAGTGCCAATTATTACTTTAAGTTTTTCTTCACTAGATAGATGAATAACACTGTCTTGAAATTTTATTTCAGCAGCAGCAATCAGTTGATTTGGTTTTAGTAAATTAGTAGGGATTAAACTTGAAATAGGTGAAACTAAAATATACTTAGGAGTTATAAGAATCTGTTGACTGTTTTTTTCTTGAATAATTCTTTTTAAGTGCTCCGTGTTTAAATTACCATTGGCACTGGCCAACATATTAGTTAATTCATGATTAATCTTAGTGTCACAAGAACTGCTTTTTATTACTTGCTTAGTTGTTAGTACTTTTCCTGTGGAGTAATAGGTTGAGGAAAAAAGCTCAATATTGCATTCTGCATATATTGACAGTGAAGAGAGTAAGAAGAATATAAAAACCAGAGATTTCTTCATTTATTACCTGATGTTGTTTACCGTTTGTAGCATTTGGTCTGCTATACCCATTACCTTAGAGTTCATCTCATAGGCTCGCTGCGCTTTTATTAAATTTGTCATTTCGGTCATAATACTGACATTTGATGATTCTAATGCTCCTTGCATAATAACTCCTGCATTTTCATTTCCTGCAATCATTTGAGAGGGGGCACCACTTGAGCTAGTTACACCAAATAAATTTTTACCTAATGATCTTAAGGCAACGGGGTTTATAAATGTGAAAACAGGAATCTGACCGACATTGATAGGTTCAACTTGTCCATTTACATATGCATCAACATTGCCTGTTTCAGAAACCTGTACAGTAAGAGTACCGGGAGGCATTGTTAAGGTTGGAAAAACTTTGTGTCCATGCTTAGTGACCAATGTTCCCGTTTGATCTACATTGAAAGATCCATCACGAGTATATCGAACATTATTATTTGGCATGACAATAGCAAAAAAACCGTCTCCATTTATCATGAAATCAAATGGTCTGTTGGTTATTTGAGGATTACCTTGTTGGAAAATTTTTCTCGTTGCAGATAGTTTGGCACCAGTTCCCACTTGTACTCCAACAGTGTAACGAGTTGTTGCACTAGATCTAGATCCTGCTTCTTTTACAGTTTCATATAGTAGGTCATCAAACTCTGCACGTGACTTTTTAAATCCAGTGGTATTCGCGTTAGCAATATTGTTGGAGATTGTATTTACATTTGCCTCTTGAGCAGTCATCCCCGTCGCAGCAGTATTTAGTGCTTTCATTAAAGCATGAGCGTGAAAACTGAAAAAATAAAAAGTTAATATAATTATAAAAAATTTCACTAGAACCTCGCGATATCATTTACGGCTTTGCCGGTTATTGAGTCATATGCCTTCATGGCCTTTTGAATTGATTCAAATTGTCTATTTGCTTTTATTAGTGCGGACATTTCTAAAACAGCATTCACATTTGACTCTTCGACAAAACCTTGATTAACAACAGTTTTAACATCTGGTGCTATATTGGCTTGCTCCACATTGATAAAAAGAGAGTTACCTTCTTTTTTTAGAGTATGCATGTCTTTAAATTCCACGACAGATAGGTCGCCAACTTTCTTTCCTTGTTGGAAAATCTCACCTTGCATATTGACTGTTATATTCCCAGCTCCAAGAGATATTTTACGCTCTGCTGGGTTTGGAATGTTCTCGGCAACTTTCTCTTGTATGGTTGCCCAGTCCATTTTATTTAAAACAGGGTAGCCTTGATCGGTGACCATTTCTCCCTGGTTAGAAATTGTAAAGATTCCTCTACGTGTATACCTGATGCCATTAGGAGTTAGTACTTCAAAAAAACCTTTTCCTCTCAGTGCTAGATCTAGTGGATTGGAGGTTGGAGTTAATTGTCCCTGCTGGAAGTTGGTAAAGCTTCCATCGACTTTTACGTAAGAATTTTGTGCACCATGTGTTTTATAGAAATCTTTAGGTTTCCACTCCTTGTTGGGGAGGTCAATATCCTCAACACCTTTATCTAAAGCAGTTAGGTACTCTTTGAAAACAAGTTGGTCCTTTTTGAATCCAGGAGTATTGGCATTTGCAACATTATTTGCAATTGTCTCAACACTTTTTTGTTGTGCTAGTGCTCCCGAAACTGAAACCCAAATATTTTTCAAACGACACCCTCCTAGTGTAGTCATACGTATCAATAATATTTTAGCAAACTTAGTGCCAAAAATTCCACACTAGGCAAAATTGTCCGTTATACATAAGAAGGAACGTTTGGTTGTATTATTAATAAGTTATGGAAATTTGATTGATCAAGATGTTATAATATTTCAGTAAGATGTCGTCTTATTGACGCTTTACCCTAATAACACGGAAAAAAAGGTGGTGCACTATGGAGAAACAAAAGAAAAGTTTTGAGCAATCATTATCTACTCTAGAGAAAATAGTTATAAAACTAGAAGCTGGCGATATTGATTTAGAAGAAAGTCTTAAAGTTTTTGAAGAAGGTGTTGAACTTTTCAATTTTTGCCAACAAGAGCTAGATAAGGCAAATGTTAAAATTAATATTCTTTCAAAGAATTTGAAAATGGTAACAGGTATTGATGACTAAGCACCTTATAAAAATATTGCTTATAGTATATCTACTCGCATCATGTTCTGCAGTTGATATTGTAAAATCAAAACCGACAATGGACGTAACGGTTGCGATGCCTGTAATAGAAAAAGAGCAGTTATCTCCCTCTATTAATTATAGTGAAAAAGAAAATAGTGTTTCATATGGCCCCATATCACAACCATATAAAGGTGAGAATACTAATGTTGAAAACAATAGTATTGCGATAGGACTCTTTTTGGGATCTGGTGGATCTAGAGTTTTTGCTGAAATAGAACTGCTCAAAGAATTTGAAAAAAAAGGTATTCGTGTATCTTCAATATCAGGTATAGGACTCGGGGCCGTCGTGGCTGCATATTATGCAGCAGGAACGAAACTATCTCATATCGAGTGGAAGCTCTACCTGTTTTTTGAAAAAACTAAAGGGTTATCTCTATATTCTCAAGAATGGTTAAAGGTTGCTGAAAATATTTTATTAAAAGATTTTAAAGGGAAGAGGATTTCTAGTTTAAAATATAACCTGATGGTCCCATTGTATTCGACAAAATCTAGAGATGTGTACTTCTCCTATAAAGGAGACTTATATCAGCAGTTATTTGATAATTTATGCCTTACTCGTAGTGTTGGTGAGGATATATCAACTATAGGAAAAAAGTTTGACCTATTTACTTTTAAAAAGCAGCTAGCAATTGATTACCTAATTGGAATGAATCCTCTTGAGGGAAATATCTCCTTAAGTGATTCTTCTGGGTTCTTAATTGGTAACATGGAAAAAGAGGCATCTCTAATGGAAATACGGTTAGAAATTGTTGATTTGCGAGTTAACTTACCTAAATATAATTTTAAAATGGATTCATCTGATATGATGGCAAAGTATATAATGAAAGCAAAAAAGATTAGTGAAATGGTAACTTTACAATTAAAATATAACATAGAGCATCTAAAAGATAATTTGGATTTATAAATGATAAAAAAAATATTATTAGTATTTAGTTTTTTATTTGGTTTTTTTATTTTGACTATTATTTGTGGGGCAGGAGTCGTAATATATTACTCATATGATCTTCCTGAAATTGTAAAACTATCAGATTATAAGCCCGCCATCGCATCTCATATCCTTTCTAAAGATGGGGTTGTGTTAGCAAAAATAGGGGTAGAAAATAGAGAGGTCGTAGCAGTCTCACAGATACCAAAACGGATTGTAGATGCATTCTTGTCAGCAGAGGATGATAATTTTTTTAATCATACGGGTGTTGATTATCTTGGGGTTTTACGAGCTTTTATTGCAAACTTAAAAGCAGGGAAAGTTGTCCAAGGTGGTAGTACTATTACCCAACAAGTTGCTAAGTCCTTATTGTTATCACGTAAGCGGTCTTATGCACGAAAAATAAAAGATTTTTTACTGGCACAAAAAATAGAAAAGAGATTTTCTAAAAAAGACATATTATATCTTTATTTAAATCAGGTATATCTCGGAGGTGGCTATTATGGAATTAAAACTGCTTTTCAGGGGTATTTTAATAAAGATTTATATGAGGCAACAATAGCTGAAAGTGCGATTGTTGCAGGTCTCCTTGTTGCTCCTGGTAAATACTCGCCATATGTGAATCCACGTTATGCAAAAATTAGACAGGCATATGTTTTAAAAAGAATGTTTGAAACAAAGCGTATTACGGAAAAAGAGTATACTGATGCTTTAGGTGAGAAGATTAAATATTTTTTACGCAAAGGTGAAGAATTTAAGGCGGGATATTTTACTGACTGGGTTAGGCAACGTGTAATTGCAAAAGTTGGAGACAAAAATTTTTTAAGAGGAGGATTTGAAGTACAGACTACTCTTGATTATGAACTTCAAAAACAGGCAGAAAGAACGATGATTGTGGGACTGCGCAATATAGATAAAAGGCAAGGTTTCAGTGGACCTATTAAAAAGATTGACATATCTACACCAGAAAAAATGCGTGAGTACATTGTAAATTACAGAACAAAAGCATTGAAAGACAGTTCAGTATATTTTCTCTTACAAGATGATTATAAACGTAAATATGAGCAAGAATTTGATGAAGAGAAGTTCAATATAACTGCAGAGGACCGAAGTAGTTTTCGAATGGAAGTGAAAAATACTAAGTTTATCGCCGGTAACAGCGAATTTGATAGCTTTGTTCAACAAATTGAAAAGAATAAGCTTTATCAGGCAGTTGTAATAAAAGTGGACAACAGCTCTCGACTTATTTATGTATCGATTGGTGGAATCAGAGGAGTTATTCCATACAAGTTTTTTCGTTGGGCACATGAAAGGTCGATTAGTGATGAACGACAATATTTTCCATATGTAACGAAGCCTACAACAATTTTAAATGTTGGAGACGTTATATGGGTGGAATCATCAGGAAAGAGCACTTCCGCATGGAGAGTGGCAGAAAAATCATTCAGGGAGCGTTATAAAAAATATGCCAATATTTCCTTAGTCAAAAAACAAAAATTTCTTTTATGTCAGTTGGAACAAAAAGCTGAAGTACAAGGGGCAATGGTCGCAATTGATTCACATTCGGGAGAGATCGTTAGCTTTCTGGGTGGTGATAATTTCAAAAGGTCTCAGTTTAATCGAGTTATTCAATCCTCTCGGCAACCTGGGTCTTCCTTCAAGCCAGTTCTTTATGCTGTCGCATTGGAAAATGGATATACTCCCGCATCAATTATCTTGGATACTCCTGAATCACTTGGAGGAGTCGATGATTCACTGAATTGGAAGCCTCGTAATTATGATGGAAAATTTAAGGGACCAATTACGTTGCGTGAAGCTTTGGAACATAGTCGTAATGTTCCTGCTATAAAAGTTGCACAGGATTTAGGAGTTAGTAAAATTACTAAATTTGTTCAACGAATGGGAAATAATGTTGAACTTCCCCCTGATCTAAGTGTTGCCTTAGGATCATTTGGGATTAGCCTCCTTGATTTAACATCTACATACGCTATCTTCCCCAATGGTGGTAAATTAGTTGATGCAAAATCAATTATCTCCATTATCGACCGAGATGGAATTAGTTATACGATTGATGAAAATAAAAAGGCAACATGGAAGCATAAGTCAGAAGAGGTGTTACAAGTTAGTGAGCAAGAGCAAGTTGCAGATAGTGAAGTTGTTGTTGGAGAAGACAAAGGCATAGAAGATGACATTGCTCCTAATCCATTTCTATTGAACTTATCTCAAGAACAGGTCTACGATAAACGCTTAGCCTATATTATGACTAAACTTCTGCAAGGAGTTGTTCTAAATGGTACCGGTAGAAGTGCTAAAGGCATTAGTTCTTTTTTAGCCGGAAAAACAGGTACTACAAATAATTATATTGATGCATTATTTGTAGGATTTTCGTCAAAAGTGACAGTAGGAGTTTGGACAGGGTTTGATAATAATCAAACTCTCGGATGGGGAGAGACTGGTGCAAAATCAGCTCTGCCTATTTGGAAAGATTTTATGCAAAGCCATATTGTAAAATACGGGGAAAGTGATTTTCAGGAGCCTGGTGATATTTTAAATGTGCAGATAGATAAGAAATCTGGACAGATTGTTTCTGGATTTGGCGGTGACTCAATTATGGAAGTTTTTGTGAAGGGAACTGAGCCTGGTAATGAAAATTCCTTGCTGCGAGATACTACAAACTCAGAACAAATGGGTGGAAAAGCACTATATGAGGATGATGATTTTTTTGAAAACCAATGATTTTGTTTTATTTGCCATTCTATGCATACTTTTATCTATCAAAAGTGAGGCAAGAATAGTGGAAGCTGATATGTTTTGTATTAAACTATCAAAAAAATATGAGTATTTTGAAACTCTAAATATAAAGGTCAATAATCTAATTGAAAAGAACATGGTTCTCATTAAAAAAACTCCTTCGAAGCGTGTTACTACAATAAATAAACTCAAATTTATACTTTTACGGTTGGGCTATGAACAAGCGAGGCTTAAAAAGAAATTACTTGTTGCAGAGATTGATTTAGTCAAAAAGAAGTGTCCTAGCTATGATATTTTATCAAGATTTGAGTATTAAATATTGATCTTAAATAAAGTAAAACACTATAGTAATCATGCACTTTTTTCCTTTGTTACAAATAGAAGAAAGTTTGTAGTTTAAAATACGATAAGTTAAAAAAAAGAGGGTGTATGTTTCGTAAGGAATTTTCAGATGTTATTAGTAAAACAGGTATGGTCCCTCTTAAGGATTTGCGCCCCCTATTATTAGATAAAAATCCCAAAATAGTATCAGAACTTGGGCTGCTTAAGTATAAGTTCTTTGATGACATCAAATTTGCACAGATGGTTGCACAAAATTACAAGCTTCCGTATGTAAATATTGCTGAAAGCCGTATTGAAGATAGTGTATTAAATACTTTGAAAAAAGCACAGATTATTAAGCATCGCTTACTACCTATTGGGAAAAGTGCAAAAGTAATAACAGTTGCAATTTTCGATCCTTCAATAATTGAAGAAGCCGCAGAGATAAGGACTCTCTTTCAGGGTAATGTTGAGTTCATGCTGACTAGCTTACAGGCGTGGAAAGAGGTCTTTGAGCGAGTTACTGTATCTGTCGACGAATTAGTGGGTACAGTAAGAGAGGTAAAGGCAGGTAATATTACTGAGGATGAAGATGTAAGTGCTGAAGATATTGGTGACGATATTATTTTTATTGTGAATAAGATTCTAGCAGAAGCTTATTCAAAAGGGGCTAGTGATATTCATGTTGAGCCATATGAAAAACGTTTTCGTGTCCGCTTTAGAATTGATGGAACATTAGCAGAAGTTTACGATTTTCCTAAGGCGATGAAGGCTCCACTGATCTCCCGCTTAAAGATTTTGGCTCAATTGGATATATCTGAAAAAAGAAAACCACAGGATGGACGTATCAAATTAGAAATAGGTGGAGAGCCTATTGATTATCGTGTATCTTCACTTCCCACTCTGTTTGGGGAAAAAATTTGTCTTCGCCTGCTTGACTCTTCTAATTTAGAGCTTGATATGACCAAGCTTGGTTTCGAACAAAAGCAAATAGATATATTTCAAAGAAATATCCGAAAGCCTTTTGGCATGTGCTTAGTGACAGGTCCTACCGGTTCTGGCAAGACAACAACGTTATATTCTGCTCTTGCAGACCTTAACAAGGTTGGAGTAAATATTTCTACTGCTGAAGATCCTTGTGAATTTAACCTAGAGGGAATTAATCAAGTTAATGTTAGAAAAGATGTGGGACTTACTTTTGCAACAGCACTAAAATCTTTTCTGAGGCAAGACCCTGATATAATAATGGTTGGTGAAATAAGGGACTATGAAGCGGGAGAGATCGCTGTTGAAGCTGCACTAACTGGGCACATGGTCCTCTCTACTTTGCATACAAATGACGCTCCGTCCACCGTCACCAGAATACTAAACATGGGAATAGAGCCATTTCTTGTTACAGGGGCATTGAATGTTTGTGTTGCTCAAAGACTTTGCAGAAGAATTTGCCCAAACTGCAAAAGACGTATTGAAGTCAGTAAGGAAAAGTTAATTGCTTCTGGCTATAGTTCAAAGACAGCTGAAAAAGTGCGTGTATATGAAGGTGAAGGATGTGATACATGTGGTGGTAAAGGATATAAAGGGAGAGTTGCTATCTATGAAGTTATGGAAATGACCCCTGCTCTTCGTGATCTCATACTACGAAATCCTTCTGCAGATGATTTGAAACGCCTTGCAATCAAAGAGGGAATGAAAACATTGAGAATGTCTGCTTTAACGAAGGTTCATGAAGGTGCGACAACATTAGAAGAGGCTGTTAGTAACTCTAGTTCCGATAAACTATAAAAGGTATAAAATGTCAGAGAAAAAATCAGGTAATGAGAATTTACAGATTCAAAAACTTTTTAAGGCCATGGTGGATGCTGGGGCATCCGATTTGCATTTGTCAGTGGGAACCCCACCAGGAATGAGAATAAATGGAGAGATTATTAGGGTCAAACTGCCAGTGCTAACTTCTACAGATACAAAACGCTTGATATATCAGGTACTAACTGAAGAGCAGCGTAATGACTTTGAAAAAAATATGGAGCTTGATTTTGCTTTTGGCATCAAGGGATTTTCACGCTATAGAGCAAATGTCTTTTATGCTAAAGATGGTATATCAGCAGTATTCCGTCAGATTCCAACAATCATTCCTGATTTTAAAAGTTTAAATTTACCAAATGTATTATTAACCATGACAGAAGTTAGTAATGGACTTATTTTAGTTACTGGTCCAACTGGTTCAGGAAAATCAACAACTCTGGCTTCACTTGTTGACCGATTAAACAGTGAGGAGTCAGGACACATCGTAACATTAGAAGATCCTATTGAATTTGTTCATACGCATAAAAAATGTATTGTAAATCAGCGAGAGGTAGGAACAGATACATTATCCTTTGCGAAGAGTTTAAGAAGCTTACTAAGGCAAGACCCAGATATTGTTCTTATCGGAGAGCTTCGTGATGCTGAAACAATTGAAGCAGCCTTGGAAATAGCGGAGACTGGTCATTTGGTATTTGGAACCCTACACACTAACTCATGTGTTCAAACAATTAATAGAATTATAAATGTATTTCCTGCAGATCAACAGGTACAAATTAGAACTCTTTTATCATTTGTATTGCAAGGAGTTGTAGCACAACAGTTGCTTCCTACAACCTCTGGAAAAGGGCGAGCATTGTGTCAGGAAATTTTAATTCCTAATCCAGCGATTAGAAATTTAATCAGGGAAGATAAATTGCATCAAGTTTATTCTCAAATGCAAGTTGGTCAGGAGAAGACCGGAATGAAAACAATGAACCAGAGTCTGCAGCATTTGTTACAAACGGGGCAGATTACGGCAGATATGGCATTAACTTATACAACAATGCCAGACGAACTAGAACAAATGATTGGTCCGAAATCAGTGAAAGTAGGCCGTCAAAAGAAAGAGTCATTTTAGGTGAATAATGGGTAAGTGGAAATGGGAAGGGCTGGACGCGCAAGGGAATAGAGCGAAAGGTGACATTGAGGCAGATAATAAACGAGAGGCACGTAAGCTTTTACGAGGCCGAGGTTTGAGACCACGCCAGATAACTCCTCCATCAATTTTGGAGTTTGATTTTGGAGAATGGATGGTTGAAGCTGGCTATGCTAGATCTTTTGGTACAAAAGAGTTGACTAGTCTGACCAAGCGTCTTGCTATTATGATCAATGCAGGTATTCCAATTTTACAAAGTTTGGAACTACTTTATAAGCAAGAAACACATCCTTCTTTAAGAAAATCAATGAAAAGAATTGGATCTGATGTTGGTGAAGGGAGTACATTGGCAGATGCAATGGAAAAGCAGAAGGGGTTTTCTGCACTATACTGTAATCTTGTCCGTGCTGGTGAAATGGGTGGTATTTTAGATGAAATTTTAGATAAGCTTGCAATTCATATGGAGAAACAGCAGAAAACAAAAAGTCAAATAAAGTCTGCAATGATGTATCCTGCAATTGTTGTTCTTGTAGGAATAGGTGTTATAGCTGGAATGTTAATTTTTGTTGTACCCCAGTTTCAGGAGATGATTATATCATCTGGAAATGAAATGCCTGTCCCCACCCAGATGGTGATAGATGCATCTGAGTTTTTACAGAAGCAATATTTATATATTATGGCTGCTTGTGTTGGATTAATAATTATACTTAAAGCTATTCGAGCTACTGATGAGGGGAGAAAGTTTTTTGATTTATTAATGATGTATACACCAATTTTTGGTGGAATTATTATTAAAGGAAGTCTAAGCTCATTTTCAAGAACCTTGGCTACTATGCTAGCCGCAGGGGTGAGCCTGATTGATTCATTGAGAATTTGTGAGAATACCATTGATAACGTTATTATTAAAAATGATGTATCAATGATCAGAACCGCTGTTGTCCAGGGAAAAACATTAACAGAGCAGATTTTGCAAATATCTTATTTCCCGTCGATGGTGGGACAAATGATTAAGGTTGGAGAGCAGACTGGAGCTCTTGATCAGATGTTAGAAAAGGTTTCAGATGTCTTTGAGCAAGAGGTCAATGATTTAGTGGCCGGTATGACCCAGATGATTGAACCTATTATTATAGTAATACTAGGTGGCGCTGTTGGTTTCATTCTTATTGCGATGTATCTTCCAATTTTTCAGGCAGCTGGATAGTACAACTGGGGTGGTCAGCATAGTAAAAAATTATTTAGTACTCAAAAAAGAGCGACTTTATAACTCATTGATTTAAAAGGGAAAAAAAAAGAATACTTGCTCGGAATAAAAAATGGAGTACTATAAAGAAATATTAAAATAGGTCGTTAAAATAATATTTAATCAAATATCTATAAGGAGTTTGCATGAGTTTACAAAAGAGAGAAGTAATGAAGTTATCAGAGAGAGGTTTTACACTTGTAGAACTAATGGTGGTTGTGGCTATTATTGGAATTTTATCTGCGGTAGCAATACCAAATTTCAAAAAATACCAATCTAAGGCAAAGATGTCAGAAGGAAAGCTTGCTCTTTCAGCAATTTACATGTCTGAAGTAACTTTTATGGGAGATGCTGATTCCTACGCAACCTGCTTATTTGATATGGGTTATGTTCCACTTGGATCAGATCAGGCTGCTCACGATTCTCAATTGGGGGCTTCTTCACGATATTATAGTGTTGGCTTTGCTAGTGACCACTTGAATTACCCTACTGGTATAAATGGTGTTGTATGTAGTGCAGGAAACTTTTACTATTCAGGCAATAAAGGTAACGTAGCAGTAACTGCTGTCGGTCCTTTTGGTAGTACAAGTGGTGCTACTACGACTTCATTTACGGCGGTTGTATCTGGAGTTATTAGTAGTGATAGTAAGACAGTTACCCTAATGAGCCAAATGACTATTGATGATAAAAAATCGTTAGTCATACAAAAAAATGGTTATTAATTGTTTCTTTTTTTAAATATTTCGATGGGAAATCTTTTGCTTATGCTAGTGAAAGATTTACCTTTTTTTATGTAGTAGTTATTGTCAAAATCTTTTAAAGAGCATTTTTCTTGACCGCTGTTGAGACATTCTAAGTCAATAAATGCTTTGATATCATATAATCTTTGGTGATAATACTTATATAGGGGACTTGTTGTGGTAGTTTGTTCATAAATACTGAAAAGAAAAGTAAATGCGACTTTAGGATTGTTTCTTTGAGTCTCTAGTCGTGCAATAAGTGACGGTAGATATGATGGAGCCTTCGGTGATATTAGTGCTACCTTAAAAAAATTAATCGACTCTTTAATTTTGTTTAATTCAAAATAAAAATGGTATCCGGCAGCAAAGTTTAGATTGTAATCGTTAGGGTAAATTTTTAATCCTTGAAGATATAGGTCTGTTGCTCCTTGCAAGTCATCCTTGATAACGGTTAGATATTGAGCTCCGAATAGGTAGTTTTCATAAAATTTGTTGTCTAAGGTTGCAATTAAATTAAAGCGAAGATATGGCCATGAATTAAGGTCTTTTTTCTTGTAGTGTTTTAAGTCCAAATTAACTAATGTTTGTACCCAGAGCAAAGCAACTAACATTCTCTGCTGGCCAAAAGAGAAATACTTAAGTGATTTTGTATTAAAATTGTATCCATTTTTTTGCATATCTATAAAAAAAACTGGTTTAGGATGAGAGTATGAGTATTGGTTT